>CAZNZA010000022.1:49719-54429 GCA_964577325.1 uncultured Polyangiaceae bacterium
TCGTGGTCGTGGTCGTGGTCGTGGGTATGGCCGTCCTCCGTGCCGCATTCACCTTCGCCGTCCATGTGACCTTGGGTTTTGAGCTGTCCTTCCGCCAGGTCTCCCATGGTCATGACGCCGCCCGACAGCGGAGAGCCGCCGCCTTGGTACCGCGCATCCCACTCCCCCATGTCAGCGATGAGCAGGTCGCGGAATTCTTCGGTCGAGATCTGCCCGTCCAGATCCACGTCGGTGTCGGCCCAAATCTGCGCCAGTCGTTGGATGCCGCCTTCACTGCCTGAAGGAAAGCCGTTGAAAAACAGATGATCGCCGTGAAGCGTGGCGGCCACCGTCGATGCGCCGTTGCGTGAGACGCTCACGCCGGGAATGCCGTCGATCTGGCAATCGGAAAACTTCGCTTCGGCTCGCACCGCAAACTCGAATTCGATGAGCCCATTAGCGTAACAGGGATGGCTGGCTTGGTTTTCGCCGACGGCAACGGCATCGATGGTCGGGCCACCCGGAGGGGGACACGAGGTGCCATCCGCCTTCTCGAGCGTGCCGACGATCAGGTACGTGAGATCGTCCTTCTGCAAGCGCTCGAAGTCCTTGGTGGATACGCTCGGGTGGCGCTTGGCGCCATCGGCCGCACCCACGAGTTCATAAGCGAACGACCAGCGCCCGGCGCGTAGGCCCTCGAGTCGCCACAGCGGCTCGCCGCTAGGCGGGAGAGTGGACAGATCAACGACGTAGGCGTCCTCGTCTCGCAGCTGCACTTGGGCGTCCGTGGCAAAGCTCAGTTCCACGCGCCCGATACTGACGAGATATTTATCGAAACGGACCCTCCACCCGTCGCGCACGGAGTCCACACTAGTGCCGGGACGGAGTCCGCGAGTGATGGAATCCTCGGGCTCCAGTAGGACCGTCACCTGTCCCGTTCCTGAGGGCCCGGAGGGATCGGAACAGGCGATGACCACACCAGCAGACGCGAATAGCAGGCGGCGAAGCATGATTCGCTGCCTAACATCACTCTGAGTCAAATGCAATACAGTTACTCTTAGCTGGTGCGCACGGCTAGGCGTTGGCTGGTATGGTGCGCGCGATGCAAGTCGCTTGGGAAGTCGTTGCCATCGTCGCTCTCGTGTTGCTCAACGGCTTCTTCGCTGGCGCCGAAATCGCGCTACTGTCCGTGCGCAAAACGCGGCTGGCCGAGCTTGCTCGAGAGGGCAAAGCGTCGGCGGCCGTGGCGCTACGCCTTCGGGAGGTTCCAGAACGCTTACTCGCCACCGTGCAGGTGGGGATAACGGTGGTGGGAGCGACGGCAGCCGCCGTAGGGGGGTCGACGTTGCAGGAGCCGTTGGCTGAAGTCTTCGCGGATCTCGGTCTCGGTGCATACTCCCAGAGCCTAGCCCTCACGGTGGTGGTGGGTGCTATCTCCGCGCTGTCCATCGTGTTGGGTGAACTCGTGCCCAAGTCCCTCGCGTTGCGCTCCAGTGAAGGCTTCAGTCTGCTCGTGGCTCGGCCATTGACGGCCATTGCGGTCTTCACGCGGCCTATCGCCTGGGTGCTTACGGGGGCTTCGAACCTGTTGCTACGCCCGTTCGGCGATCAAACGACGTTCTCGGAGTCGGCGCTTTCCGCTTCCGAACTTCGCCAGCTCGTAGAGGAGGCCTCTTCGGGCGGCGCTGTTCGCGAGGTGGCTGGCGATATTGCATCGCGCGCCATCGACCTGCATTCTCTGCGCTTGAGTGCGGTGCTGCGACCCCGGGCACAGGTGGTCACGATCAAACTTCAGGCCACCGATGATGAGGTGCGTACGATGCTCGAGACTCATGTTCACTCGCGGTTTCCGGTCGTGGACGGAGAACAGGAGAATGTCGTCGGTTACGTGCTGGCGCGTGATCTGTTCTTGCAACAGATGCATGAGGGGCGCACCGATATTGGTCGTGCCTTACGTAAGGCGCACTTCGTGATGGAATCCCGTCACTCGGTGGACGCGCTGCGTGAGATGCAGCGAGAGCGCTCGATCTTAGCAATTGTTGTGAATGAACACGGCGCTTTCGAGGGAATCGTCACCATGGAAGACATCGCCGAAGAGTTCATGGGAGAGATACTGGCCGAACACGAGTCGCCCGAGGTGCGCGTGCAAGCGGAGGGAGAAGACCGATTCGTCGTGCTGGGTACAACACCGGTTCGGGACCTGAATCGAGAGCTTCGCTGCAGTCTCGATGATGGACCAGGTTATACGACGATTGCCGGTCTCATCATTCACTGCGCGGGAAAAATGGTAAAGCGCGGGGATAGGGTAACGCTGCAGATGGGGATCACCGCCGAAGTCCTCGATGCTACGTCGCGTCAAGTTCGGGTGGTCAGACTCACCCTGCCACCTCCGGCCATTGATGAAGAACCAGACGCCCTGAAGTGATAGAGCCCCAGTCGTGAAAGATGAACGATACAGCCGGATCCATGGGCTTGCACGCGCGATTGCTGGTAAGTGCTTCGTTCTCGAGTACGATGGCTTCGTTGCAGCATTGCCCGGCCGGGCTTGAACTCTCGTATTAGGGTCTTCGAGGCGACCTCCAACTTCACGCGGGAATCTCAGCTCGCCCGCACGCTGACGAGAGTTGGGGTCGGCACTCATCTCGCTCCCTACCCAGCTTCAGCGGCCCGGCTTGAACGACTTGGCTAAGTGTTGCATGGACTGCTTTAGTATGTGTCCCCGCTTATCTTCACTGCCGAGTGCTGACATGTACTTTACCGCCTGGTCCCAGCGGATGTGCGGCGGAAGCGGAGGTACCTCTGGATCCACGTAGGCGTTGATCACGGCAGGACGGTCGGCAGCTAGTGCAGCCCGCCATACGGGTGCAACGTCGTCGGCCTTGTGCATCGCGAACCCTTGGAGCCCAAACAGCTCCGCAACCTTTTCGTAAGCCACGTCGGGAATGTTCTGTGTGGAGACCGTTTTAGGATCGCCGCCCATTACTCGCTGTTCCCAAGTTACCTGATTGAGATCTTGATTGTTTAGGACCAGAATGATGAGCTGCCTGTTCTCCCATTCCTGGTAATACTTGGAGATGGTGATGAGTTCACTCAGACCATTCATCTGCATAGCACCGTCTCCTACCGCTGCGATGACCGGACGATCGGGAAACGCTGTCTTCGCGGCGATGGCATAAGGGACGCCGCAGCCCATCGTGGCGAGGTTGCCGGACAGCGACGCCTTCATGCCCGCCCGAATCTTGAGATCTCGCGCCCACCAGTTAGCAGCCGAGCCTGAATCGGATGTCAAAATGCACCGGTCTGGCAACAAGGGCGACAGTTCCCAGAATACCCGCTGCGGGTTGATCGGTTTGGCATCGTTCATGGCTCGCTCTTCCGAAAGCCTCCACCACGCTTGAACCCAACCCTCGATGCTGTCGCGAAAGCTTCTGTCTTGTTTCGGTTCGAGCAAAGGAAGGAGTTCCTTGAGCGTTTCCCGCGCGTCGCCGCACAGATTTACCTCGTTAGGATACCGAGCGCTGAGCATGCGAGGCTTGTTGTCGATCTGCACGCTGCGCGCTTGCCCTTCTTTCGGGAGCCACTCGGAGTAGGGAAAGCTGGTGCCGATCATGAACAGCGTGTCGCACTCCTGCATCATCTTGTCGGACGCCTCCGTCCCCAACAAGCCGATGGACCCGGTGACGAATGGCAAATCGTCCGGCACTGCCGCCCGTCCCAACAAGGCCTTGGCAATCCCCGCTCCCAGCTTGTCCGCGGCTGCTAGCACCTCTTCTTCGGCACCTAGCGCGCCTGCGCCAATCAGCATGGCGACCTTGCGCCCCTCGTTCAAGACGGCGGCGGCTTGTTCCAGCTGCTCCACTCGAGGGAGCAAACGCGGAGCCTCGTAGCCAATGCCGGTAAAGATGGCACCATGTTGACGCTCGGGAGCGTGCACCGCGTCCATCTCCTGAACGTCGTTGGGCACGATGATGCACGTGACGGTGCGCTCGCCGATAGCGATACGCATGGCGCGGTCGACGAGGTGGCGCATCTGCGCCGGATGCGTGCAGACGTGGCAGAAATGGGAGGCGACGTCTTTGAATAGGACCGGTAGGTCCACTTCCTGCTGATAGTCTGCACCGATGGAAATTTGTTTCTGTTGCCCCACGATCGCCAGCACCGGCTGGTGGTCGAGCCGCGCGTCATACAGTCCATTCAGCAAGTGGATGGCACCCGGACCAGAAGTGGCCATGCATACACCCGTCCGCCCCGTCCACTTGGCGTAGCCCCCGGCCATGAACGCGGCCATTTCTTCGTGGCGCGCTTGGACGAACTTGAGTTGCGGCTCGTGATTCGGAAGCGCTCCGATGAAGCCGTTGATGCCGTCGCCGGGATAACCGAAAATGTGTGTTACTCCCCATTGAGCTAGCCGACTAAACGCGTAGTCAGCGACTGTTTCGGCCATGGCCATGCTCTCCCGTGGCAGGTACTGCGACTTTGTTCGCGCGCTAGTGCTTGCGCGAGCAAGACGCGTGTCCTGCACGGGCCGTGCCCGTCGAATGTACAGCGAGAATATCGGACGCCCGAAAACGGCGCGCGCAATGATGTACATCGCGTCGGCGAACCACCTAGTGCTGCGACAACTAAAGTTCTGAGCCCACCGAGGGCAACTTATTGAGTTATGTGTGAAATCGTCGTGCTTGTCGCAGCACAAGAAAAACAGGAAAAGCCGAGGCAAATAGAAGCCCTTCG
>CAZNZA010000023.1:0-52980 GCA_964577325.1 uncultured Polyangiaceae bacterium
CTCTTGCTGAGATGGTCGTTAAGAGAAGATGCGCGGCGCAGCGCTGGGAGCTTGCGACGATCGCCCGTCGCGATGAGCGGTGGGAGAACCCGTGGTGGGCGTTCGCGAAAGCGGCGTGCGATCGGCTGGTGGCGGTTTCTCCTGCCGGCGGACGCCGCCGCAGAGCGTGGCAGCGCGCGGCACCGCGCTTTATACGGATGAGGGCTTTTCAAGGGCCGCCTAGCGAGTACGATACGCCCCCCCGCTACCGGTGCGCTCACCGACCCCGAGGCTAGTAACTATGGTTGATTCGTCGCTGTCTTACACTGAACCCAATGCCGCCGACGCAGGCAATGGCGATTCTCATGACTCGCTCCCCGTAGACTCCAACGGGCATGGGGACCAGGTGTTTACCGAGCTGAGCAACAACGGTGCGTGGACGTCCGCAAAAAGCGCGTTACTCTACCAGGTTCAAGGTTGGGGTGCCCCGTACTTCACCGTCAATGAGGCGGGCGAAATCGAGGTGCGTCCCAATCCCGAGTCGGAGCGCACCATCAACCTGTACGAGCTGACCGAAGACTTGCGCGCCCGGGGCATCGAGCTGCCCATTCTCATTCGTTTCTCCGACATTCTCGCCCACCGCATCAAGCGTATCAACGAGAGCTTCTTGCGGGCCATCCGCGACTATGGGTACTCGGGCACGTACCGCGGCGTTTACCCGGTCAAGGTGAACCAGCAGCGGCATATCGTGCACGAGGTGGTGGAGTTCGGGAAGCCTTACCACTTCGGACTAGAAGTGGGGTCGAAGCCCGAACTGCTGATTGCCTTGTCCGCCATGCAAGATACGGATGGTCTGATCATCTGCAACGGCTACAAAGACCGGTCTTATATCGAGACGGCGCTGATCGCCCAGCGCTTGGACAAGATGGTCATCATCGTGCTGGAGCGCGCTGAGGAACTCGACTACGCGCTTCGTGCGTCCGAAAAGCTCGGGATCTCGCCTTTGCTCGGCGTGCGGGCGAAGTTGAGCACCAAGGGCATGGGGCGCTGGGGTAACTCGGCTGGAGACCGCGCTAAGTTTGGCTTGAGCATTCCCGAGACGATCGAGCTCGTCGACCGCCTGGCAGAGCGCAACATGCTCGACAGCTTACGGTTGCTTCACTTTCACATCGGAAGCCAGATCTCGAGCATCATCCCCATCAAGAACGCCTTGCAAGAGGCAGCCAACATCTATGTCGAACTTGCGCGCATGGGGTGCCGCATGGGTTACCTGGACGTGGGCGGAGGTCTGGCCATCGACTACGACGGTTCCAAAACCGACTTCCACGCGTCCCGGAACTACACGCTGCAGGAATACGCCTCTGACGTCGTGGCAACCATTCAAGCGGCGTGCGAGAAAGCACAAGTTCCCGAGCCCACGCTTGTAAGTGAGTCGGGCCGGGCAATCGTTGCGCATCAGTCGGCGCTCATCTTCGACGTCGTCGGAGCGAACGAAGTACGAGTGAGTGAGCCAGCCGCTCCTGCGCCCGGTAGCCATGGCGTGATCCAGGTGCTTTACGAAACCTACCAAGGCATCCTGCCGAAGAACGTTCAGGAGTCGTGGCACGATGCGTGTCAGGCGAAAGAGGAGGCCCAAAGTCTTTTCAAGTATGGCTACCTCGGCTTACGTGAACGAGCGGTCGCGGAGCGGATCTATTGGGCATGTTGCGCGAAGATTCAGCAGGTAATTCGACGCGTCAAGTTCGTTCCCGAGGAACTGCACGAATTGCAGAAGCAGATGAGCGCCATCTACTACTGCAACTTTTCCGTTTTTCAAAGTGCGCCCGATTCGTGGGCTATTGACCAGTTGTTCCCGATCATGCCCATTCACCGGCTGAATGAAGAGCCTGACGTGCGCGCTACGCTTGCAGACTTGACCTGCGACAGTGACGGTATGATTGACCACTTCATCGACGTCGAGGACGTGCGCGACACGCTGGCCGTGCACCGGATCGAACCAGATAAACCATACTACCTGGGCATGTTCCTGAACGGAGCGTACCAAGAGATTCTAGGGGACCTGCACAACCTGTTCGGTGACACGAACGCGGTGCACGTGAGCGTTTCGGACTATGGGTATCGTGTCGATCACGTCATCAAGGGTGACTCGATGACAGAGGTCCTTCGTTACGTAGCGTATGCCCCAGATGCGATGATTGAAAACGTTCGTACCCAGGCTGAAGCTGCCCTGGCAGAAGGCAAGCTATCGCTCCAACAGATGCGACTTCTGATGACGCATTACGAAGAAGCGATGAACAGCTACACCTACTTGTCGGAGTGACGGGGCAGGGACGGGAATAAGGCCGCTCCCCAGGCGTTGAGAGCAAGTGCAGGCAGGTATCATGCGCGCGTCGCCAGAGAATTCGAAGGTGTCGAATCCACGAGCTTGGCGGCGCGCGTCGCGGATAGTCGGCTTCAGCTGCCTATTGTTTGGTTCCCTGTGCTGTGTCGCAGCGGCCCACATCGAGCGCAAGGTGGGAGAGGACGGCGTCATCGAGCTATCGAGCAAGCCGAAGCTACAACAGGGAAAAGCTGTACGGGCCCAACGTGTCGTCATGCCTGCTCCCGGTGGAGCCGCTCGTGCCACGCTCTACGATGGCTACATTCGCGAAGCGTCGCAGCTCTATCGCATTCCCGAAGCGCTCATCCGCGCAGTGATAAAAGTCGAGAGCAACTTTGACCCACGTGCCGTTTCTCCGGCGAACGCTCACGGTCTGATGCAGCTGATCCCGTCGACCGCTGAACGTATGATGGTCGATGACATCTTCGACCCGCGCCAAAACATCTTGGGCGGGGTGCGGTACCTACGGATCCTAGCCAACACCTTCAACGGCAATCTCCAGCTGACGGTCGCGGGATACAACGCAGGAGAGGGTGCCGTTGCGCGCTACGGCGGGATCCCGCCGTATCAAGAGACCCAGAACTACGTGGTACACGTGCTGTCGTATTACGAGCAGTATCGAGCGCTCAACTGAGCCCACTGAGTCAGAGTTGGCTGGAGTCGACGTTGCGGCTGAGTGGCACGACTGGGTGAGGGTGAGGTGGGCCGCCAATTACCGTGAGGGCCTGCGAGGAGCGTAAGCGTCGAGTGCGCCCCGCAACTCTTCCGTGACACGGTCGATGAGTTCCTGCGGTTCGAGCACACGGGCGCGTTTACCCCACTCCAACACCCAACTCGTGAGTTGGGTGAGGTTTCCGACGTTCATCGTCAGTCTCAATTTTCCATTGCTCATGAGTACGAGCTTCTGGCTCGGGTGCACTTGCCGCATGCGGACGTATTCGGCGGCGTGGGCGTCGAATTCGAGCACCACCTTGTACCTCGTCTGGGCCTTCCAAATGCCGAACTCACCCTGGAAGTAGTCGTCGATCTTGAAGTCTACGGGGAGCTCGAAACGCTCCGTGCTTGCTGCTTGGGTGTCTCGCATACGATCGAGCAGCAGCGTTCGGATCTCTCCGCGCTCGGTGTGAAAGCCAACGCAGTAAATGGAGTCGCGGTGGAGCACCATCGCGTACGGATGGATGGTGATGCGCTCCTCGCTACCTTTCAAAGCGCTGCGATACACTAGGCTCAGAGGGCGAAGATCGCTGACCGCCTGGAACAGGTCGTCGAGCTCCTCCGTCTTTTCAGCGTAATTCTTCGGCGCGAAGGGGAGATACAGAAAGCGATCCTCGAGTCGTACGTCCGCCAAACCTGAATTCGGTCCCCGACCAGGGCGTTGCGCCAAGCCGAGGAGCTTCTCGGTCGCGAGCTCGATCTCATCGTACAAAGCCGAACCGCGCATCGGCTCGAATATGCGGCGCGCTGCCAACAGCGCGTAGGCTTGGGTGCGGCGCAGCTCGAGCTTGCGAGGCAGCTCGCTTGCACGGATGCGCCACCGGCGAACGCCCCCTGGTCGCTCTTCGTACGGTTCTAGATCGTACTCACGCTCGAGCTCCCTCAGGTAGCGACGCATGGTGCGCGGAGTGACTTTCAAAGCATCCGCGAGCTCATACAAGGAAAGCCCTCTAGGGTGCCGCGTGAGCAGCTCCCGTAGGCGGTCCATGCGCCGATGCTGAGTAAAACGTCCAAGGGGTCTTCCGAGCGTTGCTTGGTCCAAAGCCTATCCTCCGCCTGAGATGGTGGGCCACGATAGTGCACCGCGAGCAATAGTCGACCTTTGCAAGGCGGGGTAAGACGAAAAAAGTCCGCCCTGCGGACCCATGATAGAGAGGGCTTTCCCCGGCGAGACCCGGTACCATCGGATTTCACTTCAACATCGCGTGGACCTTCGGACCCAAACTTCCCTGTTTTGTGGGGCGCTGGCACTAGCCATCGCCCTGAGCGTGTTGTTGCGCGGCAAACCCGGCCGCGCGCAATGGCTGTTCGCGGCTTTCGCTGCCGACATAGGCTTTTGGTATCTAGCTCAGTGGCTGTACTTTGCGGGTCGCGCTCAGGTGTGGGCCCACTTTACGGCTGTGCTCGTCGTGTTGATGCCGCAGCTGGCTTTGCACTTGTTCGACGCAATCTTCCCGCAGCCGGGCCGACGCTTGTTGCTCCGCGTGGCGCACACGCTGCTGGCGGTGTTTCTGGTTTTAGCCGTCTCACCGTGGCACGAACACGGTCTCGTCCGAGCAGCCGTGCTGCTGTACGTGTTCGGACTATTTGCGGCGGGTCTGTGGTCGTTATTCATGCGCGGCGAGCGAAGCGGCTCACGTGCCACCCAGCGCCGGGTAAGGTTTTTGGTTAGTTGCGGAACGCTGGCGGCAACCTTCAGCCTCGCGGATTTTCTCTGGTTCGTCGGCGCGCCTTTGCCGCCGGTTGGCGCGGTGCTCAGCATCGTGTTCCTCTTCGTCTTGGCAGAATCACTGATTCGCGCGCGCCTCGTCGATCTCTACGACATGGCGGTTCGAGCCTTGGTTGCAACGGCACTTGCATTCAGCATGGCTGGTATCTTCTACCTCTTCGCAGTCATTCTGGGTGGCTTCGACGAGATGTACCTCAACGCCGTATTGGGTGGGACAGTCATCCTCATCCTATTCGACCCGTTGCGCGAGAAGATCAACCGCTACGTGCCGGTGGCGCTGTTTCTCGAACGTCACGACCTCGAGCTGGCCGTTACTCGAGCCAAGACCCAGCTGTCGCGCGTGCTCGACCTCGAGCAGATGGCACGCATCGTCGAAGTGTGTTTGGAAGACTCACGGCGCGCCACCGCCATGGGCTTATACGTGTGCGACTCCCTCGGGGTAGATTTCGAGTGGGTAGGGGGATTCGGCCCTCCCGCTCCATCGGTCGTCAGCGCGGCGTCGTTGCGGCCGCTCGAGGAAGTTCTCAAGTCGGAGCGCACCGTCGACTTCTCCGTCTCACGAGCCCAAGCATCGACGGACGCGGGAATAGAAGAACGAGAGAAGCACGAGCGCCTGCTCGCTGCGGGACGCAGCTTCGGGGCGATGGGCGATGGCTTGTGCGTGGGGGTACTCAGCGAAAAGAAGGAACTACTCGCCCTCCTTTTGGTTCACGATGATCGCGTCAGTGACGCCTTCTCTAGCGAAGACATCACCCTGCTCGAGGCGTTGGCGCTCCACGTTGGCCTGGTTCTGGAGAACGCACGGCAGCATCAGCGCTTGCAGGAGCGCGCGCGGCTAGCAGCATTGGGTCAGATGGCAGCTGGGCTCGCGCACGAAGTGAAGAATCCACTGGGCGCCATAAAAGGCGCTGCTCAGCTGCTTCAGCAGGACCCATCACAGCCCGAATTCGTAGACATCATCGTCGAGGAAGTTGAACGGCTGGACCGCGTGGTCGGTTCGGTGTTGTCGTACGCTCGTGCAAACGCCGGCCGCGCCCAATCCGTCGACGTGAACGTAGTGGTGGAGCGCACATGTAAACTCCTGTCGTCTAGCAGGGAACACCAGGTCGACTTCGCTCTGCATCTGAGTCGTAGTCCGGCCCTAGCTCAGGGGGATGCAGAGCAGTTGCGCCAGGTGTTGATCAACCTCGTCAAGAACGCCATCGACGCCAATGGCGGGTGTGGAGTCGTCAGCATCACTACTCGCTGTGGACGATCGGGACCGGAACCGTTCACCGAGATTGTCGTCGTCGATTCAGGACCAGGGTTATCCGATGATGCGCTCAAGGGCCTCTTCGTTCCATTCTTCACCACCAAACCCCGCGGGACGGGTTTGGGACTGGCGGTGAGTCAGCGATTGGTGGAGGCCATGGGGGGCAGAATCGAAGTCAACTCCCGTCGAGGGCAGGGCGCCGCCTTCACTGTTCGCTTACCGACGGCCCGTGAGCCGACTTGAGCTTTAGCCACGTGCGTAGGTGGGCCGGTTGCCCCTACATCGCTGCCATGGAGAAAGTGGCTCCAGGATACGCGCTCCGCGACCGTTATCGAAGATGAGGCGAGCGTGTCTTTGCCTGGAAAAGATGAGCTTTCGGCATAGCCTGACACGGGTAGGTTCAAGCCAATCCACGACTAAACGGGAGCCAACTTGACCCGACCCGCACAGGCCGAATATCCTTTAAGGTCTGGGCGTTAGTACGCTCCGATTCAGGCTTGGTTCGATGGCACTAGCACTACGTTTTATATCGGGAAAGTACCAAGGCGGGGAGTTTCCCCTCGAAGAGAATCGGGAGGTGCTGGTCGGGCGCTCCAGCGATTTGGATATGGTCCTGGTCGAGGAGATGGTTTCCCGCAAACACGCACGTCTGCAGTTGAGTCAGGGGCGCATCGAGATCGAAGACCTGGGTTCGACGAACGGCACGTTCGTCAACGGTGAGCGCATCTCGCGCACATCGGTGGGCGAAGGCGACCGCATCCTCATCGGAAGCAACATCTTGCGTGTCGTGTCACTAGACGCGGAGAACAACCAAGCTCCTGCGCCCGCGGGTGCGGCGGCACCTGTTAACCGTCGAGGCGTACGTCGCTTCCACGGCACGGCTCCCGCGGGGACGCGTATGAGCGGAAGCCTGGAGGATATTCCACTCCCAGACTTGCTGCAGTTGTTCGGCTCGTCGAAGAAGGACGGTATCTTGCTCATCGACAGTGGCATCTCGGTGGGGCGTGTGGTGTTGAAGGCCGGCATCATACACTACGCGCAGATCGACCGTGAGACAGGTGGTGCCGAGCCGTTGCCGCCTCTCAAGGCCGTATATAGGATGATCGGCTGGGAGACGGGGGTGTTCGAGCTAGATCCACCGGATGATCAAGTCCACACGGATGCCATCGATCTCTCGGTGCAAGAGGTCTTGATGGAGGCGTTTCGGCAGAAGGACGAGTTGTCGCAGTTGCACGCTCGCCTCCCACCCTGGAACGCACCGTTGTCACTCGTTCGCCCCCTCGAAGCCAAGCTGTCTGACCTCGAGGCGGTCGAGCTCGACGTCCTACAGTTGGCCATAAACCGTGGCACGCTGGCTGGCGCGATGGATACGAGCCCGCTCAGCGATCTGGACACAGCTAAGGCGCTGGTCCGCTTGATTGACCAAGGTTACCTCCACATCAGTAGCTAACCCTGAAAGCGGCGCTCCTTTGCAGGCCGTCCTTGGCCGTCTCGCCCCGCGCTTGCCATTCAGCGGAAGTTGAACGGTCCATAGCCGATGTAGTCGCTAATTTGCACGGTGGCGTCCAGCTGTCCCACGTAGCGCCGCAATTGAGTTCGTGCTCGATCCGCGACGCTGCCCTGCTTGCGTATCGGACTGCCGGCATCATCACGCTGCAGTAGCGGTCTGTTAAATTCATCGCGCACCACGTTGCCGTCCTCGTCCACGTCGAGCTCATACACTTCGCCGAGCAGACGATTAGCGTTGTCTATCATTCGACTGGAGATGCCTTTGTCTACTTCGCGTCCAAACAAGACATCCGGACCGAAGCGCCTGGCAATGTAGGTGATGCCTGACTCCGGATAGGTGAAGCGCGCTTGTTCGCTCTCCGGCAGATCGAGCTCACCGCTGATCGAGCCATCTACCCACATTCGCATCTTGTTGCTGAGTTCCAGGTCCGAGTTCAGTCGTCCGTAGAGGTGCGAGTACACGAGCGTGGGTACGGCTTGGTTGTAGCCAAAATTGGGGAACACTTGCCGGGCTTCGGCCGGAAGGGCGGGCGCATCAGAAAGCAGGTCTGCCATTCTCACGACCGGATCTCCGGCAGATGCTTCCGTCTGGTTGACGTACTGAGATACCGTTTCCCATTGCTCTGCAAGCGCTCCACCGAGTAGTCGGTCAACTGCTTGCGGCATATCGCTGCGGAAGTTGATGTTGATGATACGGTCGTCCAAGTAGATGTCGCGGCTGAACGACGAGAACACTGCGCGCCCGTCGGTCAAGGCGCGAGCCGCGAGCGCTTTCTCGACTTCGTAGCCACCGCGCTGCGCGTAGGTGTGATAGTCCCAAGAACCCCCCGCTTCCGGGCCCGAATCGTATGACGGGGCCAAGAAGCGTGCACTGGCAGCGTCCAATACGAACTCTTCGCGCGTGTTGACGACGCGACCAGTATCGTAGAACGTGCCCTGAGGCTCGAGCGCTTGATACGCACCTGGCTCCGGTGCGAGTAGTACCGCCGCTATGCCCTTGAACATCTCGGTTTGAGCGATGAGGCCTGGCCGCATCTGGTCGTCGCTCTGTCGCCACTCCTCGAAGATGGGCTCCCAATTGGGAACCTCTTCCTGAAGGTTTGTGTAAAAGGCGTTTTGGAACGAAACGCTCCAGTGATAGGAACGCAAGCGTTCGTAGAAGTTGCGAGCGGTGTATGACGGCAGTTGCAGCGTCGTCCACCCACGACGCTGAGCGCGGAAGTACGTGAGCGGGTAGTTGTAGTCATTCTTGCGAATGGTTTCCATCGTGACTTCGTAGGCGTCCGCACCCGAATCGAAGGGGTTGATGTGCATGTAGCCGTTCGATTGGTCACCACCAAACCGATAAGGCCAGCGAGTGTTCCCTGCTGCGGGAGCATCGAGCTCGGAGGGCACACGAATTTTTCGCCCCTCTACGGCAGAGGGTGAACTAGCGGTATCGACGAAGTCGTCCCAGTGCCCGTGGTCCTTCGAAGGGGGAGCACACACCTTCCCGTGAACGATGCGCCATTCGGCTTTTGCCTTTTCTTGCTCGGTGGCTTCCCTGCAGCGCGCGGGATCGAAGATGCGCAGCTGGCGGGCGAGCTCGGTGTAGTGCACGCCGAGCGGAAAGCCGTATTCGACATTGTGGACCCGAGACTCGTCGCTCAACTGGGTCTCGTTCAAAGCCAAAAAGTTTGCTTGTTCGGCTGCAGGTAGCTCACGGGTATCAAGCGTTTCCAGCGTCCTCCCATACAAAGCTTTCATAGCCATGATGTCGTATTGACCGAGGCCTACTGTCTCGAAGAAACGCGCGTTCTGGTACTCCATGGTGGACGTGTGCCCGTAGTAGTTCAATCCCGGGCGAGGCTCTGCGCCCAATCCCATCTCGTCATCGGTTTCCGGGTCGAGATAACGGGGCCCCATGCAGGTGTCAGCCTCAGCCGCGGTCGAGCTTGCGTCGCGGGGCATGGAGTTGCACGAGTCAGCGCGGGTTCCTTCGTGCGTGCGTAGCTGCCAGTATTGCGGATTGAAATTAGCGGCATCCCAAGAGGAGGCGAAGTTGTGGAGCAACCCCAAGGAGTGACCAATCTCATGCAGTTGTATGCCTTTGTACACGTCCACCCAAAGGTCTTCGTACACCGCGTCGGCGAAATCGCGCCCAGTCAGCTCCGGGTACTTCTCACGATAGTAGCGTCCCAAGCCGGTAATCTCGGGTGTCCCGATGCTGACGAGCGCGTCGAGGTGACACACGCCACGCTGCCCTAGAGCCTGCAGTACCCGTTGATCCGTCGACGCCATTTGTCCTAGGTCGTAGGAACGCAACGGCGAGGCTACGTCCAATAGCTGGTCTGTCAGCGGAGATGCGGGATTGGCCCCAACGGCATCCAGAATCCAGTTGCCGCTTACCATCTGCGCCTCGAACTGAGTGCCCAACAAGGGCGCAACAGCGGCTTTATAACGTAGAAGCTCCCGACTGCGCTGGGCTGGGTCAATCACGAGGTTTGACTTGAAGTCAGCGACGGCAGCGGCAGGGCTGGACAGGTCGACGGCACTGAGGTCCAAATCCACCTGTTGTCCCAAGTGGCGATGATCGATAGCAGTGAGACGCTCTGCCAGTTGATCCGCGGTGAAGGTTTCCGGACTTCTACCATTCTCCAACGTCTTCTGAAAGCGTGTCGCCGACACGCCGCTCGTGATGTCTTCGAAGTCGAGTTCGCCCAATGAAACCAGGATGAGGTCTCTTACTCTAGCGGCCGACGAGGTGACGCTGCGTCCAATCGTCGTGGCTGATGCGCCGAAAATCTGGCCGGTAGATGGATCCGCACGCCAGCCGCCAATGCCTCCGTACGGGGCTTGGGTGCTGTAGTTCCAGTATATCAGCATGTTCTTGCGAATGTCGCCCGGCCGGCTGCGCTCCCCGACCTCTCCGCACGCTGGATGATCGTACTCTCGGACGGGGTTATGACACAGCACCAGTACGTCCGCCGCCTTGCGTGGAGTAGGTACACCCCAACCACCGTAGCTCACCATCTGCACGACGTCTTGGCCGTCTTGAACTTCGAAATACTTCTCGTGACATTCGCTTCGGCGCTGCTCGGAGTTGCCGTCACTGCTCGTGCGGCGGCACTCGACCTCGCGTGCGGTAGCGGCCGCCAACTGTAAAGCCTGATTCCATGTCGCGATCAGGTCCTCGTTCGCCCCCTGCTGCTTGACCTTCCCCTTCTTGTCGAGCCTATCTTGCAGCTCCTCTGGCATTTCGGGATCTACGTAGTAGGTGACGGGTCTCACCTCACGGTCCCGATAGGGTATGGTGCAGCGGTCGCGAAGGCTGCATTGCGAGCCACTGCTGCCTTCGTAACCCGTGTCATCGTTTTCGCACTGGTCGTCAGTGCCGTTGGCATCGACATCCAGCCGTTTCTTGTAACTGCACGGTACGCTGCACCTTCCGGAACTGAGACACGTCGAGCCTTTGCGGCCCGTGACGTCTTCGCATTCGGCGCTCGTGCTACACTCACCAACGGTCTGATGACTCTGTTTCCAAATGTTATGAGTTAACATTAGGCGGGTCAGCCCCTCATCAGTATAACCGTACTGCGGATCGTACTCCTCGAGCGGTGCCGGAACTATACCGTGAGCGGTGCTATCGCCAATGCCACCCGGGTTGCCGAAGATTTCGCGCGGGGCTTCCGTATTCTCGAAGGGTTCGAAATCCTCATCTGGGTCCGCATTCTGCAGTTTCCAGAAGGACGTTCTGAGGACAGCTTCCTGAGCCTCGCATGAATATATCGCCGAGCCCGTAAACATGCCCATGATGAAACACATGGGTATTTCGAAAGCGCCCCACTGCGTCATCTCCGGCTCCACCAAGAAATGGGAGGTGACGTCTAGGTAACCCGTCTCCGAGTCGAAGTGGGGGGCGTCATCGGACGTTTCGTCGCTTTCGTAATACGAGATTGGCGTCACTTTGATGTCGCCAAAGACCTTTCCGTAGAACATCGTCGTCCAGACAGGGGAGTCGACGAGGTTTTTCGACCAGTCCACGCGGAAGTGGTCGCGTTCATACCAAGGACGATCGGAGGTGTTCTCTTCTTGGACCGCGAGCTCTTCCCCCGTTGCCGGGTTGTAGGCGTTGCGCACGTCGAAATGGCTATCGATCTTGTAAGCCGCAATGATGTCTCCGTTGGGCTCGATGGACGTACCCTTGTTATCACCGTTGGTGATTGAGTAGGCCCTTCGGGCGAACAGAGTATCCTCCGTTATTTGCCACCGAATGCGCTCGACGCCGCTCGCGGTGCTGATACCCACCAGTTCCTGCGCCTCGGAGGCGTCCACGACGAAGTTGCGGGTGACGAACATCGGATCGTCGCTTTCGTCGGAAAGGTCCCCAATGAAGAACGACTTTTGCAGGGCATTGGGTTGCACACGATTGATGCCGTCTCGTTGGACCGCACAATGGGGGAGCAGGGTGACCATGCACAAGGCGAAGGAGAGACCTTTGAGTATGCGAAACGACATGTAGCGATCCTTAGAAGCGCGCGCGGTGCCACCGAGCATGCTGCGGTTTCGGCATCGAGCAAGCCTCGTGCCCCGCAAAAACCAAACGTACGTCGCTTCCCCGCATTTACTGAACTGAAAATCCGGAGCCCGTCACCCACACTAGAACGTTGTAGGGCGGGCCGAACGCGGCGTCTGTAGTCGGGCGTGGGATGGGCCAGCGAGCTACCCAGCTGCGGGTCGGGCCGCCCTACGTCCAGTGACCGGCCTTTTGAGCAGCGGGGTCCACTTCGCGAATGCGTGGCCCAACTGCCTCCCGGAAGACCCGTTCGTTGTCTGGATCGTAGTCCTCCAGGTCGAAATCATCCGCCACGTCCATGGTGATGGCCAATATTCGCACGAACATGGCAAAGCTGGAGGCGCACAGGCGCGCTTGCCATACTTCGGTACCACTCATCGCGGAGTAGACGGGACAGTCGCCTTCCGCATCGACCTGGCTCGTGTCCAGAAAGTATGGATCGCCCAGTAACCCACTGTGCCCAATGATGAACCAGCTCGGGCGCCAGCCGCTGCGCGTGGGTTTGGTGATCAACGACCCGTCTTCAGCCAGACAGTGCTCCGCTTGTTCCGCGATGAGTTCACTGCTTGGGATGAATTGAATGCGCTCTGCGGGGGTAACGGTTTCTACCTGCAGGGGGTCACAGTGCTGAAGGAAGTTCAGGTAGCGGCGTGGAAGTCCAAAGCGCTCCTTGAGCAGCGCCAGCAAATCTGCGTCGGCGTTGCCAAACTCAGATTCCAGGTTGAGCTGTTTGAGCGACGCTTTCAGAGCGGAAATCGATTCGACAAGATCGCTGTCCACGGGATGCCTTTGCAGCCTGATGAACGGGGCCTGTGCCGCTTGGTGCATTTGAAAACGCTGCGCGCACCGCCGTCCTATTCACGACATGTAATGGGTGTTTAACAGGGGCTGACTTGTATGCCAGCGACCCAATCTAGCCCAACATGCAGCCGTACAAGCAGCCTTTTGACCGGCTGCAGCGGCTTTCGGCCGGTCAGTCCAGGGGCCACTGTGGTCACCTGGAACTCGCTGCGCTCAGCCGGTTGCGGGGCGATCGGTGACGACGCCAACGCGGGCAAGTTCCTGGCTGAGCTCCGCATGCAGCGCTCGAGGCGCCACGCGAAGTGCTTCTTCGATGTAGCGCTTTGCGTCCTTCAACCGCTCCCGGTGAGTGGCGACTTCGGCCAAAAGCCTCAGGACTTCCACTCGCTCGTCTCCCTGCTCTTCGGTGCTATCGAGGGCTTCGAGTAGAACACCATCGGCGTCAGAGTACTGTCCCCTTCGAATGAGCGCGTGGCCAAGGCGTTTACCGAAAATAGCGATAGCTCGCATTGGATCGTCGAGCTGTCCGCGGAACAACTCGAGTCGAGCTATTTCCAGAGCGGCGCGCAGGGCGTTGGTTTCCGACTCTTCATCGCCACGGGCCTGAGCGCGCCCCGCGATCTGCTCGATGTAAAACAGAGCAGTCATCGAATCGGAGGCGCCCGCCGCGTGCTCGGCCAACACCTCCAATGGGGCGTCCTGATCCTGAAACAGCTCCAAGGCCCGGCGGTGAAGCTCTTTTCTTACTTCTACCGGCGTGGAATGCAGGACGAGATCATGCAGCAAGGGGTGCCACAGAGAGTGGCTGCCGTGTGGGCTCGTTCGCACCAGCTTCAACGTGCGCAGCCGCTCCAAGCAAGTTTCTACGATGGGTTGCTCCAGCATCTTGGCGATGAGCTCCGAGGTCACGTCGTCCCCGAGTACCGCCAACACCTGGACGTAGCGGCGATGGAGAGGGTCGAGTGTGCCTAGACGATGAGCTACCAAGTCCCCGAGCCGGGCGGGGGGGTCCTGCCCGCCATCCAGTCCGAATGCGAGAACCTGTTCGACGTAAAGCGGAGGGATGCCCCGGTTGCCAATCTCAGCGAGCGTGATCGAGCGCCGGTAACCGGAAGCCTGGCGCAAGAGGTCGGTCGCCAGGTGAGGACTAAGCCCGTTGATGACGCGAAGCAGCGCAAAGTCCAGCTGCGGATTGAAGCTGGGTGGGTGAGTTACAACGAACAGCGCGGCGCAGCCAGGCAGGCCCAGGCAATCGTTGAGTGCTTGACGGCTCAAGCCGTCTGCCCGCTGCAGATCATCCACGGCAATGACTGGCGCGCGGCCACTTTCTGCCGCTGCCTCGTCTATCGCCCAAGAAAGGAGTTGAGCGAAACCACGACGACGCACGCGTGGAGTGGTGGTCGCGCTCACAGCGTTGTTCTCGAGGTCGTCCAACGCGGCGCGGAGTGCATGCTGGCTGGGCGACAAGCGGTCACGGGGCGCAGCAACCAGCTGACCCAAAACCACCCGCAGTACATGACCACTGACTTCCGCCCAATAACTATCGGGTTTGGCAAGGATGGTGACGTAACCCTCCGCAGCAGCATTGGCGAGAAATTCGCTGGTGAGCCTCGTCTTCCCTGTACCTGGATCACCGACCAGCTGCGCAACCCGACGCTGACTTTGACAATCGCTCAGTACATCCGTCAGCCAATTGAGATCCTCGGAGCGTCCCAGGAGCGGCAAGGGGTGATCGGACGCAACGGATGGAATGCACGCCGGCAATGGATCACCGCACTCCAAGCAGAATTTGCCTACGGGTACCGTCGAGCGACACACGGCGCAAACGACGGTAACCTTGGGGGATATGCTGGAGCTCCTGATCGGCGCGCGAACACTCTTTCGCAGGCAAGCTTCGAGGGCATCGGCGAATTCATGGGCGTCCGCGTAGCGATCGGACGGAGACTTTGCCAGTGAGCGAAGGGTCACGTCGACGAAGTCAGAGGGAATTGCGCGGTAGGGTGCAAGCACACGCGGATCCGGCACTGGATTGTTGATGTGCATCAACACGACCTGAGTCGGACTTTCGCTCTCGAACGGAAGCCGGCCCGCGAGCAGCCAGAAAAGCACCACGCCGACGGCATACAAGTCGCTCCGGCCGTCGATGCTGTCGCCCCGTCCTTGCTCCGGCGACATGAAGTCCGGAGTGCCGCACACGATGCCCGGCATCGTTATCCCACGTTGACCATCCGACTTTAGTTTGGCCAGACCAAAGTCCACCACCTTTACGAAGTCTCCACCACGACGTAGCGGCTCCAGTACGATGTTCTCGGGCTTCAGGTCGCGGTGAATGATCTGTAGCTCGTGTGCTTCACCCAGGGCTAGAAGCACCTGCTTGAGGACGTTGACGATGCGAGGAAATTCGAAAGGTCCTTCTGTAGCGTGAACTTGCGCCAGGTTGTGGCCGCGGAGAAACTCCATGACCAGGTACGGCTTGTCTTCGTCAGTCTTGCCAAAGTCGATGACACTGACGGTGTTGGGGTGGTTGAGTTGGCTCGTCGCTCTCGCTTCCGTGAGGAAGCGAGCGAGCGACTTTTCGTCCGCTAAAAGGTGAGGGTGGATGACCTTCACCGCCACCGTCCGTCCCAACGTTCGCTGTTCGGCGCGGTAGACTCGGCCCATGCCCCCAACCCCAAGGAGATCTAGAACTTGATACCCCCCTGGAAGCACCTTGCCGACCATCGGATCTTCGTTCCGAAAGGACACGGCACCAACGGGAAAACCACAGTGCTGGCAGTAGTGAGAATCCGGTTCGCACAGCGTGCCGCAGTGCGGACATGTTTTGGTTCCCAGCAATGAACTCATAGAGGCAGTGGTTCGAGCGATGCGCGTCCAAGTATTACAGCTCTCCCTCACCGCATCAAGCTATCAGAAAGCGGGTGGGTGAAGCAGTGACCGCGTGGGATAACTGGACCGATGTAAACGACCTGACGCTTCTCGTCGCCACTCTCAATTGCTGAAAACGCCTTGGACCTGGCGCGGCAGCGAAACCCCGAGTAGGCTGCTTTCGATGGTGGCATTGATCCCCCTAGGCGAGCTGCTCGTGAGGACTGGATTGGTCAGTCGTGAACAGCTGGAAACGGTCTTGGGTCAGCAAAAATTAGAAGCGGACGGCTCGACCAGCGACGCTCCCGGCTCCCGACTGGGACACTTGCTGTTGCGCGCCGGTTTGATCAGCGACAGCCAACTGACACAGGTGCTCAGTCAGCAGCTGAGCGTGCCATGGGTATCATTGCGCCACATCGCGTTCACCCGGTCTTTGCTCGATTTGGTCCCGGTGACTGTTGCCGAACGATATCGTTTGCTGCCCATTCACATCCGCCGGGTTCGGGGCCTTGGCAATGTGCTTTACGTAGCGATTGCGAATCCTCTGGATGAGCAGGCATTGCGAGCGGTGGCAGACTGTAGCGGCATGCCCGTGCGGCCAATGATCGCCTGCCACAAGGATATTGGCGAAGCGCTGGCAGCCTTGTATGGTATCAGGTTATCCGCTCACCCTGAGGAAATCGAAAACGAGCCAGAGTCGGAGGAAACGCCTGCCTCGATCGAGTCCATCTATCCCGACTCGGTGCGCGAAAGCATGGCTGCTCACGTGCCGCCACCGAGCCGCAGGCCGTCACGCCGACCATCCGAGCCCCCCTCGCTCGAGCGGGCGGAGTGACGCTTCAACGCAGCGTTCGCATCCGGTGCTGACGGACCCATTCGCTCTCGCCGGTCGATTGCGATCCCGGCCCGTCTCGTTTATCCAGAAAGACAGCTGCGCTCACTGCCGCTAGCTGCCTTTGGGTTTCGCCATCCTCGCCCGCCGACTCCACCTTCTGCGTCGCAGCCAGCTCGGCGAGAAGGCCCGTGTGATACGCTCCGGCGCAGAAGGAAGGACAATCAAGCACCGTCTGGAGTTGTCCGACGTTGGTGACGAGCCCGGTGAGAACGACTTCGTCCAAGGCAGCGCGCAGCCGTCTCCGGGCGAGATCCCTCGTTCGTGCGTGAGCACACAGCTTCCCGAGTAGCGGGTCGTAGTGGTGCCCGATCTCGGTGCCGACACTGAGCCAGTGATCGAATCGGATCCCCGGACCTTGCGGTTCGCGCAACTGCATGACGCGCCCGACGCTGGGTTGATACTCCAAAGCAGGATCTTCGGCGTAGAGGCGCGCTTGAATGGCGCAACCACTGGCAGCGCCAAGGTCGAGCGAATCGAGACGCTCACCCATCGCGACATGAACCATCAGCTCGACGAGATCGACCCCCGTGACCATTTCCGTGACAGTATGTTCCACCTGCAGTCGGGTGTTCATTTCCAAGAAATAAAAGCGCTCGGAAGCATCGACTAAGAACTCGACGGTCCCCACGGAATGATAACCGACGCCACGCGCCAAGGCGACGGCGGCTGCGTGCAAAGCCTGGCGTGTGTCGTCACTCAGTTGTGGTGCAGGGCACTCTTCGATCACCTTCTGATGGCGACGTTGCACGGAGCACTCACGTTCGCCAAGTGTCGTGACGTTGCCATGGCGGTCACCGATTACCTGCACTTCGATGTGGCGCCCAGGATTGATGACGCGTTCCAAATACACTCGACCAGACCCGAACGCGCGTAGAGCTTCGCTCTGAGCGCGTTCGAAGGCCGCCTGCAGAGCATCGGCCGACTCGACATGGCGCATGCCCTTGCCGCCTCCACCGGCGGAAGCCTTGATGAGGAGGGGGTAGCCGATCTGTGCCGCAGTAACCTGAGCCTGCTGAAAGTCAGCTGCAGGCCCGCCTGGAACGAGAGGGACGTTGGCAGCGGCTGCCAGCTCTCGGGCCTCGATTTTAGAACCCATGCTTCGAATGGCACTTGCGGGAGGACCGATGTACGCGAGTCCTGCTCGCGTGCAAGCTTCGGCAAACTCTGCGTTCTCGGACAAGAATCCGTAGCCGGGGATGAGTGCATCGGCACGACTCTCCTTTGCCGCTCGCAGCAAGTTCTCGGGGTTGAGGTAGCTCGCTCCCACGTCGCTTGCGCCCAGAGGTACTGCATGGTCAGCGAGTCGAACGTGAGGCGACGCGCTGTCGGCATCACTGAACACGGCTATCGGAGTCAAGCCCATCGCTTTGAGTGTACGCAGGATACGAAGTGCGATTTCACCACGGTTCGCGATCAATACTCGTTGCATCGTCATTCCCTTAGACCCACCCTGCATCATACTCGCACCCGCTTCATCAGACGACTAGCTTCATCACTTGAGGAGATCGATCAGAGGACTAGGCGTGCCCAGCCCTTGCCGCACCAAATCCAAGCGAACACTCCGGCTTGAAGCGTGCGGTACACTGCCTGCGCGAGCCATATCCCGACTAACCCATACTGCAGAACCGGGCCAACCAGGAATGCAAGGGGTAAGAAGAACGCCCACTGGCAGACTGCCGATACAGTCATAACGACGCGGTTGGCGCCCGCTCCGAGCAGGGCCTGTTGGAGCACGGTACCGGCCGAGTCGATGAAGATAGTGGCTGCAAAGATGCGCAATGGAGCACGCGCTAGTTCAATTGCCGCCGGCTCTACGAGAAATGGGCGCAAGATGGCGTCAGGGGCCAACAGCAGTGGTAACGCCAAGGTTACTGCCACGGCGAGTGAAACGCGAACCACCAACCAGGCCCACAGATCCGCTTCGTGAGCATTCCGGCGACCCAGAGCCTGGCTGACGAGAGATGCCGCCGTTATTCCCAAGGCCAGACCGGGCAACACGACCACCAGCATGAGGTTGATGAGCACGCCAGCAGCGGCCATCTCGAGCGTTCCCAGCTTTCCGATGATCCAGAACTGGGCTGTAAAGCCGCCGGCAAAGAGTAGCTGCTGGAGGCTCGAAGGCAACGCCAGTTTGAGCAGGGAGCGCATCAGCGCGGCGTCTGGTCTGGAGCGGATGAACCCATTGGCAGAAGCTTGGCGCATGGCTATGACGACGTACATCACAGTACCTGCAGCCGTTGCTAAAGCGCTCGCAATTCCAGCGCCGGGTGCGCCCAAAGCCGGCGCTCCGAGGTTGCCGTAAATCAACACCCAGTTGCCGGCGATGTTGATCAAGTGCATGACGAGCAACGTGCTCATGTACAGGTGGGACCGATTGGTGCCGTTCCAGTAGCCGCGAAAGGCGAAGTTGAGGCCAGCCGGCACGAGAGCGAGCAGTCGCGCGACGAGATACGGGACGGCTATGGCGACGACGCCTGGATCAGGAATCACCAATCCCACGATTGACGGTGCGCCGCCGATGAACAACGCCGTCAACGGCAGGCCTAGTACGAACGCAGCCACCAGCGCTCCATTGAGTGGCGTCGCCGAATGCCAGTGCTGCCCCGCGCCGTAGCGTCGCGCAGCCAACGTCTGCACGGCGGCAGATAAGCCCATTATGGAAGCTACCGCCACGAAGTTGATCATGCCGGCGGCGCTGACCGCTGCTAGCGCTCGCGGCCCTTGCGTGCCTACCATGTAGGTATCCACGAGGTTCAGCACATTCTGCGACACCATTCCCCCAACGATAGGCAAAGCCAGACGGAACACCCGACGCGGGGCGGCAGCGGGTAGCGTGGCTTTTGGTGGGGAACTCACGGCGCCCGCATAGGACTCTGCTCGCCAGAAACACCAGCAAAAAGACGCCTCCAAGCAGCGGTGCGTGTGCTCCGGCCCGTGGTTGGTTCGAGGGCGCAGCGGTGCGTCCGAAGCATCTAGCGACGTCGCAAACTTGCGAAACCAGGGCACCTCCTTTGGTGCCGATGAAGGCGGCTGGCAAGCAGTCAACCGTAGAGTGCTTCGTTAAGCGCCGAGAACACAGCCAAACACCCGACCAGGTCGCGGATTCTTCGCAACTGGGGCCTGGTGAGCTGGCGCCGTCAGTGTATAACAGCCGTCTTAGGAGGATCGTCAGTGATCAAGATTCAACTCATTGTTCTAGCCCTGGTCGGCATGGCCGTCGCTTGTGGCGGCGCCGCAATCCCTCAGGACAAGCTAACTTCTGCAGAAGCCGCGGTCCGAGCTGCCGAGGTGGGCGGGGCGCCCGAGAACCCGAAGGCTGCCTTGCACCTCAAGTACGCGCGCGATCAAATCGCGGAGGCGAAGAAGTACATTGAGGAGGAAGAGAACGAGGTAGCAGCTGCCTTGTTGGACAGAGCGGGGGTTGACGCTGAGCTTGCTCTTGCCTTGGCTAGAGTAGAGAACGCTCGAGCCGAAGCGGCAGCTGCCCTGCAAGAGGTCAACAAGCTGAAAGAACGCCAATCTGAGGGCATGTAACGCGCCCACGAGGAACCAATGATGAGACATACGAGCAGACCTATCCTTAGCTTGATCGCTCTGGCCGCCGCGTTGATGACTTCGGCGTGTGGCGCGGACATGGCTCCGCGCGAATTGCTGGACGCGCGAGATGCTTACAACAAGGCGCAGGCGGGTCCGGCATCTCAGTTCGCGCTCGCGGAGCTAGAGACGGCGAAGCAAAGCCTTCAGGAAGCGGAAAGCGCTTTCCAGGAGGGTGACGAGCAGATGACTCGGGATCTCGCTTACATCGCCGAGCGGAAGGCCCAGTTGGCGCATGCGTCGGGAGACTTTCACCAGGCTAACGAAGATCGCCAGGCAGCCATCAGGGCTCGAGAAGAAGCCCGCGAACTGTATCAGCGTGATACGGAGAAGAAGCTGACGGCAGCACAGCGCGCGCTCGAGGAGACGGCGCGCCAAAAGGAAGAGGCGCGCAAGCAAGCGCAAATGACGGGTGCCGAGCTCGAAGCGGAAAAGCAAAGGCGCTTGGCTGCTGAGAAGAAAGCAGCTGCGGCACTCGCTAGCTTGGAGCAGTTGGCAAAGGTCAAGGAGGAGGCGCGCGGCGTCGTCATCACTTTGTCTGGCGGCGTCCTGTTTGCAACAGGCGAACATCAGCTCATGCCGATCGCGATGAGCAAGCTCGATGAGGTAGCCAAGGCGCTACAGGATCAGGGTTACAAGAAGATCGTCGTCGAGGGCCACACCGACTCACGCGGCAGCGACTCCCGGAACATGGAGCTCAGCCGTTTGAGAGCGGAGGCTGTGCGATCTCACCTAGTGAGCCGCGGTGTGGAATCGGACAAGATCACTGCTGTCGGTATCGGTGAAGCGCGGCCCGTCGCGCAGAACACGACGGCCGAGGGGCGCGCCAACAACCGGCGCGTGGAGATCATCGTCGAACCAGACCGCTGAGCGTTAGAATCACCCTTTGTTACCCCTTGGCGACAAGGGCACGGGGATTGGAGCGGGTTCCACCTCTGGCGCCGCAATCGATTGCAACCACGCTGTGGTGGGTCGAATGCGGTGCCAAATCGTTCGTTCTGGCGTGCGCCGCGCTTCGACCATCCAATAGCGCACCGATGGACGGCCGGCGTTGCCGACGAGCGCAATGGGTATACCGCTTAACGGATCATTCTCGTAGATGAAGAACGAGTGGTAGTGTTGCTGGGCACGATCCCAAGGCGTGCGGCCTCGAATCACCACAATATCGCCGGGCTGGTAGTCCCCCTGGCTGTGCTGAAGATACTGGAAGAAGCGCTCTACGTCTCCCATGGGGATACGTTCCGAAGTCGGGACGTCGAGGATCTCGAACTGCCCGGGGCGGTTGCGGGCATGGGCGACGAACTGTGGGACGCGCCGCAGCTCGGAGCGCGCGACGATGTTGCGCGGGTCGTAGTCCAGCTTCCCAACATCGCGCCCAATCGGTTCGCCTTGCCGGCGCCACCAGGTTCCGCTCGCTCTTTCGAAGGTGTCGGTCAAGAAGTCGACGCACACCTGGGGAACTAGTGGCCGCCCCTGGTTATCGAACACGCGGTAGCGGTCGCCGTTGAACGCGAAGCTACGCCGCCCATTGAGGTAGGCGTGTCGCCAATTCTGTCGAAGGCGCCCATCCAGCTGGTGTCCCCATTCGCGGCGCGGTTCGTCGAAGGGCAATTGTTCATCGATCTGCTGAAGCATGATGCGCTGCAGGCGAGACACGACCTCTGCGCGTGTCTTGTTGTGCTCGCGGTTCACCTCTACGACTTGGCGCAACGAAGTGCCAAGGACGTCACATTCCAGCTCCAGCCGTGCCCCTTTGGACTTGAGGAGCGAGGGAACCCATGCTTTGCCGTAGAGGAGATCCACGACCAAGCGATCCTTGGTGATGTGACGCACTCGGGCTCGATCGAAGTGCAGCCGCGCGCGCAGGGACCGGAAATCGCGCACCAACGAAAGCTCAGGCACTTCGTCGTAACCCAACTGGTCGAAGAGCAGGAGGCTGACTTGGTCGCCAGCGTTTGGTCCGTCGACGTAGTAGTAGCGGTTCTTTCGGCGTTCGGCAAAAGCCACGCTTTCGCCGCGCCGGATCCAAATTCGTTCATGACCGAACAAGTGATCTGCTCTAACGTGGTCTACGAGGGCGCGCGCGAGCTTCGGATCGTCGGCGTACAAGTACCCTTGCTTCAGCAGAGTTTCGCGGCCCACTTTTGGACCGCCCTGGAAGATGGGCAGTAGGCGCTTCAGAACGTCAACTGGATAATCCGTGGTAGCCAGTTGTTCTCGATAGCGTTGAACGAGCGCTGACACTTCGGTGTCGTCGTGCTGGGGGACACTGCTCCACACCACAGGTTCGGCTTTGGTTTCCGTAAGCAGTGCTATTCGATTGGCCTCCACGAGAGGCGCACCGGGTTCGGGTGGTGACTCGAGCGTCTCACGAATGGATTGCTCACACGCCATGCGTTGGAAGTCGACAGCCGAAGGATAGTGTCCGATTCGTGGGCTGTGAAATTCGGGGCGGACTTCGGGGCTAGGGGCGCGTTCCCGCGTGACGCACCCAGGCATCGCGACCGCCGTTATGAGCAGGGCGATACCGAACAGTGATCGGTAGTTTGGCATCGTCGTCTCCGTGCCGGTGGCGTTTGCCTACACCATGCCTTACGGTGAGATACTCGTAGATGGCGGGTGCAGGTGCCACGCGTGCAGTTGTGTTCAGTCTGACGAGGATGCGTGCCGGTGCAAGCACCGAACCCACACTTGGCTTAGGATTGTCAAGACAAATGTACGCCGTGTTCCGATGCGGGCCGCTTTCCCAACCAACGCCCGTACTCTGCCCGTGCTTGCAACAACCTGCGACTCCGGGCGTCCGCGCCTGTTTCGATAAGGGCGGTGACGGGGGCGCCGACTGTTATAAGCACACACCGTGGAAAGTCGTGACGATAGCGTCATCAGTGTCGCACAGCTCTCGAAGCTGCTCCGAGGGGCAGTCGAACGAGTGAGCGCGGGACAATGGGTGGAGGCAGAGCTAGGAGCCATTAGCCGAGCGGGAAGCGGGCACGTCTACTTCACCCTCAAGGACGAGCAAGAAGACGCAGTACTGGACGGGGTGATGTACCGCTTCCATGCCCAACGCGCAGCGAAGTACCTGTTCGCCGGCTCTCGGGTGCAGGTTTGGGGGCGAGCGACGGTGTGGGTGCCCCGCGGAAGAATGCAGTTCGTGGTGGAGCGCTTGCGTCCCGCTGGCAGAGGCGCGTTGTTTGAGGCTTTAGAACAACTCAAGCAGAAACTGCAGCGGGAGGGGCTATTTCGACTGGGCGCAAAGCGGCCCCTGCCGGCATCTCCGAAGGTCATCGGAGTCATCACCAGCTTGCACGGCGCTGCGTGGCACGACATCTGTAAGATTGCCTGCCGGAGGTCGGCGGTGCGCATCATACTCGCACCGGCAGTGGTCCAAGGAGAGGCGGCGGTGACTAGTATTTTGCAAGCGCTGGAAGCGATGTCGCGAGTGCCAGATGTCGAGGTCGTCATAGTGGGTCGGGGAGGGGGATCTTTCGAAGATCTCATGGCCTTCAATGACGAGCGCGTGGTGCGAGCCGTAGCGGCATTCCCGCGTCCAGTAGTGAGCGCCGTAGGTCACGAGGTCGACGTAAGCTTAACGGACCTCGCCGCAGACGTCCGGGCGGCTACGCCGTCAGAGGCGGCTGAACTCGTCGTTGCGGACCGAGTGGTTCAAGAGCGGCGTGTCGAGGAAGCGGAGCGTCGCCTGAAGCGGGCGATGCTCGGCCGCCTCACGGAGGACCGGCACATGCTCCAGCGTTTGACGAGCCGCGTGACCGATCCGCGCTTCCTGATCGCTGACAAACAGCAGCTATTGGACCACTGGGGGCTGCGTCTCGAGCGTCGGGCACGCGCGTTCACCCAGCAGCGGCGTCATTCGCTGGCTGCGTACGACCGCCGGCTTACGGCGCGACATCCCAGTGCGGTGTTGGCGAAAGCTCGTGCTCATCTGGGGCCGCTGAACCATCGCTTGCTCGTCGACATGCAACGCCGTATCGCGGGGCGGCACCACCAGCTTTCCATATTGGCGGCCCGCCTGCGCGCTCTGAGCCCCCTGTCCGTGCTGTCCCGGGGGTACGCCATCGCTCTCACGCAAGAGGGTAGGGCGGTGCGCGTCGCCTCGACTACGACCCCAGGGCAACCTTTGCGGCTCCTTTTGCACCAGGGTTCGCTTTTGACCCGTGTTGACGCTATTGAGGAAGATTAATGTCCAATTCGCAGCGCTTCGTGTTGCTGGGTCATCCGGTGTCGCACTCCCTCTCACCGGTCATCCACCAAGCCGTCTACGACACGTATTCCTTGCCCCACCAATACGAGCTGGTTGACTGCCCAGATGTGTCGGTCTTGGCCGAGCAAGTCGAGGCGCTGAGGGCTGGGCGCTTGGCAGGCGCCAACGTGACGGTGCCGTGGAAGCGAGCGGCACTAGAGTTGGCCGACATCGCTCATCCTTCGGCGCAAGCTACTGGAGCCGCTAACGTGCTACTGCGCGACGAGTTGGGCCGAATCGTCGCCCACAACACTGACGCCCCGGCCTTGGCGCGCGTGCTCGAGCCGCGTGTGCAATCGTCCCAGCAGCGAGGGGTTCTCATCCTGGGTAACGGGGGCGCCGCTTTGGCGGCGGTAGTCGCCGCAAAGAGTTTGGGTCTCGACCCGCTCTACGTTTCGGCGCGGCGCTGGGCCCGGGAGCCGCTCGAGGACGAGCGCAGCGAGGAGTTCAGGCATCTGGGGGCGCGTCCAATCGCGTGGGGACAGCCGGAGTTTACCCAGGTGGCGCCGCACTTGGCTGCCGTCGTGCAAGCAACCAGCGCTGGAATGAGCGGGGTTGGCGGGGGCGAACAGTTGGCGTCGCTCGTGCCTTGGTCAGACCTGCCTCGCGATGCGTTCTGTTATGACGTGGTTTACAATCCACCGCTTACCCCATTTCTGGAGCGGGCGATGAGCGCTCACCTTCCCGCAGAGGGCGGTTTGAGCATGCTTGTAGGGCAGGCAGCGCAGGCGATTCAACTGTGGCTACGAGTGGAGCCGCCGCTAGACGCGATGATGCAACGGGCCCAGGCAGCCATTGCTCGGGGTTCGGCGGTTGTCGAAGCATCGTTCAAGCGCAGCGCAAGGGAGTCTGGGGCATGAGAATCGCCGTCTGGCCGTCGGTCGAGACTCACGGGGAACTCGACTCCGCAGAGATGGAGTGGTTGCACACGAACGGCGCCGGCGCGTACGCGATGAGCACGCTGGCGCTGATGCACACTCGGCGCTTCCACGGCTTACTCGTGGCTGCGCTCGAACCGCCCCTCGAGCGCCATGTCGTCATCAGTCATGCAGACACTGCCCTTGAAGTGGGTCGGCGGGTTTACAAGCTGTCGACACATCAGTTCCCTGAGGTTGCGCCCACGCCAGGATACCGTTTGCTCGAGACCTTTGCTCAGGATCCACTCCCGCGTTGGGTCTTCCGCATTGGAAAGAGTCGGCTCGAGCGTCGCCTGTGCTTGGCGCGGGGCAAGAACGTGCTCGTCGTGAGTTATACCTGGTTTGGTCGTTCGCCGGTTCGGCTTACCGTAAAGCCACTCTTGCCGATGCGCCCGATTCACGACCTACGCAGTGAGCATGGGGGCTTCATCCAAAAGGTGAGCCTGCGACCTCAGCAGGTGAAGATTCAGCCAGTGCGGGAGCTGCCCTGCGTCACCTTTGGCTATCAGGGTTTGTTCATGGGCTCGCCCGACTGGTGGCGCCGGTTCGAGTATCCCGAGGACATGCGTCGTCACGTGCACTACCAGGAGGACTTGTGGACGCCGGGGACGTTTGAGCTAACTTTGGAGCCGGATAAGCCGGCGTACATCATTGCCGGATTGGGTGAACTGCCGGAAGAGTCGGCCGAAAGCCTGATGGCAGAAACACAGCAGGCGCTGATGCGGTTGGATCCCGGCACGGAACACTCAGTGGCCGTGCGCGCGCTGAGTGTCGCCGCTGAACAATTTCGTGCGCCGCTCGTTTCGCACCCGACGGTCATCGCCGGGTACCCCTGGTTGGGACCACGCCAGCGCGACACGCTTCTCAGCCTGCCGGGCCTATATCTAGTCCCAGGCTTGCTCGAAGAGGCAAAAGCGGTTTTGCGCACCGCCATCCGGGAGCGCTGCGATCAACTTCTGCAAAGCTACACGCCCGAATCATTTCTGCCGGCGCCAAGCCCGAGTGTCGACGCGAGTCTGTGGCTCTTCGAGGCCGTTTGCTTGCTGGCCAAGGAGCTGCCTCAGGACGATCCGTTCGTTCTGCAAGAAGTCTACCCCGTGCTGGTCGAGATTTTCGAGCGCGTGCACCGCAGCCCACCGAGCCTGGTATGGTTGACCAACGACGGTTTGTTGGCCATCCGCAATGCCGAGGAGCCGCTCACGTGGATGGACTCGCGCTCCAAAGGCGCTGTCGTTACCCCGCGCCAAGGACTTGCCGTCGAGTTTCAAGCCTTGTGGTGTAAGGCCTGTTCCATCCTGCAGGAGTATGCAGAAAAGGCTGAGGATTCGGCTCTGGCTCAGCGTGCGTTGGCCGCGCGGGAAAGGGCGCGCGAGGCATTTCGAACACGATTTTGGTGCCAGGAAGTCGGCTATCCCTACGACGTCATAGACGACGTGACCGGGGACGCCGACGCAGCCATCCGTCCCAATGCGGTGATCGCATTGGCAGTCGAACCGGAGCTTTTCGAGAATTGGCAGGCCGATGCAATCTTGGAGCGGGCCCGAGAGAAACTGCTCACGTCCCGCGGACTGCGCACGCTCGACCCAGACCACCCTGCGTATGTCGGCTACTACGAAGGAGGTATGGAAGAACGTCGCGCGGCCTATCATCAGGGCGTCGTATGGGGCTACCTGATTGGGTTCCTGGCGCGAGCGGCCTTACAGCGCTCTCCGGATGATTTCGAGCTGCAAGTGGATGTTCGCGACTGGGTGCTGCGGGTGGTGGAGAATGGCACGGTTCTCGGGCAAGTCGCGCAAGTGGCGAGCGGTGACGAGCCCCATCACGCTGGAGGCTGCCCCGCCCAAGCATGGAATGTGGCGGAGGCTCTGCGAACGTTGCAACAGGATCTAGGCTTGTGAAGGACCATAGGAATTTAAGTGCCCTGGGTTATCGACGCATCGTTTTGGCGTTGGTTTCGCTCGTCGTAGTTCCGACATTCTTGATGCTTGCGGTAGGCGTCGTGTTGTTGTTCTTGGGCGAGGCGAAGGTGAACGTGATGATGGGCATCCTCGTCGTCGCGCTCAGTGGAGCAGCCACGACGGGAGTGATTTTGGTTTGGGTGTTCGTGCGACGTGAAGCCAACTTGTCTCAGTTACAAAACGACTTCGTATCGAAGGTCTCTCATGAGTTGCGCACGCCGTTGACGTCGATTCGCCTGTTTGCCGAAACGTTGGCGCTTGGGCGGGCGGACCCACAGGCGACGAAAAAGTGCATTGAAGGCTTGGAGCGGGAGACGACACGCCTGCAAGATCTCATCGATCGCCTGCTCGATTGGGGACGGATGGAAAGCGGCCGAAGAGAGTTCGATATTCGGCCCATCGATGTAGACGAGGTCGTCCAAGATGCGCTGCGAGCAGTAGAGCCCGTGCGTGAACACTTGGCAGCGTCCATCGAAGTGAATATTCCTGAGCGCTTGCCGCAAATCATGGCCGACCGCACGGCTATGGTCGACGTGCTAGTCAATCTACTCACCAACGCAAGCAAGTACGGAGGAAAGCCTGCAGACATCCGTCTGACGGTGGAACAGGCAACCAACGCTTTGCGCATCAGTGTGTGCGACAATGGATCCGGCATCCCGATTGCGGAGCACAAGCGCATCTTTCAAAAATTCTATCGCATCGACGATCGCCTTTCGCGGGAACAAGAAGGCAGCGGCTTGGGCCTGGCCATCGTTCACCACGTGGTGAAGGCCCACCGCGGGAAGGTCGACGTCAAGAGCGCGCCTGGGCACGGGAGCGTTTTCACGTTAACAATACCGGTGGTCGGGGCAAAGCATGGTCGACGCTGAAGGAAACAGTAGAAAGCGGCGCCTGCTGGTGGTCGAAGACGACCCGAGCATCAGCTTGGGCCTGTCGATGAACCTCGAAGCAGAAGGTTACGAGGTCAGCGTTGCCGACGACGGTGACGAGGCGCTGAGTGCAGCGAAGGAGCGAAAGTTCGACCTCATCATTCTGGACGTGATGCTACCCAAGCTCAATGGCCTCGAAGTGTTGCGGGCGTTGCGGAGTGCGGGCGACACGGTCCCCATCATCATTCTGAGTGCGCGCGGTGCCGAGATGGACAAGGTGATCGGGTTGGAACTCGGAGCAGAGGATTACATCACCAAGCCTTTTGGCCTGGCTGAGCTTTTGGCGCGCGTCAAAGCCGTGCTGCGGCGCAACGCGATGCTGCAGGCTGAGCCCGACGATCAAGTGCCGACCACTGTTGTCGCGGGCGACGTGGAGATCCGGCAGGGCTCGCGTCAGGTATTTCGCCAAGGGCAGGCGGTCGTGCTGACGGCAACCGAGTTCGACGTGCTGTGGTGCCTGGTGGCAGCGCAGGGTAAGGTCCTTTCACGGGATGAAATCAAGAGCTACGTGTGGGGGCCCAGCCATCACGGCACGGTTCGTACCATCGACAATTTCATTCTTCAGTTGCGCAACAAGCTGGAGGTCGACCCGCAAGACCCCGCGCACATCTTGACGGTCCGCGGCGTCGGCTATCGCTTCAAGCTTTGAGATATCGCCAGCTGAGTGGCCTTTTTACCGTGCATGGCCTGCCGCGGGTTGTTACGACCCGCTCGTGGATCAGAGTCTACTTCGTTCATACTTTGCTACCGCATACGAATTACCCACCGAAACCGGCGAGATCCGCGCCTCGATTGACGGCGAACTCGTCCAGGAGGAGTCTTCCTTGCCGGAGCTCCTGCGCCAACCGTTCGCCCTGCTGACGGCCTACAACCCGCGGTCCATGCTACTACCGCGGCGCGTGAACGAGTCACGGCACCAAGTCTTGCGGGATCTTTTGATTCTCGGTTGTTACCGCGTCGAGCACTGCGTAGGGTACGACGAGGAGCCGGAGGGAGTATGGCGAGAGCCGGCGTGGTTGGTGCATGGCATCGATCGCGAGGAGGCCATCATTTTCGGTCGAGCATTTCGCCAGAACACCATCGTGTACTGTCGTCAGTCTCGACCCGAACTCATCGTGACAGACCCCACCTGCGATCCCGTCGGTAAGACCTACCAAGGTAACTGGCGCGTACGCGCCTGAAGAACGGGGCCGGTGACGCCGCCGGTGACTTGGCGATTCGAGCAAGTGAACCTAGGTTGAGGAGTACATGAACTGGAAAAATAATTCGGACCCCGCTCAGGGGCCCGACCTGGGTGACGTCCTAGCGGAATTGCGCAACAAATACGGTGGAAATTGGCGTCGTCTGGGCCCAGTTCTGTTGCTCTTGCTAGTCGGGCTGCTTGCGTACATGGGCACCTTCAAAGTGGAGCCTGGATCGGAAGGTGTCGTGCTGCGCTTCGGAAAGTTGCACCGTCAGGTCGGTCCAGGGCTACGGTTTTCGGTGCCGTTCATCGAACAGGTTAGCGTTGTTAATTTAGAGCAAGTAAGGCGAGCCGAGGTGGGGTTCCGCGGCGATAAACTCGTTCCAGCAGAGGCGCTCATGCTGACTGGTGACGAGAATATCGTCGAAGTGCGGATGGCCGTTCAGTATCGTGTCAACGATCCAATCAAGTTCCTGTACCGGATAGCCGAGCCTGAGCAGACGCTTCACACGGCGGCGGAGGTCGCCATTCGAACGGTCGCCGGACAAACCAAAATCGACGAAATGATGACCATGGGACGAGCACAGGTCCAGAGCGACACCCGGGCATTACTGCAGCGGCTCATGGACGACTACGACAGCGGCGTGCTGATCGCTGAAGTCAAGCTCGACAACGTCGATGCACCAGACGAAGTGAAAGATGCGTTCAACGCTGTGACTCGAGCACGAGAAGAGAAAGAGAAGCTCATCAATCAAGCGCAAGGCTACGCCGAGGACCGGGTTCCACGTGCACGAGGTGAAGCCGCTCGGATCGAACGCGAGGCAGAGGGCTATAAAGAGGAGCGGGTATTGCGCGCCAAGGGCGACGTGGCTCGTTTCACCTCATTGCTCGGCGAATATCAGAAAGCGCCGCAGATAACCCGGACCCGTCTGCACTTGGAGGCGATGCAACGGGTGTTGGCCGCCGTCGACGAGAAGACGTTGATCGACGGACGGGTGGCGGGAAATGCGCTGCCCCTCCTTTCGTTAGGAGCCGCCAATCGCCCCGCTCGTGCAACCACGAGACCCCAACCCCAACCCCAACCCCAGACCGCGGCAGCTGTTGCGCCGCCCGTGGAGGCGAACGAGTGAAAGCAAAAATAGCCTTCGTGGTTGCTGTTGTCGTCCTGCTTTTGACGGTCGTTGACGATACATCTGCGGTTTTCGTCGTAGACGAGACGGAGCAGGCCATCGTCACCCAGTTCGGTGAGTATCGGCGCGAGGTCGTTCAACCGGGTCTGTACTTCAAGACGCCGTTCATACAGACCATCCATCGGATGGATCGGCGGATCCTCGCTCACGACACGCCAGTCAATGACTACCTGACGTTGGACAAAAAGAAGCTAGTCGCCGACCCTGTCGTGCGCTGGAAAGTTGCCAATCCCAAGCAGTTCTACATCAGCGTGGCGACCGAATCCCGCGCTCGGCGCGCCATCGACGACATCGTCAAAGGCGAGCTTCGCGATGTCATCTCTCGCCAAAACTTCGGCACCATCATCGGCAACGCCCGCGAACCGCTCATGGCCGAAGTCGCCGACCGCGTACGAACCAAGGCCGCCGACTACGGGGTGCATATCGTGGATGTGCGCATCAAACGCGCCGACTTACCGGTTCAGGTTCAAGAGAGCGTTTTCGCTCGTATGCGAGCCGAGCGCGATCGAGAGTCGAAACGGTACCGGTCAGAAGGCGAGGAAGAAGCCGCCCAAGTCCGAGCGGAGACGGACAAGACCGTGACGATCAAGTTGGCAGCGGCGTACGAGAAAGCACAACGGCTCAGAGGTGAGGGCGAGGCAGAGAGCTCGGCCGTGTACGCAGAAGCGTACGGCTCCGACACGGAATTTTACGAATTCACCAAGAGCCTACTGCTCTATGAGCAGTCGATCGGGCCGGGTACGGAGCTTGTGCTAAGTTCGGACGGTGAGCTGTTCAAGTACCTTTCGACCGCGGGGCGTGCGACCGGGCCTGGCGGTCGCTGAGCGAGCGGTGGAGTAAGGGCGTGGCGGCTGGCAATAATCTGCGTCGTCGACTCGCTTTTCACCCATGGATGCTGGGCGTGGCGGTGCTGACTTTCGGCGTCGCCGCTCTACTCTCTGGCGCGTGGTTGGGGCGTCTGGCGGCTCCCTGGGCGTGGGTGGCTGGTTTGACTGCGGGGTCTTTGCTATCGCCAGAGAAAGCTCGAGAGGCGGCGGTGGATTGGGCGGCGGTAGAATCCGCCGCGGAAAAAGGTCCACTCGTGGACCAGGGCAGCGGCACCGAAAGAGACGAAGCGCGGCCAGGGGCCGCCCGCCGCGTAGGCCAGGGCACGCCTCGAGCACAGTCGCGACCCGGTGCCCATGGCGGGCAAAGGCGTATACGAACCTCCGCCTCGCCGCCTGCGCTGCTGATCAAAGCGGAGACCATCTTGCGGCTTTCCAAAGTTGCCACTCCGCCTGCAAGTCGTTTCGTAAAAAGCCGAGGCCGCCGCCCCGCCGGGTTGCAACTGGCAGGAGTGTCGGCGTTGGGTATTGGTGTGAGGGACGGAGACGTATTGACGAGCGTCGCAGGCGCTGCGGTGACGAGTCGAGCGGCCGTGATCACGACCATCTTGCAGCTTCGAGCGCGCGAAGCGCGCGCGGTGTCAGGTGAGTTCTGGCGCGGCCAGCAGCGATGGCTGATCACCGTCGAGATGCCCTACCTCGGTCACCCGCCAAAGCGTAGTCCGCCAACCCCAAAACCCTCTGCCACACCGCCGCCGGCGGCACCGCCGCCACAAGCCCCTCCAAAGCCCAACTGACGAGTTCGCCAGGACCTTTAGGCACTTTGGGGGCCGAGATGCGTTTGGATTGCCTTTACGTCACGCTAGCAGAGGGTTAAGGACAGCGGATGGCGCGAACCGTACACTGCATCAAGCTGGGGCGAGAAGCCGAAGGCCTGGATAAGCCTCCCTTCAAGGGAGAATTGGGCGATCGAGTTTTCCAGACCGTCTCCAAGGAGGCGTGGAAGTCGTGGCTCGAGCACTCCAAGATGCTGATCAACGAATACCGGCTCGACTTGGTGAGCGAACACGGGCAACGCATTTGGATGACCGAGCTCGAAAAGTACTTCTACGGAGAGGGTTCTGCGGCTCCTCCAGAGTTCGTGACGAAGTGACGCGTTCAGCTAGGAAACGCCCACTGCAGGAATTGCTCCGCGTAGAGCCGGTGGGCGTCCACGGCGTTCTTCCAGTGCACGCCTAGATACTCATGAAACAACTGTAGCCGCAGCGCATCGCTGGTTTGCCCGGCGCTCGATGGCAGCGTTTCGTTTTCCCACGCCGCCTGCTCCGTTGCTGCCTGATGAAGGTTAGCGTCCCGACATGGCCCCAGGCCCGTGTTGCGGTACGCCATGGCAGCTGCAAACGCTTTGGCAACTTCCAGGGCGCGCAGCGGATCCGTCACCGTGTCGCAGGTTTCTGTTGTCGTCGCGAGACTGTAGTGAACGGAAAGCCCCACATAACGCTGCATCGTACGTCGTACGTGGTGGGTGAAGTACGGGGCAGTATCGGGCACTGGCGAAAGGGCATTCGCCAATGCCCGCTCCGTGCCCTCGATACTCATGCTCAGGCGTTCGTACAGACGATTTCGCTCGTGCCTGACGTTTCCCAAGCTTGTGGCATCTCCTTGTGCCCAAGCGAAGATTGCGCTCAAGGCTGCGGCCGGCTCGGTGGCGACGCTCGGCGGCAAACAGCGTCGCGCACTTTCTCGACTGAGCGTGACACAGGCACGAACTACCGCGCGGTGCTCGGCGTCTCCGACTCGGCTGGCTCGGACTGCTTTTTCGAAGCCGCGCGGAAATTTTCCGGTCAACTCGCTTTGCGGATCGACCAGGGGAAGCTTACGTTTGGGATTGCTCATGATTGCGTTGTCGCGGCCATGCGCCGCCCTCGCTCGGCGTGACATAACGCAACTGACATGAACCTTCGAGAAAACAGCGTCTGCTCCGCGGTAGTCCCGCCTCTTTCGGTCTGGCTGGTGGCGAGCTTAGGGTGGAGTTGCGCCTCCGAGCCGCCCCTCGAGCGGGCCGTCGATGAGGGAGATGGCGGCACTATCCGAACCCAGCCGGAGACCAGCACTGGAAGCGAGGCAGCGAGCAGCTCGTCGCGCCTAGCGCGCGCACTCGGGGGCGGGGAGTGGGACTCGCTCGAGGTTGTGACGGTGTTCCAGTCTCCGTCCGACATGTTCTGCGACCGCGGTCAGTGCAACGCAGGTATTCCTTCGGACCTGGAATTCAACCCGCTACGACCCGAGGAGTTGTGGGTCGTTTTTCGCCAGCCTTACCAGGGTCAGCCGTGTCGGCAGCAAGGCGATAGCTCCGGATGCTCATTGTTGCGTGGCGCAGTGGCCATCATTAGCGGCGCAACTGGAGAGCAGCCGAACGCGCAAGTCTTGGAAGATGGTAACTCGTGGCACTTCATGCGGCTCGTTACAGCACTCGCATTCGCGTCTGATGGGACTTTTGCCACCGTCGGTGAAGATCGCACGAGCAACTACCATGACAGTCCGATCGATTACACAGGGCCCACGTTGTGGTCATCTGATCCGGATGTTTTTGCCGTCGACTTCAATCGCAACGGGTCGCACCTGGACATGCTGCACGCAACACCTTACGGCATGGGTATAGCTCACCAGCGGGACCACGTGTTTTTCGCTTTCAACGGGGACCTGGGCGCCATCGATGCCTACGACTTCAAAGAGCCCCACGAACCCGGGGGAGAGGACCACTCCGACGGCGAATTGTATCGCTATGTCGAAGGTCAATTAGCACGGGAAGAAGGGGTGCCGAGTCACATGCAATTCTTGCAAGGCGGCACCACCTTGCTCATCGCAGACACCGGACATGGCCGTGTCGTCGCTTTGGATACGGCTAGCGGTCGACTCGGGGAGCGCCTACAAACTCCCGACGAACAACTCGCGGACCCACGACGCATCGACGAGGCGCAATTGGAAGTCGTGGTCGAAGCGGGCGTGATGCAAAGCCCTAGCGGATTGGTCATCGGTGAAGACAGCTTCGTCGTCGGAGATGCCGCGACGGGCACGCTGCACGAGTTTGCCTTCGATGGCACACCAGGGGTCACTCTCGAGACGTCGTTTCCGCCAGGGGCACTGGGTGGGCTGGAGCTTGGACCCGATGGGCACCTCTATGTGACGCGCCTCGACGATGGCAGGGTGCTCCGGCTCGTGCCAGACGAGCGGTGAGGCGGAACTTGCCTGTGGCTTTGTAGCCACCGTGTTTCCGTGGTGTGCTCACCTGCCGGCCGGCGCGGAAACACAGAAGACGTCTGCAATTTCGCTTCCGAACGCTGCGCAGTATTATGCGGCGCTGATCCGCGCGCTTGCGGACGTCGCAACCTGCTCGAGAATGCAACCTGCTTAGAGGTGCGAACCCAGATTTTGGCACCGGGCGTACAACCCCGGGCGCTCTTGCACGGCGGAGAGCCCGGCCGGTGACATGCAGGCCGCGCGACGTCGAGGAAACACAAAGAAGATGGCACAAGTGGAGAATCTGCCCAACCCGGCGAACCTGGCCTTCGTCGAAGCATTGTACGAAGACTACCTCGAGGATCCAGACTCCGTCTCCGACGAGTGGCGTAGCTACTTCGAAAAGGAGATGGGCGGTCACAAGTCGGGGCTGCGGCCGCGGTTCGTGCCCTCGAGCATTTTCAATCCCCCCAGTCCAACCATCGTGGTCTCTGAAGCGGCTGCCGGCACGAGCGCGCTCAACGGGCACCCGCGTTCGAGCCTCACCAATGGAGCCGGACGCGATACCCACGCCTCCACGGCACCGCTGGTCTCTGAGGAAGGTCAGTTCGAGAAGACGGTTCCGCCGCTACCCGCACGGGCTTTGGCCCCCGAGTTGCGCATTCCTCCCGTGGGCTCGGTGCGCCCGAGTGCACCAACGATGGACATTGCCATCCGACAGGACCGCGTCGACCAGCTCATTCGCGCCTACCGCGTGCGTGGTCATATGACGGCCAACGTAGATCCGTTGGGCATGCCGCGTCCAACTCACCGAGAGCTCGACCCGGACTTCTACAAGCTCACGGATGCGGACCTGGACCGCACGTTCTCCAGTCGCACCATCTTTGGAACGGAGACCCTAACGCTCAGGCAGATCCTCGAGCGTCTGCGCAATACTTATTGCCGCAGTATCGGCGTCGAGTTCATGCACATCCACGACATTGAAACCAAAAATTGGCTTCAAGAGCGGATGGAGGGAACGGAGAACCGCCTGGAGATCCCGACCGACCGTCAGCGTCACATCTACACGATGCTGACCGACGCGACGATCCTCGAGGAGTTCATCCAGAAGAAGTTCTTGGGAGCCAAGAGCTTCTCTCTGGAAGGGTCTGAAAGTCTGATTCCGCTCCTTCAGTGGGCCATCGAGCGAGCGGCGGAGCACGGCGTCGACGAGATCACCTTGGGAATGGCACATCGTGGTCGCCTCAATGTCTTAGCCAACATCATGGGCAAGAGCCCGCGTGAGATCTTCCGTGAATTCGAGGACAAGGACCCGCAGCTGTATCGCGGACGCGGCGACGTCAAGTACCACTTGGGTTACAGCTCGGACTTCCAAACCCTCACTGGAAAAACGGTGCACCTATCGTTGTGCTTCAATCCAAGCCACCTCGAGTACGTCAACACTGTCGTCATGGGTCGAGTGCGGGCGAAACAAGATCGGTCGGATGACTCCGCTCGGGAGCACAAGATGGCGGTGCTCATCCACGGGGATGCCGCATTCGTGGGCGAAGGCATCGTCCAGGAAACGCTCAACTTGAGCGAACTCCTAGGCTATCACGTGGGCGGGACGGTTCACGTCGTCGTCAACAATCAGATCGGCTTCACCACGTCACCCGAGCAGTCACGCTCCACTACGTACTGCACGGACGTGGCGAAGATGCTGCAAATCCCGATTTTTCACGTCAACGGTGAAGATCCCGAAGCGGTGGCCCAAGTGGTGAACATGGCCATGGACTTTCGGGCGCGTTTCAAGCGCGACGTGGTCATCGACATGTACGGGTACCGGCGCCACGGGCACAACGAAACCGACGAGCCTTCGTTCACCCAGCCCTTGCTGTACAAGGCAATTGCTAGCCGCCCCAGCGTGAGGGAGAGCTATCTCGAGCACCTCCTGGCGTTGGGCGGGTTCACACGGGAAGAGGCCGAGCGCATCGCTGTTCAGCGGCGAGAACAATTGGAGCAAGAGCTCAGTCACGCCCGGCAAAATACGTTCGAAGCCGGCCAATCCTGGTTGCATGGCTACTGGCATGGTTACCAGGGGGGGCCGGAGTCCGACGTGGAGGATGTGGTCACGAGCATGGACCCAAGCGAATTGGGCCGTCTCCTCGCGCAAACCACCGAATTGCCGGAAGGCTTCACGCCGCATCCCAAGCTCGTCCGTCTTCTCGACCAGCGCAACGCAATGGCAAAGGGTGAACGCCCTTGGGATTGGGGCGCTGCCGAGTTGGGAGTTTTCGCAAGTCTGCTGTCCGAGGGGCGTCCGGTCCGGATGTCGGGTCAGGACGTGGAACGCGGTACGTTTTCTCACCGCCACGCCGTGATCCACGATGTGAACGACGGACGGCGTTACACGCCGCTGAAGCATCTCGGTGAGGAGCAGGGCCGTCTGGAGCTGTACAACAGTCCTTTGAGCGAATCGGGCGTTTTGGGGTTCGAGTGGGGCTATAGCTTGGACTGCCCTGAGGGCCTGATCGTCTGGGAGGCACAGTTCGGAGACTTCTGCAATGCAGCGCAGGTCATCATAGACCAGTTCATCTGTAGCGCTGAAGACAAGTGGAAGCGGCTTAGCGGGCTGGTGCTGCTCCTACCTCATGGTTTCGAGGGCATGGGTCCCGAACACTCGAGTGCCCGGATGGAGCGCTTCTTGATGCTGGCGTCCGAGGACAACATGCAACTGGCTCAACCTACGACGCCAAGCCAGATTTTCCATCTGTTGCGGCGCCAGGTGTTACGTCGCTGGCGGAAACCCCTCGTGGTCTTTTCGCCGAAGAGTCTGCTTCGCCACCCCCAGGCCACGAATTCACTCGAGGAGCTAGCCACGGGGCGATTCGAGCGAGTGATTAGTGACCAGCTCAAGGACCGCTCGCAGCCTGTGTCTCGGATCATCATCTGTTCCGGCAAGGTCTATTACGAGCTCAACAAGCACCGCGCCGACCTGGGGCGAGATGACGTGGCCATTCTGCGCATGGAGCAGCTTTACCCATTGCCAAAAAAGGCGCTCGCGTCGGCGCTCGAGCCGTACGCGGCCGGTACGCCAGTGGTATGGGTCCAGGACGAGCCTGCGAACATGGGTGCGTGGATGTACTTCCGCATGAACATGGGCGAACGGGTCTTCGGGCGCTTCCCTTTGAGCCACGTGTCTCGTCCCATTTCAGCGAGCCCGGCAACCGGGTCAGCGAGCAGTCATCGCATCGAGCAACAAGAGTTGATTGATGCGGCGTTCGGGGTGGCGTAAAGCGCACATGAACTCTTAGCGGACTCGATATTGGTTGAGGTCCGACCGTAAGGAGCAAGCAATTGGCAGTTGAACTGAAAGTGCCCGCGGTGGGCGAGTCGGTTACCGAGGTGCAAATCGGTGAATGGTTGAAGGGCGAAGGCGACTACGTCTCGGTCGATGAAGCGGTCGTCATGATCGAGACCGACAAGGTGACCGTGGAATTGCCTGCTCCAGCCGCCGGGAAGATCACCAAGATCTTGCTCCAGGCGGGCACGACCGCTGCTGTTGGTGATGTCGTCGGCATGCTCGAGCCGGGAGAAGGCGAAGCGGAAGCGCCGAAAACGCAAGCCGCGCCTTCCAAAGCAGAATCGGAACCCAGACCCGCCGCCAAAGCGCCAGCGAAACCTAAAGCGCCTTCCGCTCCAGTCATGCCAGCTGCAGCCAGGGCGTTGCATCAAGCAGGGTTGAAGCCCGATCAGGTGTCTGGTTCTGGGCCAGGCGGGCGGATCCTCAAGGAGGACGTCTCGCGTGCCGCGGCTGCGCAAGGCTCCGCCCGTCCTGCGGCGGGTTACCGAGACGAAGAGGTCGTTCCGATGACGACGATGCGTCGCAAGATTGCCGAGCGCCTGGTAGAGGCACAGCAGACGGCCGCCATGCTCACGACCTTCAACGAGGTCGACATGTCTGCCGTCATGGCGTTGCGCAAACAGTATCAGGACGAATTCACGAAGCGGTACGACGTGAAGCTCGGCTTCATGTCGTTTTTCGTCAAAGCTGCCGTCGACGCCCTCAAGCAGTTCCCGGCCGTGAACGCGGAAATCCGCGAGAAGAATATCGTCTACCGGAACTACTACGACGTTGGCGTCGCCGTCGGCGGAGGTAAAGGGCTGGTGGTTCCCGTAATCCGCAACGCAGAACGCCTCAGTTTTGCGGATGTGGAGAAGACGATCAAAGAGTTCGGCGTGCGGGCGCAAAAGAACGCTTTGACGTTGGATGAGTTGCAAGGCGGCACCTTTACGATCACCAACGGAGGGGTCTACGGTTCATTGCTTTCGACGCCCATCCTCAACCCCCCTCAAAGCGGCATCCTGGGCTTGCACGGCATTCAGGACCGACCGATCGCAGTCAACGGTCAGGTGGTGATTCGGCCGATGATGTACATTGCCCTTACTTACGACCACCGCGTCGTCGATGGCCGCGAGGCAGTGACCTTTCTGCGACGAGTGAAAGAGTCCGTCGAAGACCCCAACCGTATGTTGATCGAGGTTTAACATGAGCGATGCTTTCGATCTCATCGTCATCGGAGCTGGCCCGGGTGGTTACGTGGCAGCCATTCGCGCTGCGCAACTCGGCTTGAGGACGGCTTGCGTGGAAATGGAGCGCCGATTGGGGGGCACGTGCCTGCGAGTCGGCTGCATCCCAAGCAAAGCGCTGCTCGAGGCCAGCGAACGCTTCCATGAGGCCCAATCCTCCTTTCGAGACATGGGAATAAACGTCGGTTCCATCGAGCTCGACTTAGGTGTCATGCTCGGGCGCAAGGATCGTATCGTCGATGAGCTGACCCGCGGCGTTGACGGGTTGTTTAAGAAGAACAAGGTCACGCGGATTTTGGGTAGGGCGCGCATCACCGCCCCCGGAGAAGTCGTGGTCGAAGCAGAAGGCGACGCGGCCGGCGACTCGAGGACGCTTACTGCAAAGCATCTTCTGATCGCGACAGGCAGCAAGAGTGCACCGTTGCCGGGTGTCGAGGTCGACGGCGACATCATCGGCACCAGTACGGAAGCCTTGAGTTACGACTCGGTGCCTGGCCACTTGGTCGTGATCGGGGCCGGGGTGGTCGGTTTGGAACTGGGATCCGTTTGGGCTCGGTTGGGCGCGAAAGTGACGGTTCTGGAGTACCTGGACCGAATCCTACCCGGCATGGACAGTGAGATTGCCAAGGAAGCGCAGAAGTCGTTCGCCAAGCAAGGCCTGGACTTTCAGCTGGCTTGCAAAGTGACTGGCGCACGTAAACACCCCGAAGGGGGAGCTGTCGTAGAGGTCGAAGGGCGTGAGCCGATCCGCTGTGATCGGGTGCTGTTGGCCGTCGGCCGCGTGCCAAACACCGATGGGTTGGGTTTGGAAAGCGTAGGCGTGACTACTGGACGAAGGGGCGTCATCGAAGTCGACGAGCATTTCCAGACCAACGTGCCAGGAATATTCGCGGTGGGTGACGTCATTCCGGGTCCGATGCTCGCTCACAAAGCCGAAGAAGAAGGCGTCGCCTGCGTGGAGTACATCGTTACGGGTTACGGCCACGTCAACTACGATGCGATTCCGGGTGTCGTTTACACCCACCCCGAAGTGGCTAGCGTCGGTAAGACAGAAGACGAGCTCAAGGAAGCCGGAGTCGAATATCGCAAGGGGACGTTTCCATTCGCCGCCAACGGTCGTGCGAAAGCGCTCGGCTCCACCGAGGGACGCGTCAAAGTGCTCGCGGACGCCACCACGGACCGTGTGCTTGGCGTGCATATCATCGGGCCGCGCGCAGGGGAGGTCATTGCGGAAGCGGCGGTAGCCATCGAGTTTGGTGCCAGCTCCGAAGATGTGGCGCGGGCTTGTCACGCTCACCCTACGCTGGCGGAGGCACTGAAAGAAGCTGCTTTGGCGGTGGACAAACGAGCGATCAACTACTGATTCATGGCGCTGGCGGCTCGCCTTCCGGTAACCCAGTGGGGCAATCGGGTAGTTTTCCCGTAAACAGGGCGCGGACGTGGAACACGATGATGGCGCCCGCACCCCAAGCCAAAGCCACCACGACACCGGCGTCGACCATACCCCGCCAAGGCTGGGGGACTTGGCGGAGGAGTAGAATGAACGCCATAACCATGATTACGGTGCCCCAGGCGACCAGGCGGTTGCGGCGCGTCGCGTGAAATAGGGCCATGCAATAGAACGGCGCCAGTGCAACATGCACGAGCGTCGGATGCTTGGACAGGTGCGCGGCTCGAACCACGACGCGCGGTGAGAACCGCTTCTGGAAGGCCCGATAGCCCTCGGCGTACAAATTGAATGCCGTCCACACCAGAAGCAGTGCGATCTGTGCACTCGACAGATCCATGCGCAGTGCTTCCAGAGCTCTGGCGCCCAAGCGCCAGATGGCCTGACTGAGTAGGAGTAGAACGCCGAGCACGCCCCAGCTGGCTATCAAGGTTTGCACGTTGAGGGTTCTTCTCAGCTGTTCCTGGATTGGCGTCTCGAGTTCAGTAACGACCGGGTTCTGCAAAGGAGATCCTTAAAGAGAGGGGCGAGCCGCTCATCGCGGATTGATGGGTTCGGGCGTCTACCGCCGCCCATGATGCCATCACCGGGTGACGAAGCTGACTAGCTTAGTTTCCAATCCGCGTGCTGTCGTCTCAGTTCGAGACGCGTGGTAGATTGGCGCGTTTCAAGCGCCGCTCCATTTCTGTAAGCAGCTCATAGCTGGCCGGCCATTCTGGGCCTCGCTCCGTGCACGCCTCGTGCAGCCAACGTCTACACAGTGTCAGGGAAGGATAGGCTGCGCCCTGAGTCTGAAGTTTCTGGTGAATGTGTTCGAGCAGCGCCTTGCGCTGAAGTTGCGGCGCGCACTGGAGCCAAAGTCGGCTTTGCGCTTTGCCCTGGTCCAACTGATGCGTCACGTGGGCCAGGACCGATTCGGGATGGGCTCGCCATGCCGCCGCTCCCAGCTCGAGCAGATGGTGCGACTCGAGTAGTTCAAACAATACCTCGAAGTGTTCTTCTGTCACCCGCTGCATCGGGATGAGTTTTAGGTAACGGATGGCGTCATCACGCTCTTCAGGAACACGCTCGAGGTACATCGTCACCCAGTCGTCCTTCATCGCAGGGGCGGGCACGGTCAACACCAGGGGAACTCTGCTGTCCAAGAGCTGCCGCAGAACGTGATCAGGTAGGTGTGGCCAAAACAGCATCGCACGAGGGCCAGTGCCATCGAACAGTGAAACGCCCGTTTCGGGAAGCCCGGCGCCGATCCAGGCTCGCCACGCGCCCTTGGCGATGTAGGGCCATGCGTCAGGCGTGACCAATGCGTGTACGCTTTCTATTCCCTCGGGCACGAGCTGGGCCTGTTCCCACGCGTTCCAACCTTCACCACGCAACGCTCGGGCAACGGCGAATAGAGGATGGGTTAGCACTTCCGCTCGTGACGCTATCTGCTCCGTTGCCGAGGAGTCCGGTGCTGTTGCTCGTCGCTCGCAGTGTTGCAGTAGGCGCCCCAGGAGCGCATACGCCCCTCGTACATAGCCGTCGTCGGAGGCACGCGAGGTGAGCGCAGCAAGGATGAACTCCAGTTGTTCGAGGGAGCAGCCGAGTGGCGCATTCGACCATGGGTCTAGAGGCGACTCCTCCTTTGGCGCGCTCTCCGACTGTTCACTCAGCGCCCAACAAGCCAACAACCATTGGCCGTATAGAGCGCGGTTGGCGGTCCCACACAAGAGGCGAGGTGCCACTACCCCTGCCGCTTCCTCGAGCGCGAAGTCGCGCTGCAGGACGAGCAGATTCGAGACCTGCTCATTGTCGAATTCTCGATCGAGCAAGCACGCTCGCCCGGCAGCGAGCACCAACAACTCTACAGCTAGAACGAAGCCGGGACTGTCGTCATCGTCCATCTCGAGCGCCGCGTCGAGCACCTCGCTATGGCCGGCTTCCAGCTTGGCCTCCAACGCTTCCAATACCCAGTCGAACTGCTCTCCGCGTAGGGCGACCTCACCCCATTCGAAGGCTCCAGCATCGAGAAGCGAAGCACGTCCCCGAGTGTTCACTAGCGCTGATAACCAGGCGGGACCGAAGCGCAAGCCTGTTTCCTCCTGCCGAAGCAAACGTGCCGCCGACAACGCGCTGATGACCCTAAAGGCACCCGGAGGGATCGCCTTCAACGCGTTCTCCAGCTCATGAACGGTGAGAGGTGCGCCCGCTTGCTGGAGCGAGAGCCGAGTCCACTCGGCGTCTACCCCGCGATGATACTCGGGGGGGACCAAGGCTAGCCATTGGGCGTGAGAACGGGGCACGTCCCATGGCTCTCCACTCGTGGCCGCGTTGCGACACATGCCACTCAGCACGTCGAGGCAGTGAGCTTGCAGCCAATCAGTTTCAGGGGCACCGGCTTCCCGCGCTCTTTGCAGTGCGCCGCTCAAGAAGCGCCGTGCTAGTTCATCCAAGGATGTACAGGTGTATACCGCATCGCCAACTTCGTCGGCGAAAGCCACGAGACCGAGCACCGTCTCGAAGGTACAAGGAAGCCCTCGTGCCCATAGACCGTTCAACCATTCGAGCGCGCGTTGCTGGTCGAAGTGTCCCTCGCGCGGCAGGAGCGGTGCGAGCCAGTGTAGCCATTCTGGGACCAGATCGCGCGGTGCCGGTGACAGGCAAACGTCGAAGCCCTCTGGCGCCGGGCCAGCCGCTGCGATGCAGATGGGCCTTTCAGGCATGAGCTCGAAGGCGGGCTCGTGTACCAAAGCCGGCAGTACGACGTATAGAGGACCGTGACCTGTAGCGAGCGCTGGTTCGAGCTCCTCCAGACTTCGGCTCGACACCACCTCCGCCAAGCCACGCGCTCGAAGCCAGTGCGCGAGCAGCTCTGCCCCATCTCCCGGTCCAGCTCGCCACCAAGTGCGCTTCCACAAAGCGGGATGCAGCAAGGGCTTCGGCAGGCCTGGGGGAAGTTCCTCCTGGCGCAAGTCGAGTGGACGCGACTGTGGGGCGTCCGGCAACCGATAGCGATTCTGCTGCGTGGGTGCCCGCTCCGTATGCTTACGAACCTCGGACTCCAGAGTCGGGGCGGGCACGCTCAGAACAGCGGCCAGCACGACTTGTACCTCAGGGCGATCGTCAAGCCACTCCACTTCGATGCCGCGATCGAACTTACTGAAGAGCGACGCCAGGGAGCGGGCCTGAGGCTGGATGTCGCCAGGCCAAGCATCATGCTCGAGACACTGCCGGGCCAGTTCGCCATAACTGCGTAGCTTCGGCTCTGCTGCAGCCATCAGGTCGCGCAACCAACCCACCTACGCACCGCTCCCATCACTGAGCGGCAAGCAGGCCCAGGGCGTGGTACGCTCTGACGGTTCTATCCGTGTCTGAAGCCGACGCATCAGTCAGCATTATTGGCCGATTGTGCAAGCGAGTGCAAGATCACGACCAACGTCAGCGGCTCACCGGGCGCCTAGCGGCGTCAATCTACGTCAATCATCGAAGAGTCATGGCTGCGGGACATGTCGGCTGGGCTGCCGTCCGTATCCCGCTCCCATACGTCCATCAGGGCCCGTGGGCACAGAAACGCTTCTGCTGAGAATCCAGCACCGACAGGCGGTAGGGCTAGTAGTCGCTCGTCGAACCCCCCTTCCATCTGCTCGTCTGGCTCGAACCACTGCGGGGCGGTCTCCAGCGGGTAGCCTGCGTCGACCTTCGGCGCGTGAGTGTCGCGGCTCAGGCAGCGAACCATGGCTTCGGCTGGGGCATCGTAACGCAGACGTGGCTGCCAGGAGGCGTTCGTTCCGCGCCACACGAACGTGTGATCCAGGAGGAACTCAGCTGCCGCAAACTCGATGACGAGTTCCCACGCGTCATCCGTGCAGCCTCTCGCTCCAGCCAGCTCCTGCAACAGCTTGAACATAATCCCTTTCACCGCGCACTCCTCCGACTGGCCCCTGGTGGGCGCCGTTGTTTCAGCGAACGACGCGAGTGCCGGAACCTTGAACATTCAGCGGCCACCGTGACGTGCTTCCGGTGTGGCGCATGCGCCCGAGTGCTCGCCAATCGTCGGGTGCGTTTGTCGGTAAGGCTTCCCTATTGGCGGTACGGCACTAGAGTCGCTGGGCTTTTGGAAAGGAACCAGCTTAGATGAATTCACCTGGCGTCAGCGCAATGAGCCTCTACGTTCCCCGGCTTCGAGTGCCGCTCGAAGACTGGTGTCGTTGGACGGGCAACTCTTGGCCCAAAATCCAGACCGTGGTGGGTAGGAGCTTCCGCGTACCTAACCGCCACGAGAATGTGTACACGATGGCCGCCAACGCGGTGTTGCGGTTGATCCTCGATAACGATATCGATCCAACCCAGGTCGGTTTCTTGGGGTTGGGCACCGAATCGAGCACCGATAACGCTGCCGGCGCGGTCATCGTGCGAGGCATGATCGACCTGGCGCTGCGGAAGTTGGGGATGCCAGCGCTTTCGAGGCGCCTCGAGGTGCCTGAGTTCAAACACGCGTGTCTCGGCGGCGTGTACGCGCTAAAAAACGCGCTGCGCTATGCCTCGTTCGACGGCCGAGGCCGACTGGCCATCGTCGTGAGCGCGGATGTGGCCGAGTATGAACGGGGAAGTACGGGCGAACAGACTCAGGGAGCAGGCGCAGTGGCCATGCTGGTCGAGGCGCAGCCGCGTCTGTTCGAAGTCGAGCTACATCTGGCCGGCAGCGCGTCAGACTATCGGGGCCCCGACTTCCGTAAACCCTTTGCTCGTCACTTCGAGGAAGCTTACGCCAGTCGTACTCAGCGCTTGAGTGACTTCCCCGTGTTTAGCGGAAAGTACTCGACCGTCTCCTACTTGGACGAGACGGTACATGCGGTGGAAGCGATGTTGGAGAAGCTAGGCGTCTCCGCCGGTCAGTACTACTCGTCCGTCCGCGCTTTGTTCTTTCACCGCCCGTACCACCTGATGCCGGTGCAGGCGATGAGTTTTCTGTATACCCGCGGGTTGGCTCGGGGTGATAACCATCACCGCGAACTGCGGCAGCTGTGCGAGGAGGCAGGTGTGTCTTTCGACGCGGTAATAGCCGAAACAGAGTCCTCCCCCGATCTGTATTCACCCATCTTGCGCGGGGAGCTGCCGACCAACCCCTATGAAGCCACGAGTGCGGTTGCCAGCTTGCTTCGTAAGCAACCCGGCTTTCGGGACCTCCTCGGAGAAAAGATGGCGCTCGGGTCGGACTGGGTGATGGACCTCGGGAATCTGTACAGCGCCGCACTTCCCGCATGGCTGGCGGCGGGACTGGAAGAAGCGGTTGCTCATGGCGTCCCGCTTGCGGGTGAGCCGATGGTGGCGGTGGGGTACGGTAGCGGAGATGCCGCGGAAGCCATCCCCATACGTGCGGTTCCGGGCTGGGAGGCAGCGGCACGTCGCATTCACTTCAGACATGCACTGGAAGCGCCCATCGATTTGAACCAAGCACAGTACGAAGCCTTGCATGACGGGTACGATCCCTCCCTCCTGTACGAGCCGCGGGGGGAGTTCTTGATCGCCCGCGTCGGCCGCCAATATGAGCCGACGTTCCAGGATCTCGGGGTGGAGTACTACGAGTACGTAGCTTGACCGGTCAGCTGGACGCCCGTGTACAATTGTAGGTCCAGCACCCCCTGGTGCCCCAATCGGTACTTGCACCGAAACGATTCTGCATCACCGTTAGGCACTATTTTTTAGGGAATTTTTCCAGACTTAGCTTCAACCGCGAGTGGGTTGGGCTATGCCGCGCTCCACACGCCTCGCCCTACCCGTCATGCTCGGCGGGGCCCGGTGGGTCGTATGCACGACTCGTGCACGATAAATGTACGCAAGCCTATTCAAAACTGTCCGGTCGCCTGCTAAGCGACCCGCCCGTTTTTCGCAGACAGTGCCTGCTGGCCACCGAACGGGATCCGTTGGCGAGCAGGCCTGTCTCCGCATCCTATGTTTTGCCCGTTCAATGCCTCGTGATGCAAGGCACCTAGGCCACCATCCCCTGCAGACAGAGAAGAGGAACCCTCGTGGGAACAAAGAAGTTGGACCGAACGACGAAAACGAGTTCTTCAGCGAAGGCAGGCGCCGCAAAATCGAAGTCGACTCCTTCTGCCAAGGCTTCGGGCAAGGGGAGGGATAAAACGGTGAGCAAGACAGGTACGTCTTCGCCGAAAAAGGCCACCAAGGCACCGAAATCTGACGCCGGAAAGCCAGAATCCAAAAGCGAGGTCGCGAAGGTAGACGTCTCGAAGACAGACTCCGCCAATACGGAGTCGTCGAAGACAGACTCTCCGAAAACGGAGCCGCGAGAGGCCAAGAAAGCCGAGGCGGCGGTAGAGGGTAAGAAGGCCAAGGGGGCTGCCGGTAAAGCCAAGGCCTCTACCAAGGGCAGTGACAAGGCGCAGAAAAGCAAGAAATCCGGATCCACTGAGTCCAAATCTCCGGCTGCCGCCGACGACACGGAGGACGCCGAAGGCTCACTCTCAGCCGACGAATCATTGGTTTCGAAGGCGACCGCTCAGGGCGCGGAAGCGGTAGCCGCCGATACGGACGGTTTGCGGGAAACGGAGCCGGAGGCGCCAGCGAGCGCCGCCAACGACGGCGACGACAACGATGACCCGAGCGATAAGGTTTCTCGTCTCGAGCAGCTGGATGACGTGGCGCCGCCTGACTCTGCTGGGTTCGCCGTCATCGAAGAACTGGTAACTCGCGGCAAGACCCGTGGCTATTTGACCTATGACGAGATCAGCGATGCAATCAGTGGGGACAACCCCAGCGCCGCTCTGATGGACGATGTGCTGGCCGCGCTGGAGACAGAGGAGGTTGAAGTCATCAACACTCCACCGGTTCCGCGCGCCAAACGACCCGGGAAGGATGACGGCAGCCCCGCTACCGTTTCAATTCCGGCGCCGAAGCAAGCGAAGGAGTCGGCGGCCGATGCCTATGGACGGAGCAACGATCCGGTCCGGATGTACCTGCGCAAGATGGGTAGCGTTGCTTTGCTCACGCGAGAGCGTGAGGTAGAGATAGCCAAACGTATAGAGGAAGGCGAACTCCAAGTCTTGGACGCCATTCTGGATAGTCCCATCGCTGTTCAGGAAATCGTCAACGTGGGTGAAAAGCTCAAGGCGCGAAAGCTCCGCGTCAAAGATATCATTCGCGAGACCGAAGAGGATGAACAGGAGTTCGACGAGGAAGAGGCCGACCGTTGGCTGCTCAAGCTGATCGACAGGGTGAAGGAGCTGGACCAGCGGCGTACGGCAATCGACGTTGAGCGTGGCGAAGCTCCCGCCAACCGCCACGCGGAATTCACCGAGCGCATGGCTGCGGTCAAGGCCGAGATGGTGCAAACGTTGCAGGAAATGCGCCTCAGCAAGAAGATCGTGGAGCGAATGGTGAAGCGTCTCAAGCGCCTGTACCAGAACCTGAGCAACCCCGAGTTCGTCGAAGAACATAAGCCCAACGTCGAACAGGTACGTCGGACCTTCGACGCCATTCGCCGCGGCGAACGCAAGGCAGAACGAGCCAAGGCCGAACTCGTCGAAGCGAACCTTCGACTCGTCGTGTCGATTGCCAAGAAGTACACCAATCGAGGTTTGCAGTTCTTGGACCTGATCCAAGAGGGCAACATCGGGTTGATGAAGGCTGTCGACAAGTTCGAGTATCGCCGCGGCTACAAATTCTCCACCTATGGCACATGGTGGATCCGCCAGGCGATCACCCGCGCCATCGCCGACCAAGCTCGTACGATTCGCATCCCGGTCCACATGATCGAAACGACGAACAAGCTCGTGCGCACGAGTCGGTACCTCGTTCAGGAACTCGGTCGGGAGCCAACGCCCGAGGAAATTGCCGAGAAGATGGAGTTGCCGCTCGACCAGGTTCGCAAGGTCTTGAAGATTGCGAAGGAACCTTTGAGTCTCGAGACCCCGATCGGCGAAGAGGGAGACTCACACCTCGGAGACTTCATCGAGGATAAGAACGCAGTATCCCCAGTAGACGCTGCAGTAAGCTCCAACTTGCAGGAGCAAACGCGAAAGGTTCTCAAGACGCTGACACCGCGTGAGGAGAAGGTTTTGCGCATGCGTTTCGGGATCGGTGAAAAGAGCGACCACACCTTGGAAGAGGTGGGTCAAGATTTCGAAGTTACGCGCGAACGAATCCGACAGATCGAAGCCAAGGCTTTGCGCAAGTTGCAGCATCCAAGTCGCTCCAAAGAGCTCAAGAGCTTTATTTGAAGCGGTGCGCGTGACGTTGGTGACGTACTCGTGCGGCTGAAGCTAAGTTGGAGGCAGAGTCATGCTGGAAGGTCAGACAGACATCCTCAACGTGCTTTTGAGCCGCGCAACCGTTCATGAGTACAGCGCAAACGCCTTGCCTCCTGGGGTTGTCGAGCTAGCGATTGAGGCGGCGTTGGCCGCCCCCAATCATCGGCTCACCGAGCCCTGGCGATTCGTGCAGGTCGGTCCTCGCGCGCGCGAAGAGTTGGCCGTTCTGCAAGCCCGCCTCAAAGGCAAGGGCAGAGTGGTAGGGCCCGAGGACCTGGAGCGAACGCGGCACAAGATGCTCACGCCACCGGAGCTCCTGGCGGTGTGCCGGGTGCGTCACCCAGACCCGACGGTAGAGCGAGAGGATTACGGGGCGATAGCCTGTGCGCTGCAAAACTTCAGCCTGTGTTTATGGGCGCAGGGCATCGGTTCCAAGTGGAGCACCGGTGCGATCACTTCGCACGACGACACGTACGCGATTCTCGGTGTCGACGCTCAAGCGACTGAGATCGTGGGCTTCTTGTGGGCGGGTTACCCTGCGCGGCCCGAGGGCGTGAACAAACCGCCACGCCGCCTAGGGCTCAGCGAAGTTCTGCGGCGCGTTCCGTGAGGGCTGCCGATGCTGGGGCAAGGCCTGTTGCTTCCGTTGTTTCGCGGTTATCCCATAGTGACCCGAGAGGCCGATCCCTCAGTCCTAGGGCCCGTAGCACAGGTATGGCCTGAGGAAAGGGCGGCCATGCTGCGCGCCGTCGAGAAGCGGCGCTACGAGTACTTTGCCTGCAGGCACCTGGCGCGGCAGGCTTTCTCGGAGCTCGGCCTCGCTCCCCGCGCGTTGCTGAATCACGATGACCGTAGTCCCTCCTGGCCGCCAGAAGTCATTGGTTCGCTATCGCATACGGCCGGCTGGTGTGGTGTGGCGGTAGCCCTCCGTGAGACGAGTGTGCGAAGCTTGGGCATCGACGGAGAACGAATCGTGCCGATGAGTGATGGGGTGTTGGAGCGCGTGCTGACCTCAGCGGAGCGTGACGCACCCTGCCAGCCAAGCGAGTCGCGGTGCGCCGTACTGCGATTCTCAGCCAAGGAAGCCGTATACAAGGCACTGTACCCTCTGCTGCGGCGGTTCATAGGTTTTCACGAGGTCGAAGTGTGGCCAGATTTCAGTTGCCAAACTTTCTCGGTCAAACCCATTTCAGCTCAACTGGTGCGAGAGCTCGAAGCAACTCCGGCTTTGCGCGGCAGCTTCGGGTGGGACGATGAGATGTGCGTGACTGCGGTAGTGGTGAGCGCATGAGGACCGCCGCTCGAGTCCTCCATCCAAGGGAACGAACATGAAGAATGACGGACTACGCCGTGTATCCTCGGAGCAGCTACAGCGTCTCCTACGTCTGATTCATCACGAGAAGTTGCAGTTTCCGATCACCCGTGCCGGTCTGATCACCGCCGCGATGGGTGATCTCGAACAGCATCTGGACCTCTTGATTGGTTTGGACAAACGTGGCGCCCAGCACGTCATCGTCGCGGTGCTAGCTGAACGTCGGGTGAGCAGTGTCACCGAAAAGCCGTGATCAGTGTACCCGCTGCCCTGGAAGCGCTCCCTCGTCCGGAGAAAGCAAAAAAATATCGTCGCCGCCAGGGCCAGCTGCAATGACCATTCCCTCGCTCGTGCCGAACTTCATTTGGCGGGGCGCTAGGTTGGCCACGACGACCACCAATCTCCCGAGCAGCTCTTCGGCCGTGTAGGCGCTTTTGATGCCGGCGAACACCGTGCGGCGCGCTTCTCCTCCTAGGCTGACGGTGAGCTTGAGTAGCTTGCGAGCCTCGGGTACCGCCTCTGCCGCAACGATGCGGGCGACTCGCAAATCTATCTTGGAGAAGTCGGAAATGGAGCATTCTGCCGCGAGTGGCTCCGCTTGCAGAGGCTCAGATGGATCATCGAAAGAAGAAGTCTGGGGCGCTTGCAAGGTTTCTGTCTTGGTGGTGGAGGCCGCGGCGTTGACCCGACTCTCTTCCAACATGGCCTCCACGGCCTTCGGATCCAGGCGCGCTAGAAGAGGCTTGAACTTGCCAATGGCGTGGCCGAGCGTTGGTGTTTGGGAATCGGCCCAGCGGGAAACGGAAGCTTTGATCAGGGCCTCACTTTCCGTGGCGAGCTGCGGCAGCACGGGCGCGAGGTATACCATCAACTGCCGATACAGATTCAGGCACACCGTGCAAACGTCTTGCACCTCGCGGGCCTTCTCGGGCTGCTTGCGCAGCGACCACGGTTGCTTGCGATCGATGTACTCGTTGGCGCGGTCGGCGAGACCCATGATCAGGCGCATGGCCTTGGCCGTGTCGAAATTCTCGTAGGCTTCGGCGATTTCCCTTCCCGCCAAACGCCCGGCTTCGAACAGTCCGCCGTCATCGGGATACTCCTCGGACAGGCCGCACGCCTCGATGAAGCGGGCACTGCGGCTGGCGAGGTTGACGACCTTGCCGATTAGATCGCTGTTAACTTTCTGTGGAAAGTCCTGCAAATCCAGATCGAGGTCGTCCATACTCGAGCCCAATTTGCTCGCGTAGTAGTAGCGAAGATAAGCCGGATCCAGGTGTGCCGCATAGGTAGACGCCAAGATGTTCGTGCCTCGGCTCTTGGACATTTTCTCTCCGTTAACGGTGAGAAAACCATGTACGTGCACGCGTGAAGGCAAGCTGTAGCCTGCGTGCTTGAGCATCGCGGGCCAGAACAGAGTGTGGAAGTACACGATGTCCTTTCCGATGACATGCACGATCTCCGTCGTCTCCGACCGCCACCAGTCGTCCAACGATTGGCCGTTTGCTTGACACCATTCCTGTGTGCTCGCCAGGTAACCAATGGGTGCGTCGAACCAGACGTACCAGAAGTTTCCGGGATGATCGGGAATTTCGAAGCCGAAGTATGGAGCAGGGCGTGAGACATCCCAGTCACGCAAGGGATTGTTGAGGAAGAAATTGTTGAGATAGTTCGCCACTTCGGGCTGAAGTCGTCCCGGGCTGCGCGTCCACTGCGTGAGAAAGTCATGCTCCGGCTCGATCTGTACGAAACAGTGTTTGGCCGTTCGCAGTTCAGGCTTCGTTCCCGAAAGGGTACTTTTGGCGTCGCGCAGATCGGTCGCGCTATAGGTCGCTCCGCATTTCTCACAGCTATCGCCGTACTGGTCCGGTTGGTTGCATCGCGGGCAGGTTCCCTTGACGAAACGATCGGCTAGAAAAACACCTTCTCGAACGTCGAACAACTGACTTACGTCTTTGACGGTTACGCGACCTGCCTCATTGATCCGTTGCCAGAATTGTCGACAAAGTGCTTCGTTGGCGGCGCTGTGCGTACTTCCATAGTGATCGACTTGGATCCCGAACGTGGCGAAGTCCCTCTGGTGCGCAGCGCTCATACTGTCGATGATGGCTTGCTCGCTCGTGTTCTCTTGGCGCGCGCGGATCATGATTGCGGCGCCGTGGGTGTCATCGGCGCAGAAGTAGCGGCAGTCGTGCCCCTGTGACTTTTGGAAGCGCACGAAGATGTCCGTCTGGACGTACTCCACGACATGTCCGAGGTGGATGTGCCCATTGGCGTAGGGCAAGGCGCTCGTGACGAGGATTCGGCGTGCGGGCATGCCGCCCGATAGCTGCATTCGTCGTCAATTGTCAAAAGCGAGGCACCGGTGAGCGGTTTGATGAGCAACTCCGAATGCGTTTGGAGGTCTGGAATGGCCTGCTGGCCGGGGGTGCTTTTTCCCACCCTGACCTCGCTCGTCGCTGACGGTTGACTTACCCTGCGCCTCAATGAACGTACGACTCCGGGCCACCCGCAGGACCTTCCCCACTGCTCCTCAGATCACGGTCGTCTCCTGGGCAGCCTTGATACTGGCGACCAGCATCGGCTGTGCGTCCCAGCAGCCCTCGATGGCTGCGCCCGCAGCGCCGG
>CAZNZA010000024.1:0-1154 GCA_964577325.1 uncultured Polyangiaceae bacterium
CAGGGTGGTGTCAGTGCAGGGTGTGCCAGTCCCCGTCGTGCTCCACCTTGGGGAGTGGCGTTTCACGAGTAAACACCAGCCCGTGCTGGAAGTCAGCGCCCGAAGACGCCATCGGCTGTTTGCTTTGGACCGCCTTCATGCGCCGGAATTCCTCGAGCGCCTCTTCGCGAGCCCAACGCCGCAGCGTGCGCTCCTGGCGCTTCTTCTTGCGTCGCCACGCCAAGGCGGCGAGCACGATCGCGCCGCCCCAGATCACGCTGCCGCTCATGACGACCGGCCACACCGTGTACCGGCTCTCCACATCAGCGCGCCAAACTCGTTCCAAGCTGTAGGTGTCGAGGCCGTACGAGTCGGACAGGGCGTCGTCGAAGGCTTCTCCTCGTCGCAGTTTCTTTATGAGTAAACGAAAGCGTTCGGCGTCTTCTTGACGCAACAGGTAGCGCACCACGTCAGCCGATTGCGCGTACGCGAGCGGCACACCCACGATATCGTCGGGAAAGTGTCGAACGATATCGTTGAGTGATAGGAGATTGCCACTCACGACAGCGGTCCACAGCGTCTGCGTACGCCCAAAGGCCCGTTCCCTTGCCAGATGGATGGCCAGGCCTTCGTTGAACCACAACGGCACGCGTGCACCGCTGACTGCCTCTTCCAACGCTAGGTGCGCCAGTTCATGGCGAAAAGTTTCCACGAGATCATGTTCGCTGTTTGCGTGCACGGGTCGCTCCGTGAGAAGGATCAGATCCAATCCGGAGTAGGCGACGCCAACGGCATATTTGGGGTACGGAGCACCGATGGGTGCCAAGGTTGCCATTTGCGTCGGATCCTCCGCCAAGCGAACCCTGACTCTGGTCAAAACCTGTTGGCCCAAACGTAGGCTGGCTTCGGTTCGGAAGGCGCGGGCTTCCTCGATCAACGGCTCGACCCAGCGACTGAGCGAAGGGGGATACGCAAGGTGGAGCCAGCCAGCGTCGAACGTATCGTAGCCGCGGGGAAGCGGAGCAACGTCTACATCGCCCTCGTTCACTCGCGGCGCGTCTGCAGGCGGACGATGGGCACTGCTGGCAGGTGCATCCTGGACAAACCATGCGACGGCAAGGGCCGCGGCCAGTGCGGGTATGCGGCGCTGTATGAAGGCCAAGCGCAGCGTCCAT
>CAZNZA010000024.1:1254-3868 GCA_964577325.1 uncultured Polyangiaceae bacterium
CCCAAGCGCAGCATCCGCCCCAATCGCAGCATCGATCCCAAGCGCCGTGACCACCGCAAGCCAACGGCACGCAGCCAGGCCAACCCGCGCTCGGCTAGTGAACGGGCACACCACCAAAGGTGAATGAGTCCGATCACAGTTGGCTCCGCGCAGGATCGTGTCCCGGGGCGCTCGCCGCCTGGCTACCTCGTCCAGCATCGAAGCGGTCGTTCAGGGGGCTGACTGACGATAGACGAAAGGAGGCAGCGTTATCGTGAGACATGCACCAGTTCCGAGGCTTGGGCGAGGGACATCAGGTGAAGCTGAGTCCGAATAGCGAGGGCGTCAACCGCCCGAAGCAAGATAGCGGCGCAGCGACCGCTACGCTTCAGGGCATCAGCTCAACACGCCCAACAAACCCAGCACGATGGTGGCTTCTTGCACTGATGGTGGAAGCCCCAAAACGACCCAACCCAGGTTCAAAACGACGACCCCCGGCAGGACCCAAGGCATCCACGTCGGAACTGTGCCAGCCGCAAATCGGCGTTGCAGCAGTAGACACGACACGAACAACGCCACACCTACGACTACCTGCAGCCAGTGCTGCCAGCTCCACGAAGCCCCGGCAGCGAGGAGCCAACCCAAAGCCGCCACCAGGGCGAAGCCGCGGCCCCAGGTGTCGTTGATACGGAGCCGCCGCGCGATGATCAGAAGCGCGACAAACGCCACTCCCACAAGCACGGCAAGCGTCGCTGCCCCGAGCGGACGGTGGTTCGTCGCCTGTTTGATCAGACCAAACAACACGAACGCAACAACCGACGTCAGGGCGCTAGCGGCGAGAGTGGTCGACGACCACGGCGGTGCCGAAGTGATGGCATTCCAAGCGTAGGCAGCGAGTAAAAGCGTCAGCATCGCGCCCGACCACAGCGCCATCACGCCAAGGAGCCCCACGCCTACGAGCGTTCCGGTGAGTGCCCAAGCGAGGGCGGCTGCAGCGATCGCGAAAACCAACGGTGCGCTCATCGTGTTTCTTCTCTTTCACCATGGCGTCGAGCCATGGAACCGGGTTGCACCGCGCTTCGCTCATCGCGTCCAGCGGTGGATCCGCAAGGATTGGGATGGGACAAAGCCGCAGTCGCGGCGGACTGTGCAACGCGGGGAACGCCTTTGGCAAAAAACGGACTCACACGCCTTTCCAGGTCCGCTGGGGCCAGACGACCGAGGGCGCTCAGGCTCGCCCTGCCGACTACCCGCCCTGCCTCGCTTGCCCCAGGGTCGACGAGTTGCACCGCCTGGACCGTCAGCGCGTCGATCATGCCGCGGTCGCAAAGCATGCCCAAGGTCGCGGCGGCAGTGGCGCGGACGTGCATGTCTTCGTCTTCTTCGAATGCTTCGCGAACTGCCGAGCTTTCAGAGACGGCTCCCAACTTTCCCAGAGCGTGAAGCGCGGGCCGGCGAACGGCTGCTGATTCGTCTCGTCGCGCCGTTTGCGCAAGTTGCCGTGCGGTCTGCGGGTGAGCGGGTAGGGCGACTAGCGCGCGTACTGCTGCCTCACGCACGAGGGGCCACGGATCCTCCTCGAGCCGAGTCAACAATGCTGTCCGCGCCTTCTGTACCGCGTGGTCAGCCAAGTTGTTCACCGCGGCTTCACGCACGCGCACGTGAGGATCCGAGACGGCAGCGACGAGAAGTGGAACTAGGGCTGGGTGCGCGGGTGCCCGACGCGCTGCTTCGGTGCGCAACAAGGGATCGGTTTCATCGCGCAACGCGGTTTGAAGGTAAGCGGCAAGCGCATCGTTGAAGGGAGCTAGCATTGCCGCCGGAGCCAGGAGTCGGTAGCGAGTCTCGAAATCCGTGGCATCAAGCCATGCCTGCAAGCGAGACGCAGCCACTTGCCGATAGCGCAGCAACTGTTCACCTAAAGCTCGCATTACAGCCAGCCCCTGAATCGGCTGAAGCTCTGGGTCGCTCAGCAATTGACGCAGCCGCGCTTGGGAACCCTCATCGCGCGCGGCACGTTCGAATGCTTCCCGTAGTACGCGCCGTCTGTCGCGCGGTCCTACCGTCAACAAGGGGGCCATAGCGTCGATGGCTCGCGCGGGATCGAGACGGAGCAGAACCGAAACCAAGCTCCGCGCCCGCTCCGCTCCGACCTTCGGCAGCGTTCTCTCTAGTACAGGAATGGCCGCGGCCTTACAGCTTAGAAGGCGGCGCTCGCCGTGTTGGCGCTCGGCATCGTCGCTCGAGTACAATGCCCGGACGTAGACTGGCGCAGCCATCCGACAGCTCGAGGCGTCCATGACGTTCAAAGCGCGCATGCGTCCGGATTGTGAGTAGCCGCGAAAGCGCTTTTTGACGCGGTCGAATGCTCCGACCGCAATGAGCAGACGTTGCGCGCGGTCCGCTTCATCTCCGCCGCTGTCCAGGGCCTCTAGGGCGGCGTTCAAACGGGCGTCATCGACGTCTGTGGTCACCATCACTTCCGCCAAACCCACGTGCACGGCACTCCCCTGGTCTGCAGCTTCGGATGGACGCTGCGCTTCGGATGACCCCTGCGCTTCGGATGACCCCTGCGCTTCGGATGACCCCTGCGCTTCGGATGGACGCTGCGCTTCGGATGGACGCTGCGCTTCGG
>CAZNZA010000024.1:3968-34669 GCA_964577325.1 uncultured Polyangiaceae bacterium
GATGACCCCTGCGCTTCGGATGGACGCTGCGCTTCGGATGGACGCTGCGCTTCGGGTAAATCCTGCGCCGTATCGAGAGCGATCGCCAAACACCCGGTCGTGATCGGCTCCGGGAACGGAACGAACCACTGGTCGAGGTTTCCGTCGTCCGCAGGCAACTCGACGTGGAACACGGCGTCGTCCGACGCCAGCCACAGCGTCTTTGGTAATCTGTAACCGTCATCTCTGTGGCTTGGTGCGGTGAGCACCACGCCCGTCAAACCGACACCGCTTGGAGCGCGCAGCACGACGAATTCGCCGCTGCCGTCTCCACTGCGGCCCTCCGTCCACGTGGTGTTGGGATCATTGTCGGTCAGTGCCGCAGGGGTGCCACGCGCGCTAGACGCCACCATGGCGGCAAGTGCTGGCACGGCAGCTTGTTCGCCTATCGGTGCGGGCTTCAGACGAACGGCGATGTCTCGCTCCGCCTTCGGCAGGCGCTGAAACTTCACGCGGCGCAGGGAAAGCGTTTGCGGGTGCAGCAACTTGGGCACCAGCAGAGCCTGGCGGCCGCAGAGGGTGACGTCTTCGCGGACATCGCCCACCACGATTTGATGGGCGCCATCCGCTTGCGCCAGTCGTTCGACGACCCTTCCCCGCCGATCAGGCGCCTCTCCCTCCGCAAGTCCGGACTCTCCGGCAAATGCCTCGACGACACCAAACGTAGTCACCGGAGAGCCGTGGGCAGCTGCAATCACGAGCTCATACCGGCGCTCGCCGTGACGCACGGAAAAATGTCCTGCCCGCCGCTGTTCACCTAAAGTTACCACCTCGAATTCGCCCGCGGCTCCGGAGAACGGCTCGGGCAGCGTCCAGCGCGTAGCGCTCTGCCACGTGCACTCCGAGCGGCACACCGTCGCCTCGAGCAGAGCACCGTCGCGTCTCAGCTCGAGCCTTCCTTGCTCACGTCCCGCGGGGACCTCGTACCGCTCACGCAGCGGCCCCGCCGACGCAGGGGCGGGCTCTGACTGTGGGTTCGTGGCGACGGGTAGCGCCGGACCTCGAGGGGTTGCGCTGGTAACGGAACTACCAACCGGTGAGACGGGTTGAGCTCCGAGCGCAAGCACCGCCGTGTGCACGACGGCCGACGCGGAAGCCAAGGTGACACAGCGCCGGAGTCGGCTGATGTTTCGCATCATGGGTTGAGAACCTGTGGATATTTCCTGGAGTTGTCCACATCGGGAAGACCTAATCCAGGAACAGCTGCTGATCAGAAGTGGTGAGCCCCAGCTTGGTGAGCACGCGCTTCAATTGTTTGTGAGGCAGGGAAACGCGGGTCGGCATTCCTCCACTCATCCCAAACATTTCCAGGAAGTTGAAGCCACTGTCGAAGGGAGCAGCCACACTGACGTTGTGCTGGTCGATGACCACACTCACGGTTGCACGCTCCTGCCCCATCAGCAAAAGTAACGTCTTGTCCACGCCCTTGTAGCCGGTCCGGATGTCCACCACGGCCACTCCATCGAAGCGGCGATAGGCCGAAGCGGCGCGACGCGTTTCCTGTTCGATGGGCAGCAGCTCCTCTGCTGCGGCGTCGATCGGCTGCCACAATCCGGGATCGGTCAATCCGGTGGCCAGATGTCGCACGACCAACCCAAATAACCCCGTATCCCGGGGACGGGCGCGCAGGGCTCGGTCCAACCTGACGCCGATGGCACTTGCCTGCCCAACGCGCGTATCGATGGCTCGGGCGTCGGCGTCGCAGCCCGGGTACGGCTCGATGCCCCCGCGGATCCACTTAGCCGCGCTGGCAAGTCCGTCGAAATCGGTGTGACACACGAGACTGTCGACGGCCCCTACGCGATCGACCAGGCTGGGGGTGATCATCTCCGGGCAAGCACCATGTTGTGCCTTGGTCGCCAGCACGAAGCGTGGGTCATCAGCAAAGTCAGCGTGACGGTCGTGATCGTGGTGGTCGACCCACGCGGCCAGGCGCTCGCCCAAATCGCGGATCAGGGGCAACGTCACGTGCTCGAAACCGGTCTTCCCCGGACCACCCGCGAAGGCGATATCGAGCACCGCCACCCGACCCACGAGCTCCCTTGCCCGGGGCAGTTTGCGCGGGGACCCGTAGTGTAGATGCGGGGGTGGTCGAGAGGCCATGTCCCCCTTCTAGTCCGCTCGGAGCGCCTCCGCACGCAATTCGGCCGCACCCGCCAAGGGCTGCGCGCCGTGGCCGGAAGGAATGTCGAGTTCCGGCTGTTCGGGTCGTGGTTCAACCTGGAGCAGGAGGAGGTGCACCTGGGTCTGCCTCGGAAGCTCGGGAGGCGTAGTCCTTGAGCAGGCGCATGGCCAGCACCACCACGACGATCAAAAAAATCAGGGTAAACAAACGTGGTGGTCGTCGACGCTGGATCATGAGAGGCGGTCCTCGGTTCTTACCATTGGTCGAATCCCATCGCATCCAACATGCGTGGCGTACGCGACGCCATCCCGCCCGTTTCAACGCGCGGCGAAACTGCGCATGAGTCCGGGATAGTAGTAGGCCAAACTCAGCGCGCGGGCGGCGTAGTGCACGAACAGCGATGCCCACAGGCCATGGTTGCCCCACCCACGCAGCGCCCACCATGCGCCCAAGAATATGGCAAGAGCGGCGATCATCGCGTTCCGCAGGTTGCTCGTTTGGGTGGCACCTATGTAGATGCCATCGAGCTGGAAAGCCCATACTCCAGCCACAGGTCCCCAGGCCGCCCAAGGAAGGTGCCGCCATGCTTCAGCACGCACTTCGGGCGCGCTCGTCAGCCAGCCGATGATGGTTGGACCGCTCCAGTGAAAGAGCAGCGACAAGAGTATCGCGATCGCCACGGCGCAGACGGTGGATCTGCGCACCGCGGTGGAGAATGCGTGGCGCTGACCCTGGCCCAACGCAAACCCGACTAGGCGCTCAGTTGCGCTGGCAACACCGTCCAAGAAGTATGCCGACAGGGACACCAGCTGCATCAGAATCGCATTCGCCGCCAAAGTCGTTTCCCCGAAACGCGCCCCTTGAACCGTGAAGAATGCGAACACAGCTATCAAGGCTAAGGTGCGCAGCATGAGGTTCACGTTTACCGCAAGCAACCGCTTGAACGCCCGAGCCTCCAAGAGTTCGCCCCACCACTGAACTGCCGCGCCGAGCGTGGAGCTGCGACGCTCGTTCTCGCCACGCCGCATCGTCAGGGTTGGCCGGACCATCCACAGGCCGTACATCAGCGCTACTTGCTCTGCGATTACGCTGCCCCAAGCTACCCCAGCAACACCCCAGCCCAGGCCGACGACGAATGACACGTCGAGGATTAGGTTACACCCGTTCAGCACCAACTGAACGAACAGTACCAGGCGCGTTCGTCCCGTGCCGACCAGGAAGCCCGCGATCGCGTAGTTGGCGAGGGTTGCGGGGGCTGCCCAAATGCGAATCTCGAAGTAATCGCGGGCTAAAGCACGTGCACGCCCAGCGCCATCTATCAGTACGAACGCCGCATGCGCGATCAGTTGCTGCAGTGCTAGGAGCGCCAGGCCGAGCAGCGATGCCAGAAGCAGCGCGCGCCATAGTGTTCGCTTCACCAGCTGTGCATCCCCAGCGCCGTCGGCTTGCGCGACGATGCCCGAGGTCCCCATGCGCAGAAATCCGAATCCCCAAAATACGAACGTGAACACCATCGAGCCGAGTGCCACCGCGGCAAGCAGGGCGCCGTCCGGTGAGCGCCCCAGCACCGCCGTATCCACTAGCCCAAGCAGCGGTGTCGAAAGATTGGACACCATGACCGGCAGGGCGAGCCCGAGCACAGAGCGATAAGTGATAAGGCAAGACGAAGACGCGGCACTCACGCGGCGTTTGTGCCCTAAGCCCGGTGGTGTGCCAAGCACAGCAATCGGTCCCGTCTCGGGAATACCATAACCAAGCGGTGGTTACTCCTGTTGATGCGCCACGACGGCCATCAGTACCGTCGCGCAGCGTCCTACTTGGGCGACTTTGGCTTGCGCCGAGCTTCGTTTCGCTTTTCGTCGCCGATCGAACCATGTCGAGTGATCACAACCAACCCCGCGCCAGCCAGCGGCGAACTCAACGCCTAGCTCATGCCGTTGAACGTTCAGTCGAAATCCACGCTAGCAGCGTTCTGGCGCTCCGGGCTCGCTTGGACCGCCTACGGCAAGCCCTGCATACTCAGGGCGGGCGCATCCTCGACGTGGCGTGTACCCCGGGTAATGGCCAGACCAAACGCACTGCGCGGGTGAACTACGCGCTCCCGCTTCGATTCATCGACGAACGTTGGAACGGCGGCTGAGCGACGGGGGGTGAACCGTGAAGTGGCGCCGATCCATGAGCCATTTGTTCTGATGCTGAAGCAGTACCCCCTAATCCTCAACGGCGTGGCGTTGAAGCACGGCTACCGACTGGCCCGCCAAGCCGTATGTTCCAGAGTCGATGGTCGCGACGGAACCGTATTGCCACAGGTTATCAGAAGACTCTGCCCAGGCGGCAGTGTCGATGATGCGTCTCCATGGCCCACCTCTACCCAGGTCTGCAAAACTGAACGTCACTGCTGCCGCGCCCATGTTGACGAGAAGGAGGAAATCACAATCACCCACGGCGCTGCCGTCGATGTACCACTGCAAGGCAAGGTCTCCCTCTATTAACCCCAGGTCTCCTCGTGGATTGTAGAACAGCATGCTCACGTCGTTACCTGTGCCAATTTCGAAGTCGCCGTAAGTATCCTGGCGCAGAGCGATGTGGGCCGCGCGCATCTGGAGCAAGAAGTGCACGAAGCGGAACCACCCATTGCCCCCGTGTTCAGAGCGGTGCGCGCCGAAGTTGTCGTGATAGCGCCCTGAAGCTTCCGTGGGCACCTGCGTCGGTGCACAGGTTGCGAGCGCCGCGAAGTTCAGCCACATCCCTGCCGAGTCAATCTTGTACGGATTGTTGTTGCCGTTCTGGGTGCGCGGAAGCTCGTCGCCACCGAGCAGCATAGGGACGCCACGAGAGAACATCAGGATCGTCAGAAAATTTCGCATGCGTTGCCGACGCAATGCGTGGTCGCCTTGGCTATCCCAGGAATAGTTTTGGTCCGAACCGCCGTCACTGGGACCGAACGGCCAACGCTCATGGTTGTTCTTTTGGTCATAGCTGACGAGGTCCAAGAGCGTAAACCCATCGTGAGCGACGACGAAATTGACTGACTTATGTGGTCCACCTTGATCCCTAAACAACTCGTAGTCCCCGTTGATCACCTCTAGGAATCTATGAGTGAGACCTGGATCACCACGCAAGAACTGACGCACGGTGTCGCGGTAGCGCCCGTTCCACTCCGCCCAGCCCTTGGGGAACGCCCCCACCGTGTAGTCCTCGAGGTCCCAGGCTTCGGCGATGACTTCCACGTCGTGACGTTGCGCAAACTCGGCGATGTTCTCGAGCAATTCGGCACCACCTCTGAACTGGTAGTCGAGCGCCTGATCTCTCCCGAGAACCGTGGCTAGATCGAAACGAAATCCGTCGACGCCCATTTCCGTGGTCCAGTAGTGAAGCGAGTCACAGATCAACTTTTGCACAGCGGGATTGGAGCAATCGAGATTGTTGCCACATCCCGTCGACTCCCAATACCGCCGCTTTCCCTCTCCGGTCAGGGCATAGTAGCTCGCGTTGTCCAGACCTCTGAAGCACAATACCTCCGCGGTAAGCGGGTCGTCGTTCCATAGTCCCCCTTCTCCCGTATGGTTGTAGACGACATCGAGATACACCTCCAAGCCCGCGTCATGGAAAGCCTTGACCATGGCTTTGAACTCGCGCGTAGGCCCGCCCCACGTCTTATCGTATGCGTAACGCCTATCGGGTGCGAAGAAACCGTAGGTCATGTACCCCCAGTAGTTTCCATGCGGAGCCTCTAGTTCCGTGCGGTCAGCACACAGTTCGTCGGTGTTCAAGTCATTGGCCGCCTCCTGCACGGGGAGAAACTCCACGGTGGTCACGCCCAGCGCCTTGAGATAGGGCGCCATCATGGCGGCGCCGCGGTAGGTCCCGCGGTAAGCTTCTGGCACATCTACTACCTCAGCAAACTTCGGGTATTGCTCCAGAAGTGCGCGAAGCCGTGATGCACTCGGGTGTTTCGTCAGTCCACGTACGTGCACCTCGTAGATGACAGCGTCCTTCTGGTTGATACGCGGTTTGGTTCCGCTGGACGTGGTGTCGTGGACGACGACCGACTTGGGTGCCCACGGCGCGGTGTCAAATACGCGCTGAACGCACGGAGGAGAGCCGAACCCCGCGTAAAGCGCTGGCCCAGATCCATACATGGCAGCATGATGCCCGTGGCTTCTCGTCTCGGCGTTCTCCCGATCGTGGGAAAGCTCACGTGCATAAGGGTCGATGAGCAACTTGTTGGGATTGAAGCGGTTTCCCTCGTTGTCGACGTCCGCGATGAAACCCGCAATGCTTCCGCCGGGCCTCCATGCGGCTTCGTACGGCCAGTTGGGGCCCCAGCAACGGAAGCCATACAGAGCCCCTGGCGGCACGTCGGCAATCAGTCCGCGGAACGTGTCGTCATCTCCGCGCCGCAGAACGAAGCGCCTCCGGGCGCCCTTTCCGCATGGCGTGTGGAACAGTTCCAGCAGCACTCGCGACGCGCGTTTTGAGTGGATGGCAAAGGTCACGCCTTCGGGATCCCAGCAAGCACCGAGCGGCGAACGTAGCTTGTGCCACGTGGCGGTGTTCTTGGCTCTGACCGTACTCCAATCCAAACTACCCCGCTTCCCCAGATCCCCCGCGTTTGAGCGGCGCCGTGCTAGCCCTCGGCGCCGACGGTACGCGCGACGCGCTCGCGCAGCAACAGGCATCGCGTCGCGGGTCGATTCGGGGTATGACAGCGGCATGCCCGAGGTCAAGGCGCACCTGCCAGGAACCCCCTGCTGGATTGACTTGATGACGCCGAGCCCCGACATCGCCCGGACCTTCTACCGACAGCTGTTCGGCTGGAGCTTCGAAATCGGTGGACCTGAAACGGGAGGTTACACGATGTGTCAACTCGGCAAACGCAGAGTTGCTGGCTTGGGTCAACTACCGTCAGGCGGACGCTTACCTACGGCGTGGAACGTGTATTTTGCGGCCAGTGACGTCTCGGACACTGCGCGTCAAGTCGAGCGCGCCGGAGGTTCCATCACCATTGGCCCTTTAGCGGTACTCGATCATGGTGAGCTCGCGATGGCTTGCGACTGCGGTGGTGCGACGTTTGGCCTGTGGCAGGCCAAGCGTCACATTGGAGCAGAACTCATGCACGAAGCCAACACGCTTGCATGGTGCGAAGTCAACACTCGAAACAGCGCGCTGACGGCAGCCTTCTACCGGCATCTGCTCCAGCTCGAGAATGGCGAACACGACAAGGACGACTGCTACACACTACGTCGTGGCAACGACCCCGTGTGCGGCATCGTGCAGCTGGCGGACGACGAAAACATAACACCCCACTGGATGGTTCATTTCGCCGTTCCTGACGTTGATTCGGCAGCCGCCCGCGTCGTAGCCGCCGGGGGAAGGTTATATGACGCAGAACGAGTCCTCAGCCCCCCGCGAGGCCGATGCGCGGTGGTGGAAGACCCCATGGGCGCCGTGTTCGCGCTGATTCCGGCTCGACCGAGCAACCAAAGCCACCGCCCGCAAACGAGCGGTTAGTGACGAGCCTCAGGGCCCGCGGAAGGCTAGCGTCATCGATGCCATTCGCGGCCCTTTAAATCCTTTGCTTCCGCTCCAACGCTGCGCAAACCGCTGCCGGAGCGTAGCGAGACACATCACCTCCATGGCGCGAGATCTCGCGCACGAGGGAACCGGAGATGAAGCCGTGACGCGTGCGCGTGGGAAGAAAAATGGTGTCTATCTCCGGAGCGAGGTCAGCGTTGGCGTGTGCACTATGAAGCTCGTACTCGAAGTCCATTTGGGCGCGCAGCCCGCGTACGATGATACGAGCGTTTACTTGCCGTGCGTAGTGCACGAGCAGCCCGTCGAACTGTGAAACCTCCACGTTGGCAAAAGGAGCGCACACGGCGCGAAGCAGATCCAAGCGCTCCTCGTTCGAGAACAAGGGCTGGCGTGTTGGATGCACCCCAAGTGCCACCACTACGCGGGAAAAAATGCTCGCCGCTCGCTCCACGACGTCGAGATGACCGAAGGTCGGAGGGTCGAAGCTACCTGGATAAATTGCCGTCTGGACAGTCACTGCGACCTTCTTTCAGCCTGGCGTGGAAGGCGAAGGGGCAGGCAGGGTCGGCAGCGGCTGAAGTCCCGGATCTGGGGCAGGCACGGTGGCGGGCGGTGGTCCGAACTCGAGCTTGGGCAGATCTTCGAGCCACAGCGTGCGCCCCCCGTCCGCCAGCGTGACTCGGAACTGGCCGAGAAGACCGGAGCCCAACAAGCCATCGACCTCGATACCCAGTGTCTTCTCGAGTTCCGAAAACCCAACGCCACTGACGGCGGTGACGCTCGGTACACCGAAGGCACCCAGCTTCACCTGGCTCAACCTCGCCTGTCGCATGCCTTCCTCACCCTCTACCGGGATCAGGTTAGCAAGATCGACCCGAGTCTTCGACCAGCCTTGTTCATCCAGAGCCAGCGCAAACGTAGAAGCCGTGTCGATGAAGAAGTTGAAGGCTGGTGCTTCGGACTCCACTCCAACCTGCCCGCGAATGACCATTCCTCCACCTCGGACGTATTGAACCGGAACTCTCGTCGCCTCTGGCGGAGGCGGAGGCTCGAAGGTGCGCACCACGAACTGGCTACCTAGCAGATCGAACGTAGCGTTCAGATGGCGCAAAATGTTGGTGCCAAGCAAAACTTTGATCGGCACGTTCACCTCTCGCGACAGCCCCGTCAGGTCCTGCGTCAGCGCAGGAACATCCTTCACTTCTACACGACCGTCGAAGCGCACGCTGACCCACGACGGATCTCGCCCGTCGGAGGCATCGACGATGACTTCAGCGCTGCTCGTGCTGAGCATGCCGAGCACGGGCTGCCCATTCAATTCGAGTGGGATAATCATGGCCGTTGTCTCCAAGCGCGGCATCTCCATGACGGCCAGCAAGCTCCCCCGTACTGCAAAGGGCTCTCGACCCGCGCCTTGGCGCGCAAGCTTCAGCACCCCTTCCGCCCACGGGTCTTTCACCGCGGGGTCGGAAAGGAGAGCCTCCAACTCCTTGGCCGCGTCGCTCACTCTGCCAGCGTACCAGTACGCGCGGCCGCGCAGCGAGTGCGCTTGACTGCCGGTAGTGTTCTGCAAGAACTCGACCGTCGCATCGTAGTCGAGTTGAGCCAACGCGACTTGCGCCCCCAACAGAACGGCCTCTTCCCGCTCGGGCGCGTCTTGTAGCGCCTTGCTAACGGCGCTACGAGCGTCTTCGAGATCTAGAGTTTGATAACTTGCAACGGCACGCTCGTACCAGCGCTTCGCGTCTCCCGGCCAATCTTGTTCGGACGGCAACGACGGGCCGCAGCCGAACAGGAAAGCCGCTGAAAGCACACTGGCCCAAGCGAGGTGCGACGGTAAACGTAGAAACGATGGGGTCATCATTGGCGCGTCCAGATAGCGGATCCATCCCCATTGGTCGAGCCGCACAACCACCGGAATTTGTGCTTACGACGCCAGGCGCGGTACGCTGGGCAAATGTCGAACGGTCTGATACCTGCCTTGATCGCCGTGACCAGCGGGTGCGCAGCAGCCTGCCCGCCCTGCGCCAGCACAGCGGTCGAAGCGGCGTCCGCGCCGGCAATGCATCCGAGCCCGCCAGAAACGGCCTCGCCCGCCGCTGGGCCGCCCGTGGGCGAATTGCAAGCAGCATCACCCGAGCCCTCCGGAGCCTCACGCGAAACGAGGACGACCGAGGTCATCGCCGCCGTCATCGCTGCACATAGGCCAGCGTTCCGCCGTTGCTACGATGCTGATCAAGCGGGCGTTCCGGCGCTTGCAGGGACGCTAACGCTGCGCTTCACCTTGGACCCCCAAGGTAAAGTGACGGCAGCAGCCATCAACCCCCAGCGCAGCACCATCCACTCGCCATCCCTCGCGGATTGCGCGATCGACGTTCTGCGGCGACTCCCGTTTCCCCCGTCATCCCGGGGCTTTGAGAGCACGGTGAACTATCCCTTCGGCTTCACACCGTGAGGGCGTCACCCGGCGCCCCCGGGGGCAGCGGCGCTGGGCGGGAATCAAGCACGTCGGTCGTCCGCTCTCGGCTCCAAATCCGACTGCTCCCGCCCGTGCCTTGCATGGCTGACGAAAAGGCTGGATGCCTCGCGCCCTTGCCACGCTAGCTGCGACTTCACTCGGATCCGTTCTTCGCCCTCAGAATCGAAGTCCGGACCCGAATGTATTGCCTCAAGTCGCAAGAGGTCACGCGCTAGGCGTGAAGCGGCGTCATTCGCCTGCGGGGGGAGCGCTGGTGACGGCCTTGCGAGCCTTCTTCTTGCTGCGGCGAGCCTTCTTCTTTCCCGCCTTTTTGCCGGCTTTTTTTCCAGCCTTCTTGGCGGTCTTTTTGGACGCCTTCTTCTTGGACGCCTTCTTCTTAGAAGCCTTCTTGCCTACGCGCTTCGCAACGCGTTTGCCGGTCTTCTTCTTCGACGCCTTCTTCTTTGCGGTTCGTTTTGATGATTTTTTTGCGGCCATTGTTTCTCTTGCCTCCTGCGAGCCGTGGCACATCACAAGGCGAGTACCCACGGTATGTTGCACGACGTATATTGCCACCTATTGCGATGTGTCAACGTAAAATGTGCACTGGGCAGTCGCAGGAGGCGGGGTTTCCCAGTGTATGACACCGCAACTATTTCACAGTGGCCGTTCCACCGCCTGACGGCCAGGAGCGGTGCGCGGCTAATAGCGCAACCGCCACCAACCCGCCGGCCCGCGATTAAGAGCTCAGAATCACGGATGTTTTCTCATGCCTTGACGAGCGCCCGAGTTGCACGGTAGGCGCCAAGGTAGTCCTCGGATCAAGGTGCAAACGATGCGGAAGCGAACGCGAGAATTAGGTCAGTGGGTCGGTGCTCGGGCGGTAATCGCCCTCTCTTTGACGGCCGCGGCTTGTGGATACTCCCAAGAGGAATGGGATCAGAAGACGCGCGAAGCCGAAGCACTTCGTCAGCAGTTGCGGGCCCAACAACAGCAGAACCAGAAATGCGACGCCGACCATCAAGCTGCCCTCGCCGAGATTCAAGAACTGAAGAGGAACCTGCTCGAGAGCGGTGTTAATCTGGACAACCTGACGCAAAACCTAGAAGCGCAAGAGCGTGCACTGCAGGAGTATCAAAGCCGCGCCAAGCAACTGGAGCAGATCCGGCAGAGGTTCGAGTTGTTGCGCGAGAAGCTCCAGCAACTGACCACACTCGGCCTGTCGGTGGAGGTCCGCGACAATCGAATGCTGATTCAGTTGCCGGGCGACGTGCTCTTCCCATCGGGGCAGGAGCGCTTGAGTGAGGACGGCAAGGAGATTCTGGTCAAGGTCGCCGAAGTCATACGCACCGACACCGATCTGAGTTCGCGCCAGTTTCAAGTGGCCGGGCATACCGACAATGTCCCGCTACGTCGCGGCCCCTACAAGGACAACTGGGGTCTGTCTGCCATGCGCGCTCGGTCAGTCCTCGAGTTTCTCGTCGCGCCCTTGGAAGGAGGCGGCGGGGGTTTGGACGAACGGAACTGGAGCGCCGCCGGATACGGCTCTAGAGATCCCGTGGCGGACAACGACACGCCTGAGGGACGTGAAAAGAACCGACGGGTAGAGCTAGTCGTGCTCCCGAACGTCGAAGAGATGCTCGATCTCAACAGTTTGGTGAAATAGCACTCCCCCCCCAACTGCCGCGCTCGCACGGCCCGCCGAGCAGGACGGCCCGGCCGAGGGGTCGTAGACGACTTGACATTTCTCTTCGGGCCCAGTAACATCCGCCGCCTAGCTAGAGGCGCGTTTGCCCCCCCTTGGCAACTCTTGGATGACGTCCGGCCGCAAGCGAGAGCGCCGAAGCTTCGCTCGCATGGTCCTCTGGTAGACGGTTGGCACGACGCTGGTCCGGCAACACACCACTGGTCGGAAACAGGGCGCTGCTGCACTAGTGCTGCCGGGTTAAATTAACGTTGCTTCCGGGCGCTCACTGTGGCTGCGCCAGTGCTCGGATGTGCTGGGGCAGAGCCAGAATGCACCGCCTTTTGGCCTCGCCTACGGCCTCGGATCGCACTCTTTGCGCAGGGATCAATCTGATACTTCATTCATCGCGCTTTCCATGCTATACTCATTCCCGGCGTTCACGGTGACTCACTGAGACATCGTGATGCCTCCTCGGTGGGCGTGCTGCTTGCAGAAACGCTTGCCCCCCAAATAGACAGTATTGTCGAGAGTCGAACGGGAATGAGAGTCGAACGGGAATAGAGTGACTCCAAAGCAGTTAGTCCTAGGTTAGTTCGTACATTTCTAAAGTTTCAGCCGGAGTTCGAGCGGTCATCTCGGTTCCGGCCTAGTCCCAACTCGGCTACGAGAGCGGGAACCAGGGGCGTTCGAAAGCTCGTCCCGTCTAGTCGAGAGACTGAAGGGTTGCGGTTCATGATCCGGGTACCAAATCCGGTCACTAAACGGCGCGGTACCAAAAGAGGACGCGACCTGGAAGCGTAGCCACAGGCCAGTGCCTGTAAACCCATCGTACTCAAAGCGCTCGGTAAGAGCGCAACACGTGACGGGATACATCAGCGCGTTAGAAGAACGCCCGAAGCGGGTCGAAAGCACCACACAAGCTCAGACCCATACACATGGCCCAATATGACCACGAAGCGAGAGGCCACTCAAGAAGGAGAAGTCATGGAACCAGTCGCGGTAGTTGAATTCAGAGTCGGGGACAAGGCAGTTTATCCAGCCCAAGGAGTGGCTGAGGTGATTAGCATCGACGAAAAGGACATCGCCGGCGCGCGGCAGCGATTCTACGTTCTCCGAATCCTGGATACGGACCGTAAGATCATGGTTCCTGTATCGAACGCGAATGCCGTTGGGCTGCGCCAAGTGATCAGCGAACAGGAGATCCGCGAGATTTTTGATATCTTGAAGGAGCGAACTGTCGGCTACGATACGCAGACGTGGAATCGTCGCTATCGCGGGTTCATGGACAAGATTAAGACCGGGTCCATCTACGATGTCGCAGAAGTGCTGCGAGACCTGTATCGCCTAAAGACGAGCAAGCAGCTCTCGTTCGGAGAGCGACGCATGCTGGATACGGCGCGATCGCTGATCGTCAAAGAGATCGCGATTGCTCGCGAGCAGACGGAAGAGCATGTGAAGGAAGAAATCGAAGCCATCTTCTTCTCGAACTGAGTTCGGCACGCCAATCCGGCGGTGCACGGAGCGTCGGCCGGCAGCAGCCGGGGCATATGCGGGTGGCAGTAGCCGCCCGCGTTTCATTTTCCTCGGCCCTTTCTACGGTATGCCCCTGCTAGACGGCGTCCTTGCTCAGCCGTCGCGTGACTGGATCGGAGGAAGAGCCGGGAATTCGACGACGACGCGCCACGCACCGTTCTCCCGAACGCAGTGAATTTCAGCCACCTCCTGCGGGCTGGAGCCAGTTGCCGTCACTAAGGCGTACTGCCCGCGAGTCTGCGCGGTGAAGGACTTCGGTTCGAAGTTGAGGGAAAACATGGAAGGGACCAGCATCTCCTCGGGCGCTACCTTTTGGCCCGCCGCCGCCGTAGCCCGCTTCGCCAGCTCCTGAAGATGGTCACGCCCTCGTTCCCAAAGTAGGTCGGCCGCCTTGCGGCCTAAGGCCGGGTCACCGTGAACGGACCGCATGCGTTCGATGAACGCTTTGGTCACGCGGACTGGATCCTCGTCGACCGGCGCGGCTTCGCAAGCGACCAAAGTGAGTGTCCACCAAACCACCAATACGCGACGCACGAGTAGGGCCATGGCGGGTAAGGCACTAGCGACCGGCAGCCGGTTCGGCAACCTCAAACTTGGCCCACTTTTACCTACATTGGCACCATCTTACGGATGGGCCCCTCTCTCTCTTTGCTCTCGGAGCACGAGCTTGCACCGAGTCCCTCGCCCGCAGCTTTCCAGCTCGCTGCCGCCGGTGAAGACACGATCCGCTTCTGCGGAGGCGACAATCTAGCGGCACTTCGCGCGCTGGATCGAGAGCTGCAAAGTGCGGTGACGCTGGCGTACCTCGATCCTCCGTTCTTGACGAACAAGGTTCACGCTCGCGTACGGAGGGGCCGCGACGTCACTAGCGGCAAAATCGTGCGCGAACACGTCGCCGCCTTCGATGACCGCTGGAGTTCGATCAACGCCTACCTCGATGCTCTGATCCCACGCATTCGAGCTGTGCGAGGAACACTGGCCCCACATGGATGCATGGTGGTGCACGTCGACTCGAAGACGAGCCACTACGTAAAGGTCGCCTGTGACGAAATCTTTGGGCCAGAGTGCTTCGCGAGCGAGATCGTCTGGCGCTACCGCCGGTGGCCATCGAAGACGACGAACTTCCAACGCGTTCACGATGTGCTCTTGCGCTATGTGCGACGCGCCGACCACAAGCCCCGCTTCAACCAGTTGTACGAGCCCCTTGCCGCGTCGACGCGCGCCACGTGGGGTACGCGAAAGCAGCGAGCCGTCGTCGATGACGGCGGCAGGCGCACGCGGTCGAGCTCGACGCAAAGCGCGTCGCCCGGTGTGCCTTTGGGGGACGTGTGGGAAATCGGAATTGTCGCACCGGTGGCTCGCGAGCGGACCGGCTACCCCACACAAAAACCGGAGAGCCTGTTGGAGCGCCTGATCCTTGCTCTGACGGACCCTACCGATCTGGTACTGGACCCGTATTGCGGCAGCGGCACGACTTTGGCGACTGCCTACCGTTTGGGGAGACGCTGCATCGGGATAGACGCCGGAAGGGAAGCACGCGACGTCACGTTGACGCGCCTCGCAGCCCTCGGCGCGAAACCGAGTGTCTATGATTTGGTCACACCGGCCGAAGTTGCGGCAGCCAGCTGATGGTTGCGGTGCTGGCGAAGAGCGGGCTAAAAAGGACCTGATGCGTGTTGCGCGACGGTTGCCGCCCAAGCCCAAGGCCCGGCGCGGCCAAGTTTGGTCCGGCTTTGCCACAGCCGGTGTGTTGGTGGCATTGGCGAGCCACAGCTGGGCGGAAGCGCAACCCGTTTCCGACGGGGCAGCGGCCGTCGTCGTGGGGGGCCGTGCTATGAGCGCTGAGCAGCTGCAGGCACTGGTGAACCGCAGCGCCCCGCCCATGAGCTCAGCTAAGGAGCTGACGCGCTGGCTGCGCGAACAACTCGTGCCGGAGCTGCGCCTATCACAGTTCGCCGAAAAAACTTTGAACGGCAGTGAGCGCTACCGGACGCTCAACAACGAAGCGCTGGCACAAGCGGTGGAGCACGCCTTGCTGGCGTCCGCTACGGCGAACCCAGCATCGTCGGGAAGCGTCGCCGCCCACTACGACCGCTTCCGCGACCGCTTCGAACGGCCCGAAGCGGTCCTGATCTGGCGAGCGCTGCTGCCTTCGCTAGAGCAAGCGGAGGAGCTGCGGCGGCAAGTCTCGACCAGCCAGAAAGCGACGGAGACGTGGAAGCAGCTCGTTCGAGAGCGTTCGCTCGACGAAGCCACGCGTCAGCGCAGCGGCTCCGTTGGTTTCGTCCATGCGGATGGGCGCACGGACGTTCCGCAAGTGCGCGTCTCACCGGTCCTGTTCGAAACGGCGTCCAAATTGCGCGACGGCGATCTGGCACCACAGCCCGTCAAGGAGGGCGAGCACTGGGCGGTGGTCTGGCGTCGCGGCACGCGCAAGGCCAGCTCGACGTCGCAAAGCCAAGCTCGGCCTGAGATCGAGCAGCACTTGGCCCTCCAAGCGGCGCGCGAGGCGCGTGTGAAGCTCATTGAACGACTGCGTTCCGAGCATCTGCACGACTACAACCCCAACCTCCTCGAAGCCATCCAGTATCCGACGGAGCCTGGGCTCCAAAGTGCCCGCATCTCGACCACGAGCAAGCCCGCGGAGCAAGATCCACAACCCAAGCCCGGTGATCGTGGCGATAGGTGAAGCGAACGCGTGAGTGGAAATGTACAGGTTGTCCTGCACATTGCCGGGAGGTGACGGCGTCAGGGAAACGGAGGCAACTGCCAACCGAGTTGTTTGAGGATGCCGCGGAACAACTCTTCTTCGTCGCGCGCCGCGCGTTGAAACTTCAGGAACTCCTCTGCATTGCGGTTGACCGCCGCACTGGCCGCTCGCTCGGCATCTTCGAGCATCAACAACAGGTGCGGATGCGCCTGCACCACTTCCTGCGGCACCACCATGTCCCTAGCGGCCGCCAGACGGGCAGCCGCCAATTGGTGCACCGTCCGCGCTAGCTCGCGGTCGTACAATTTTCTTCTCAGGTAGCTCAGCTCGAGGTTGGCAAGGTGCACGAGCATCGAAGCTCGGTCCAAGTAGCTCCCGGCCCACGCTTGACTCACGCACAAGCTGCCCGCCACCAGAAAAAGGGAACGACGAGTCCAGCGGACGACGCCGTTCATTTAGCCCTCGGCTGAGTGGGCGTGTTTCGCTCTGCACCGTGCACGGGGGCATCGCAAGCTGGCGGTTGATCCGATCGAACCGGCACGTGAACCGTTGGGACCGGCACGCCGCTCTCACTCCGCTCCCATTCCGACCAATCCGCGCTCAGAGCCACGCTGGCGGCGGCCCGCTCCGCCGCCCTCTTCGACGAACCGGCACCCCGACCCAACACCCGGTCCCCCACACTGACCTCCACGTGAAACCAGCGTTCGTGCGCGGGTCCCCCACTTTCCACCAAACGGTAGTGAGGGGCGCCGTGCTTGAGAGCTTGCAGCCGCTCTTGCAGGTCCGTCTTCGGATCGGCCAGGTGCTCCTGCTCGAGCCCTCGGCTCAACAGATGGTCACACGCCCGCCGCGCGGCATCCAGGCCACCGTCCAAGTAGGCGGCGGCGATCAAGGCTTCGACGGCGTCGGCGAGTACATTTTTGCTCCGACGCAGGTGGTTGGCTTCCGCCCCTCGCCCCAAGCGCAAGGCCGTATCGACGCCGGTATGGCGTGCGAACTCCGCCAGAGCGTCGGCATTGACCAATTGCGCACGGCGGCGTGTGAGTTCCCCTTCGTCGGCATCGGGAAAGCGATTGAACAAGAGGTCGCTCGAACACAGCTCGAGCACCGCGTCGCCCAAGAACTCCAGGCGCTGGTTGTGGATGCCGGATCGGGTTTCATTCGCGAAACTTGGGTGCGTCAGTGCCTCCTCGAGCACCGCTGCCCCAGGAGTAATACAAAACGCCGCGGCGACGTCCGACTCGCTCATCGGGCGCAGCGTATCATGCTTTCTGCAGCTTTTGCCCCATGGCACCGGCCCTGCCGCTTATCGACAGGGCTGTAGCGTCCGCATAGAGTCTGAGCATCGTGTCGAATGGGTTGTTGGCCTGTCCCTTCTGCAGGGAGTTGTACGCTTCCGATGAGGCGCAGGTGTGTCCGCACTGCGACATGATCCTGCGTCCTTTGGCCGATCTGCCGCCCTCGTTCGAGGTTCGGGAAGCGCAGGCCGCCGAATGGGAGAAGACGCCGCCGGAGCATCGTTCGCTGCCCTGGACGTTCCTCCGACGCGGCCGTGGTGCGTTGGCCCTGCTGAGTTTGCTCGGATTGGCCAGCGTATTCGCGCCTTGGATTGAGCTGACGAAACCGCACGCCCTCACGCTCAGCGGCTTCACTCTCATGCAGACGCGCGGCTTCTGGTTCGGCGGCGCCTTCGTGAGTTGGCTGGTCATGTTCCCACTCGTACTGAGCCGACGCACAGTGGTAGGGATGCGGGGCGTGCGCGCGGTACTGTGCCTGTTCGCTGCCACGCCGGTGGGCCAGGCCCTGTTGCTCTACCTCAACGCTCCGACGACCGCGCTCGTGCCGGTGGCTTACACCTGGGGCCTGGGGTTTTACGCTAACGCCATCGTCGGACTCTTGGCGCTGCCCTTCGCCGCCACCTTCGGAGGCCGCCTGGACGACCTTCCTCCGGACTTAGGCAAGAACCCGCACGCGACCGATCACGAGACCAGCGCCGGTCAAACCTTGCACTGACGTCGTCGACAGGCCAAAGGCTCAATCGCCTGGACCTCGATCGCCGGGCTATCGCCGGCTATCGTATGCCGATGTGCAGGAACATCCGTCCTTTATACAATTTTGCTCCACCGGCCACCGACGAAGAGATCCGCGCCGCCGCTCTGCAATTCGTACGCAAGGTCAGTGGTTACAACAAGCCGTCTCAAGCTAACGAAGCCGCCTTCGACCTTGCGGTGGAAACCGTCAGCCGAGCAGCTCGCGAACTCGTCGACGGCCTGACCACCTCCGCACCGCCAAAGACCAGAGAACAAGAACTCGCGAAGAACAAACTGCGCCATGCGCAACGCTTTGCTCGCCCATGACTCCGCAACGAACGTTTCCGTGGTAGGCGCGCTACCCATGTCTGACGCGATGCGGAAGCCGTTGGTGGTGATAGCCCTACGAGAGGAGGCGGCGGGACTGTTCGAGTCGTCTTCAGTCGATGTGCTGTTCACGGGCGTGGGCAAGGTAAATGCCACCTACCGCCTGACGAAGGCTCTCGCAGAACGCCGCGCCACGATGCAACTTCCGCCCCTAGTCGTCAACTTCGGCACGGCGGGCAGTTCGCGGCACACCCGAGGCACCGTGCTGGCGTGCGATCGCTTCATTCAGCGCGACATGGACGTTCGCGGACTAGGCTTTGAGTTGGGACAAACCCCCTTCGAAGCGGGACCGACGGTCTTACAGTCGACCCCACGCCTGCCCGACCTGCCCCACGGCACGTGCGCCTCCGCCGATTGTTTTCAAACCGTGAGCCGCGACCTGCATTACGACGCCATCGACATGGAAGCATACGCCCTCGCCAAGGTCTGCGCTTTGGAAGGCGTGGCGTTTGCTTGTGTCAAGTACATCACCGATGGCGCCGATCATGATGCTGCATCGGATTGGCAACAAAACCTTCCGCTTGCGGCTCGTGCGTTCTGGCGGGTGTACCAGCAACTCACTCAGGTGCCCTGCACCTAGTCGCTCGAGGCTGCGAGCTCAAGGCTGCGAAGCCCCGTCCTCGTTGGCGCCGTCGGGGCCAGCGAGTAGCCCGGCGAGCTCGTCTGCATCCGCCCCTAGGCGCGGGATGCTCTGGAGATGGTGCAGAAGTAGCCCACGGTTGTCCGTTACGCTGAGATTCTGCAACTCCAGCGCTCCAATCCGGTCCTCCGGAGAAAACGGCGGGTCGGCTACGTTCTCCATGCTCAGCTTTTCGGGCCCGTAGTTCATGTACTGCGCCTCGGTGCGCAAGATGGTGTAGTCGTCGCCACGCCTGAGCTCGAGTGTCACCTCTCCGGTGACACTCGGCGCCAACCACCGCATCAGACCGTCCTTCAAAAGCATCGCCTCCGGGTCGTACCACTTCCCCTCGTACAGAAACCGTCCCAGTCGGCGTCCGTTCGTGAAGTACGCGTCCAAAGTGTTCTCATTGTGGATTGCCGAAAGCAGGCGTTCGTAAGCGATGTGTAGCAGCGCCATCCCAGGGGCTTCGTAGATACCCCGGCTCTTTGCATCGATGACTCGGTTCTCGATTTGATCGCTCATACCGAGTCCGTGGCGCCCTCCCACACGGTTGGCTTCCAGAATGGCTTCAATGAGAGATGCAAAGCGCACGTCGTTGATGGCGCTCGGCACTCCGTTCTGGAATTCGACCCGCACGACTTCGGAGGAGATACTGGTCTCGGGTTTCCAGTGTGCCACCCCCATGATCGGCTCCACGATGTGCATGCTGGAGGTCAGAAACTCGAGGTCTTTGGCTTCGTGAGTGGCTCCCAAAACGTTGGCATCCGTACTGTAAGCCTTTTCCACGGACATAGAGTACGGCAAGCCTTCACTCTTGAGATACTCACTCATTTCCTTCCGCCCGCCAAACGCGCTGACGAAGGCCGTGTCGAGCCACGGCTTATAGATCTTGAGCTTCGGATTCGTCAGGATGCCGTAACGATAGAAGCGCTGGATGTCGTTACCTTTGTGCGTGCTACCGTCGCCGAAGACGTGCACGTCGTCTTCCTGCATGGCACGGATGATGTTGGTGGTGGTCACCGCTCTTCCCAGCGGAGTCGTGTTGAAGTACTTCTTTCCACCACTCGAAAGGTGAAACGCACCGCATTGCAGTGCGACCAGGCCTTCACGCGCCATCGCTTCACGGCAGTCGATCAAACGCGCCGCCTGTGCACCGTGACTGGTGGCAATCGGTAAGATCTCCTTGGGGTCGTCTTCGTCGGGCTGTGCCAAATCCGCGGTGTAAGTATACACCTTCATACCTTGGCGCTGTAGCCACGCCACAGCGCAGCGAGTGTCGAGTCCGCCAGAAAAGGCGATGCCGAGTTTGGTGCCTTTCGCGGGAAGAGAGCGGTAGATGCGACTCATGCGGCGGCTCTAGCACTATTTGTGTCCATGTCGCCGCTCGCCGCGCCCGAGTCGGACAGCCAGCCAAGCTGCGCCCCATGGGCACCGGAACGCATCGTGAGCGCCGCCGAAGTTCAGGGGCGTAGAGTCCGCGGAGGGGTGCTCTTCGCCCACCCGAGCAACGCGCTCAAAAGCTCACACTCGCTTGCCGCGCCACACAGCTTCTCCCGCCCTGCTTTGAGCTCTCTGCTGACGTCGCCGCCCGATGCGCCGCGCAGCACGCTGCATGCGACGTTCAGCGCTAGACGTTGCTTGTCAGCCACCGATGACAACGACTCGGGAACCACCGCGCCGGAAGCCGAGCTGCACGAGCGAGAAAGCACCTGCGTAGCGCGCTCATCGCCGGCATCGAATCCGCCGTCGGGCAATGAGACACTGAAGAAGCGAGGGCCAACCAGGCGCCGCGGGCACGAGCCCACCCCACACTCTTTGCCCACCCACGCCAGAAACGGCCCGTAGTGTCCGACGTCCGGACGCATGTCGCGATCCAGGTGCTCGACGAGCACCGCTCCCCCTCCAAGCTTGCCGGCAGGCCCGTATGCAGTCACTCGGTTACCGCTCCAAGTAAACACCGCAGGCTGCGCCCCGAGCGGGGACGTCCGGCGCCCTTCGGGGCGCCGCAGAACGTCATAGCGAATGATGACCTCCGGCACTGCGTCAGCGTCGTAATCGTATACCATCAAGGGCGGAACGCTTAGGCCGCCTGGAGTGAACGGCAGAACCGCAAACGGGAAGGAGTGCAAAGCGCCCGCCTCGTCCACGTGCACCACCTCGAGCTCAGCGACCACCTCACGCTTCGCGCCCTCGCCCGAGGCGCTGACTTTCCGTGCCGCGAGCGCCCAAGCCCCTTGCCCCGCCGGGACACAGCGGCCGAAGCGGGGAAAGCGCCGAACATCGTCTCTGGTGACCGCGCCGCTTCCGGCGCGGACTTCGTTCAAGAAAGTATCGTGCCGTTGCTCGAGTGCTTGGCACGCTTGGCGCACGGCGTCGGTCTCCACCCGCCGCATGGCCCCCGTTTGCCCGTCGACCTGCAACTCGTAGCTGGCGTCGGACCACTTGATGCGGGCGGTCGTCTCATGACTACTGCGCCAGGGGAGGACGACGCGTAACTGCCCATCCGACTCCGGCAGGACCTTCTGCGTCGAAGCAGGTGCTTCATGCACTTCGGCCTCGACGATCTTTCCCCCAACTGGATTGTACGCTCGACACTTGAGCTCGAGCCACCCGTCCAGCGCGCGCGAATCGCAGCCAGCAACCCCCGCGTTCGCCACCGATATGGGACGACCAGCCGCAAAGGACGGTGGTGGATGTTCGGCAACAGGTGACGGCGATGGGGTGGTAGAAGGGGCCGCGATGTGCGGCGGTGGCGCCTGCTGCTCCGGGCCGCGACGCTCTTGGCAGGCGACCGCAAGCGGCAGACAGCCGACGCACAAGTGACGGCACGCCCTACGCAAGAGCGCCCTGCATCGCCAGTTCGACCGTAAGGACATGCTAACCCGGCATAGAGGTGTCGGCGATGGCGCGCAAGTGCGGCGCGATCCGAAGCGAATTTCTACCTCCCTGTGAGCGCAGGGAGTTAGGATCAGGGATGCGATTTGGCGAGCTGCCGCAATCCCTGCCCAAGCCCCCACGCCAGTCCTTCGCGAGCGTTTATCAGCAACGCACCTCCCGGAGGCGCCGGCGCTACGAAAACCCCTCAGTTGTCGCGGAGCCGGGCCCCGACGTGCTTCTTTCTGCCGACGACACGCTCGTCGAAGGCGGTTGCGAGTGGTGACTCATCTCCGCGGCACCGTCCCCCGCTTCCGAGTCCGACCGTGTAAAGCGGCGGAACTGACTCGTCTCCCCATGATCGAAACAGCGGCAGACGCCGTGTTTCCGGCCGGTCGCGTCCCCATCGGCGAGGTCACCCTATTGGCCGAGCTGCGGGCCGCGTTGGAGAACGAATCGCTGTACGTCGCCGCAGTGCGCGAAGAAGTGGTGGCTTTTGCCGCAGGCCTCCCTTACGGAACCTCCTTGCACTTGCGCACGTTGGCCGTTCACCCCGCGCACGGTCGGCAGGGAATGGGAACAGCCCTCGTGCGCAGTCTCGTCGAGCAGGCTGAGCAACGTGGGTTTGCCGATGTCACTCTCACGACGTTTGCAGACCTACCCTTCAACGCGCCGTTTTACGAGCGCGTCGGGTTTCGCGCACTCCGCGCGGACGAGCTCGACGCGCGCTTGGCCGCGCTGCTGCAAGCTGAATCGGCTGCCGGTATGGTCCGTCGAGTGGCCATGCGCAGGAGCGTGCGGTCGCCCGAAGGCGAGCCCTGAAACGACGACGTCAGAAGCGTCGGCTCAGTTGACGGAAGGAAACACAGATTCCGGTGGCTCCAGGCGACGAAGGTGGTCGCGCTGTTCGGGAGTCAACAGATCGAGGCCTACCAAGACCGACGCGTTGACCCAGCCAAAGCCTTCGCGGGCGATGTAGGAGAAGTCGGCGTTGACGTTCCCATACTCGGCGAACACTTCGTGGCTGCGCGCTTGGACGTCGAACTTCTCGGGGACGGTTCCGTGGTACCGAGCGGAATTGGAGACGATCATGTGCAACCAGCGATAGGCCAGACGTTGCGCGGTAACCTCGAACCCGTGCTGCTGCAAACCTACCCAGGCCAGCATCTGGTGCGGCGCCCACCCGTTTGGTGCCTCCCACTGCCTTGCCACCGCCGTGGCTACCACCTCATCACCCCGCACCTCGAGCCGTGTCGGAACATTCACCTGCGTCAAGGACTGAGGATCAGTCGCCATCAGCCCCCCCGGCGCCTCCAGACGGGAGATGGCACTTTGCACCAAGCGGGACGCTTGTTCCTCCTCTACCAACCGAACGTCACAGGTATTGGTCGGACTAGCCCACAGCGGATAAAGCGTGGTCGCCGAGACGTAAGCCGAGCGCTCGCCACGCGCCAGGTCGTAGTCGACGAACAACCCGCGCTCGTCGTCCCACAGGTAACGTTGAATGAGTCGCTTCCTTGCCTTCGCCCGTTCACACCACTGCATCGCCTGCGCCGCGTCGCCGAGTTCGTTGTACGTCTGGGCCAGGTCCACCTCGTAGCGAAACAGCAGTGCATTGAGGTCGATGCTAGCGTGATCGGCACAGCCCTCTCGTCCTTCCCGATACCAGCGAAAGGTGGTGTCGTGACCGGACTCGCGCATGCAACGGTCGTGCACGAAGTACTCGTCGAGCTCGCGGTCCGGGAGCTCTCCGCTCGTATATGCCCGTTCGAGATTGCTGGCGCAGCGTACCAACGCGATCCGACTATCGGCGCTGCCATCGTCCGCTGGACAGTGACCGTGCGCGACCGCGTGCTTCTGATACATGGCCGCAAAGTGTCCCGGCTCGACCTCGGGTGGCTGTCCCGTGCCTTGGCCGAAGTAGCGGGCCAAGCACACCTTGCCGTCGCAAAGTGGCGTGCGCCTTGGCGGCGCCGACCATACTCGTTCGTATTCCGCGACCGCGGCAGGCAGTACCTTCTCGAGCCAAGGATCGTGGGACGCTGCGTCTCCTGCTTGGTGCTGCTTGCGTGCCTGGGCGACCATGCGCACCAGGGGAGCCACGAAAGGCGGTTGGGAACGGGTGAGGTAGTAGGTGCGGTTGGCGTTGAGAACTTTACCGTAATGGGTAATTTGGTACTGTTGGTGCTCCACCATCGCCGTGGCTAACGCCAGTCGTCGTGTCTCGTGGGCGCGCTCAATCGGGGTCCGAGGTGCCCAGGCCTCGCTACGCTCTATCAAACCCCAGGTGATGAAGAAGCTGTCCCACCCGTACATCTCGTTGAAGCGTCCGCCGGGCACGACGAACGGCAACGGCTCCAGGTGCTCGTCGTACGCCAGGGTCAAAAGCCCGTGCGCGTTTCTGCGCGTGACGTCCGCCACCCAAGCCGCATCCACCGAGCGCGGCACACGGCCTACGGTTGCCTGCGTAGCGTCAACCGCTGAATACAGCTTGAGGGCATTCGCGTCTGCAGCTGGAACGTACAGGTGCGGGGGCGGCTCATCTTGTCCAGCCTCAGCCGCTTCGGTCGTTTTGCTAGTCTGGCGTTTGGCACAACGCGTGAGACGTTGAGCACAAAAGTTTGGACCTGCTGCAGCCGCTTGCCCTCGCTTCTCGTCATGCAGGGCCCGCCACAGGTCGTCGCTTTGGGGGTGGATGGTCCGCGTGAGGGCGTCCCAGTAACGGTGTTGGATCCGGGTTACGAGGTAATCTGCCGGATTATTCATCGCGCGCTCTATATTTACACTGACCCGTGATTCATCCGACGTCCCCTCTGCAGGCGGTCGTTCAGTCAATAGAGCATCCGCAAGCTCCGTTGCCAGTTGCGACACATGATGAAGCGCCTGTAGCGGCATTCGTCTCCCAGCCACCAATGCAGCAGGTTGGCTCGGACATTCCGCGTGGCCGCAGCGCTGAATCTCGTCCTGCTGGGTGATGCGCTCGTCGCAATCGAGGTCGCGCTCGTCGTAGAGTCGACACAAGGCGTCCACGGCCTCTGCGCGCGGCATCTCCAACCTTTCGATGTTCGTCCCGATGACCACGGCCGAAGCCGACGTTGGCTGCTCGCTCGGAGCGATCGACGGACCCGGTGGCGCTTCTGGCGCCGGGCTGCGACAGCCTTCTGTCGCGCCAGCGAGCAGGATAGCCAACAACAGTGTGCGGAGGTGGGTGAGTCGCGCGACCATGGCCGACCGTACCGCTCCTGAACCCGATCTACAAACCGCGCGAGCAAACACGGCGTCGCCCTTGTCTCGCCCCTCGCTCGGTGTGGTCATCTGCCACAGTGACCCATCTCACGCCCCAGCAAGCTGCACCGGGCCATCCTCGATTCACTCACCGCAGCTCGAAACAGTACACTCGGCAACCCGACGTCTTGGCACCCCGCGCCACATTGGCGCGCCAGCACGAGCCGCGTCTGGCGCGATGCCTGGGAAGGACGTAAGGTGAACGTTGATGGTCAACGTCTCGGTTACCCATACAAAGCCTCGGATCATCAAGGTCACGTTCGAGGGCGTGCTGAGCCAAAGTTCGGGACCAGGAGAGGGTGCTTTCCACGACATGGTGCTCCAACTCCAGGCTGAGCCGTTCCGCGTGGTGTGCGACTTCCGCGCCACCTCGGCCATGTCGCCAGAGCTCGCGGATCTGTTCGCCAAAGGCCAAGCCTTTGCTCTAAGGCACGGCATGGAGCGAGACGCTTTCGTCTCGCGCAGTCAGGTGTTGCGTCTCCAACTCGGACGCGTTGCTCTGGAGAGCGCTCGTTTGCACGCCCTCGGGCCGCTACGCTTTTTCGACACATTGGATGAGGCCTACGCCTACATCTTACAGCCCGCGTCCGAGCTGCCTGCGCGGCGGACTAGCGGTGAATCCGGCGCACGACGCCTCGGCTGACGCACTTCTCCTCTTCACCGTCGGGAGCTGGCATACTCGCGCCGCATGGCGTTTTCACACCTGGGGCGAGCGCTCGACGTCGAGTGGTTCTTGAAACGCGACCAGTCGCGACCGCCTGCTGAACTCGAGCACCAGGACCGTCTTTTGACGGCGGGAAGCTCATCGCTGCGCGCCGCCCTGGATAAGTGGCTCGAGGGACGTCGCCAAGAGCTGCACCATCTAACGGTCGGCAGCCGAGTCGCCGAAGCATTTACGTGGCTGCATTTGCTGCTCGTCGTGCTGTCATTACTAGCCGGCAGCGCAACAGCGGAGGCGTTGCTGCTTGCGGATCCCGAGCACCCCACCAACGTGCTGACTTTTCTTTTTGCCACGCTCGTTTGGCCCTTCGCGCTACTGACGCTTTCGGTGCTCTGGCTTTTGCTCCGGCGCACGTTGGCGCCCTCGCCTTTGGTCAGCGAGTTGTTCAGCGCCTTGGTTTCCCTCTTGGAACGCGCAAAGCAACGCAATGAAGAACACCGGGCCTTTGCCCAAGAGTGGCGGAGCCTGCGCCGCCAACACCGCCGCTATCGAGAACTCGAGCTGCTCGCGGTGGCGTCGGCGACGCAGTGGTACGCCGCCAGCTTCCACGCCGCCGCCGGCTTCAGTCTGCTTCGCTCGGCGTTGTTCTCGAACCTCACCTTTGCTTGGAGCACCACCAATAGGGCCGTGGAAGGGGACACTCTCGCGACCTGGTTTGCCGTCGTTACCGCGCCATGGTGCCAAACCCTGGGGGTGGGATGTGTATCGGCCCAACTCGTGCGCGCGACAGAGTTCGTGCCCTTCACAGGCAGCTACGTGAGCGTTGACGGACCAGCTATGTCGGGGGCGTGGTGGCTGCCGCTATGCCTCTCGCTCTTCGTGTACGGTGTCGGTCCGCGGCTTGCCGTGGCTGTCTACTTCAGCCGGCGTCTCACGCGTCTCGACGCAGCTCTCGGCGATTCACACATAGAGTTGCGCCGGCGACTGATGCGCGGCCTGTCGCTTGCCACCACGCGTCGTGGACACGGCCCTGATGCAGCCCCCACAGCCCCACCACGGGTGGCAGCGCCGCGTGCCGCTGCCACATCAAGCGCGGCCGATTGCTGGTTCATTGCATGGCGTGGCGCGCAGCTCGACCCTGACCAGGCCGAGCAACTCGCTGCGGAAAGAGGCTATCGGATCCAGCGCTCGGCCACCGCGGGAGGAGCCGACTACGCCCTGGACGAGACGCTGCTCGGCGACCTCTCGCGCGCTGCCCACGAACCGGTCCTGTTGTTGGTGGAAGGTTGGGAAGCTCCAGATAAGGCGACGCGGCGCTTCATCGCTCAACTGCGGGCGTGCGGAGCCGAAGTGCGCCCCATCCACGTGTTGGTGCACAGCGCCGCGCCGAACGCCGAGCTGGAGATGTGGCGCGACCGCCTGGCCTTCCTCCAAGATCCGTTCGTGAGTGTGGAGCACCACCCGTACATCGCCGCACCGGCGGCGGTGCAACATGGAGCGCACCACCCGTGAGCGGCCCGACCTCCCCAACGATTCCGGTTTTCGCCGTGGTGGGCCGCGTCAACCGTGGCAAGAGCAGCATCATCGCGACGCTCGCGGAGGAAGATTCAATCGCTATCTCACCACTGCCGGGTACCACCCGGCGCTGCTCGACGTACGACGTCACCCTGCGAGACGAGGTCCTATTCCGGCTCGTGGACACCCCAGGTTTCGAGGACGCCGCACGAGCGCTTGCCTGGCTGAAGCAACAGCCCAGTGACGCTCATGAGCGAAAAGCAGCCGTGCGCGCCTTTCACGCGACGTTCGCTGGCAGCCAGGAGTTCGTCGAAGAATGCGAGCTTTTGACGCCCATCCTGCAGGGAGCAGCCATCCTCTACGTCGTCGACGGCGGCACACCGTTTCGCGAGAACGTGATGGCCGAAGTCGAAATTCTGCGCTGGACGGGTCAGCCGCGCATGGCCCTCATCAACCGCAGCACGACCGGCGAGAACGTCGCGGTATGGCACGACGCCTTGGCTGCCGCCTTCAGTGTCGTGCGCAACTTTGACGCTCACACGGCGAGCTTCAAAGAACGGGTGCGTCTACTCACTCTGTTCCGTGAGCTGGTCGACGAATGGCAGACACCTTTGGCGCACGCGGTCGAGGCGCTGCACCACGAACAGGAGCGGAGGATGCGGGATAGCGCGGAAGAAATGGCCGCGCTCCTCGCGACATGTCTCACCCATACCGTCACCGTGCGCGGCAGCCGCGAGGGGCTGACTTCGGGCGAACGTACAGCCGTGGAAGAACGCTTCCTCAACGCGCTCCGGCAGCGCGAACTCGAGGCACGCGCTGCCGTGGAGAAGCGATATCGACACCACCGTTTGAGAGCGAGACAGGATTGGGAACTCGATCGCCCGCTGTTCTCCCGCGATCTGTTCAGTGCGCGGGTGTGGAGCTCGTTGGGATTGACCGCCAAGCAGTTGCTCGCCACCTACTCTCTGGCAGGAGCAACCGCAGGAGGCACCATCGATGTCATGGTCGGGGGGGCTTCACTGATGACCGGCGCCGTGATCGGTGCCGCGGTGGGGGGCGTTGCGGCTCTGTGGCAGCTTGGGGATCGGGCGCTGAACATCACGAGCGTCGAGAATCTGTCGCACCGCGTGCGCGAAGCCGCGGGCAAGTCCGTCGAGTATCGGGTCGGACCCCACCAACACCCGAACTTCCCGTTCGTCCTGCTCGACCGAGCGCTGTTGCATCACCATGCGGTGCGTCATCGAGCGCACGCGCTCAACGCGACCACCGAACTCGCCGTCGACCAAACGCAGAGTCCCACTCGGAGCTTGAGCAGCGTGCAGCGCCAACGACTCTCCGCATCCTTTGCCAAGCTGCGCAAGAGTCCGCACGCCGATCATACCGAAACGCGCCGCGCGCTCAGCATACAGATCATGGCTGTGTTGGAAGCTCGAGAACGGTGATACGCGAACGGACCTGATCAGCGCTCCATGAGCTGATCGCGCTCTGGACCGACCGATACGTAGCGAATGTGACAGCCAACGAGCTCCTCGATGCGCTCGACGTACTGCCGCGCCTCAACGGGAAGATCAGCAAAGGCACGACACCCCGTGATGTCTTGATACCAGCCGGGATGCTCCTCATACACCGGCACGGCACGTGATAGCTGACTGGTCATCGGAAAGGTCTCGCTCCGCTGCCCGTCAATCTCGTAATGGGTACAGATCTTCAAGGTCTTGCGGTGGGTGATGCTGTCGAGCTTGGTCAGCGCGATCTCCGTTGCGCCTTGCACCAACACGCCATAGCGAGATGCGACCGCATCAAAGTGGCCAATGGAGCGCGGGCGCCCAGTCGTAGCCCCGTATTCCTGGGCGACTTCGCGTAAACCTGCCGCATCGTCGTCGTCCATGCGCGTGACGAAGGGACCTTCACCCACACAAGTGGAGAATGCCTTCATCACGCCCATTACCCGGTCTACCCCGTGGCCGAACAACCCTGCGCCGATCGGGCCGTACTCCGCCAAACAACACGATGACGTGGTGTAGGGGTAGATCCCGTAATGCACATCGCGCAAGGCACCTAGCTGCGCCTCGAGAAGGATGTGCTTACCGTCGCGCGCGGCGTCCCTCAAGACCACCGTCGTATCCGTCACCCGCGAGCGAATGCGCTCTACGTTGCGTTCGCACCATCCAACGAGAGCCGGGACATCGACCGGCTCGGCGCCGTAAACCTTCTGCAGTCGCAGATTCGCCCACTCCACGACATCTCGCAAGGCGGCCTTGACGTCGAGCATCAGCTCTCCGATGCGCACGCCTTTTTTGAGGTAGATGTCCCCATAAGCGGGCGCGATGCCGTTCTTGGTAGAGCCGTAAGCCCGGGCCCCGAGGCGCTGCTCTTCGAGCTCGTCCATGCGGCGATGGAACGGGAAGCAAACCATCGCGCGGTCGGAGACGATCAAGTTTGAGACGTCGACGCCGCGTCCCGCGAGCTCATCGAGCTCGTTGGCAAGCCCCTCTAAGTCGATGATGACGCCAGGCCCCAGGACGTTGAGCACGCCAGGCCGGAAGATCCCCGACGGGATCAGGTGGAGCGCGAACTTGCCGAACTCGTTGACCACCGTGTGGCCCGCGTTGTTGCCGCCCTGGTACCGCACCACGACATCCGCCGAGCTGCTGACGTAGTCGACCATTCGACCTTTGCCTTCGTCGCCCCAATTCACGCCACAAACCACGCTGACCGACATTCGAATACTCCTCGATACCCGCCATCGGGCGTCTCTAGGTTAGGGCTTCTAGTAACCCTGCCAGCAACGCACAATCGGAAACGGGGACTCGGCGTGGATCCTCCTGGCAACGGAATTGGGCCCCGGCTCGAGCAGCCATGCTGCTCACCCGCCCAACGGCCGGACAGCGCGCATCACACTATACGTCTGCTCCGTTACTCCGGAGGATGCATAGGCACCACCGTCATCCCCGCTTAGCCTCATCCTCACATGCCGCGGGCCCGCGCGATGGCCTCTGTGAAGTCTGCTTGGGAAGGGCTGCCTCGAAACCAACCGGTGACCTCACCTTGGGACGACACGATGACCATGGTGGGCAAGGTCTGAATGTCAAAGGCGCGGCGCGCTGTCCCAGCTTCGTCGAAAGCCACCGGGCTCGTTAACCTCCAAGCGCTAGCCGCACTACCGGCCGCGGCTGCGCCGTCGTCCAGACTTACGCTCACGAACGCCACGTTCGCTTCGCGTCCCCGCGCTTCGGC
>CAZNZA010000024.1:34769-36693 GCA_964577325.1 uncultured Polyangiaceae bacterium
TCGTACCTGTAGATTCCAGCGCGAGCACATGTTGGGACGCTTCGTTGACCCTGAGTGTTGCAGACCAAGCCCGCGCCGCTCAAAGTGAAAGAGTGCACTACCGATTTCGCAGCTTCACGGGTGGACTTTGCTTCATCACGTTGATGCTGGGAACGGGCGCCAGCGCGCTGGCAGCTGCGGCAGATCCAGATAAGGCGCCGGCAGCGGAAGACGAACCGGCGGCGCCAGCTCCCAAAGAAGAAGAGGTCGCGAAAGAGCCGCAACGTCCCGCCGAACGGCGCTCCTCTAAACGCTCCGACGCTAGCGCCGAGCAGGCCAAGACGGAAAAAGAGCGTGCGAAGCGCGAGCAGGAGTCCGCGGAGCAGGAGTCCGCAGGAAAACGAGCCGCCCAGGAAAAACACGAGAAGCACGAGAAGGCAGCAAAGCCGGGTAAAGATGCGGCCGCGAACCGCGCGGCTAAGGGGTCGTCCAAGCAAGAACCTGCGCAGCGCAAGGCGTCCGAGGATGCTCGGGAAGCGACCGAAAACGCCTCCGCGGATACGAGGTCCGACAACGCTTCGGCGTCAGCAACGACAGCCGCTCTCGCCGAGTCCACAGATGACACCAAGATGGCGCCAAGCGTTGGAAAGGGCGAATCTGGGGACGCTGTCGCGGGCGCTGCAACAGCCATCCCCGGAGAAAGCTCAGGCGGGTCGAACCCGTTCGCCCCAGGATCCTCGGTCTTTAGCTCGACGGAGCCAGCTCGCTTAGGGGCGTCCATCGGATCAGAGGCGTTCGCCGCAAGCCACGATCCAGCCGTAGGCACGTTGGCCGGGCCCGTCATGGGCGAGACAGCGGGGGCAGCGACAGGCAGGGGGGCCGAGGCGGCAGTTGACACGCAGGGCGCCACTCTTACGAAAGCTGTCGACGACGGCACGACACAAAAAGGGCAGCCCGCTGCGGGCGATTTCTCCGAAGCACCCACCGACGATCCTACGGGCGTGTCCAGCACGATTGGCTCCGCGCCCGCTGCCGATGAGCACGGCGAGACTGCGGAAACGACAGCGACGTCCGATGATGCGCCGGTGGCAGCTCTTGCGTCCGGAGCGGGGGAAAATCTTCTGGAGGCACCCAACGATGGGGACCAGCCCGAAGCCGACGAATCGGTGGTGTCACCGCCAGATTCCGGGTGGGTCGGTCCATCTCCAAAAGGAGAGCTGCTGAGCGGAACGCGCTGGTCGACCCCTTACTACGAGGTCAACTCCGGCGTAGATGGCCCGACCGTCGTCGTGGTCTCTGGTATACACGGCGACGAACGCTCCGGTCCGATAGCTGCTGAGCGCCTGCTCAATGCCCGGGTGTGCTCGGGCGTCGTGTATGTCGTTCCGCGAGCGAACCAACCGGCCCTCGACACCGGCACGCGCCACACACCAATGGTGCAGCACTCCAACCTGAACCGCAATTTTCCGATGGACGATACGGCGCCGCGGGGCCGCCTCGCGCGCCACCTTTGGTCGCTGGTCAAGGAGGTACAGCCGGACGTTCTGCTCGATCTGCACGAAGGTTTCGACTACAACATCCAAAACCGTCGCAGCGTGGGCAACACGATTCTCTACGCTCCCCAGGACGAGGAGATGGCTACCCGTTTGGTGAGACAAATGGTGGCGGCGGTCAACGAAACGGAGTCCGACCTTGATCAGCGTTTTAGAGCTTGGAAGCCTCCAGTAGTGGGAAGCTTGGCGCGCGCCACGGCTGAACGATTGGGAAGCGTCGCGATGATCCTGGAAACGACGAAGAAGACGGACCTGGATCAGCGAGTGGAGCAGCACAGCGTGATGGTGGAAACGGCATTGCGCGAGCTGGGCATGGTGGGCCCGGCATGTGAAGACGGCCCCAACGACACCCGAGTGTCCGTAGGGCAACTACAGGGGGACGACGTCGAGGA
>CAZNZA010000024.1:36793-38519 GCA_964577325.1 uncultured Polyangiaceae bacterium
AGCCGACAAGCGCAGCGAAGCCGACGTGGCGGGCGAGTGACTCCGCCCGGGCAAATGTTCTGCAGTAGCCGCGACAGCGGAGATTTCGATAGAGCACCCTGAGCGGCGGCACGCTATAGTCCGCCCGATGCGGGTTGCGCTGATTTCTGACATCCACGCCAACCTGGTAGCCCTGGACGCGGCATTGGATGACATGCGCGAGGCCCGCGTCGACCAAGTCGTGTGCTTGGGCGACATCGCTGATCTAGGCCCGCAGCCGGCTCAGACGTTGGCTCGTCTTCGGCAAATCGGTTGCCCCTGTGTGGCTGGCAACCATGACCCGTTCACTGAGCAGTTTCCGGGGCTGATGGACGTCGTTGACTGGTGCCGCGAGCAACTGTCGTCGGAAGCGCGCGAGTATCTGGCGTCCCTGCCGTCGACGCTCACCGTGGAGTTGGCACCGGGAGCTCAGCTGTTGTGCACGCACGGGTCGCCCGACTCGTACGACTTTCAGTTCATCAGCACCACTACGGACGCGGAGTTGGACGCTTGGGCTCTTGCACCCGACGTACGCGTCGTCGTGTGCGGTCATACCCATGTTCAACTCCTACGGAGACATCGGACACGGACGTTCGTCAACGTGGGATCCGTAGGGCAACCATTCGTAGCCCCTTTTGACGGCCAGACGCCGCCGCGTTGCCTGAAACGTGTGGAGTACGCCATCATCTCCTGGAAGGACGGCGCGCTGGGTGTGGATCTGCGCAGCCTTCCTTTGAATTGGGATGCGTATCGCAAGGCAGTACTTTCCAGCGGCTTTCCCGCGCCCCACGCATGGCTGCGCCATTGGGATGCCTAGCCAGTCACCTGTTCAAGCAGCTTTTGCCTTGGCAACGCGCAGCATGGCGCGAGCCGCGGCCCGGGTGTGCTTGCTGATTTGAATCCCTCCCAACATGCGAGCTACCTCCTCCGTCTGCTCGCGTGGCGACAGTTGAGCGACTTGCGTTAGGGTGCGGCCGTTGCTGACGAGCTTACGCACCAGAAAGTGCTGATCCGCGTACACGGCGATCTGCGCCAGGTGCGTGATACACAAGACTTGTCGGTGACGGGCCACAGCACGGATCTTCCGCCCGATGACTTCCGCTGTCGCACCGCCCACGCCCGTGTCTACTTCGTCGAAGACGTACATTCCCGCCGGACCGACGTCGGCAAGCACGCGCTTAATGGCCAACATGGCGCGACTCAACTCTCCTCCACTGGCCACACTCGCCAAGGGACGCGGCTGTTCTCCGATGTTGGGCGCGATCAAAAACTCCGCGCGGTCGATGCCGTTCGGACCCAGCACCGTGCTGTCCAGGGTCATCCCACCGCACCCTGGGTCAAGAGGCGATACCTCCACCAAAACCCGGGCATCCCCCATGCCGAGCGAGCGCAGTTCATCCGCAATCGCTCGACCAAGTCCGTCCGCCGCCGCGGTGCGGCGATGACTGAGCTCGCGCGCGTGCTGAACCGCCTCACTAACCACCTCCTCGTAAGCCGCCTGCAGGTGTTGACTGGTATGAGAAGCGTGTGCGAGCGACTCCAACTCCCCGCGCGCCCGGTCTAGGTGCGCGAGTGCTGCCTCGACGCTGCCACCATACTTGCGCTTGAGGCGCGAGACCGCATGCAGCCGCTCCTCGAGGCTCGTCAGCTCCTCGGGCTGCACGCTCAGCGTGTCCATGTAGCGCCGTAGCTCACGCGCCACCTCCTC
>CAZNZA010000024.1:38619-44490 GCA_964577325.1 uncultured Polyangiaceae bacterium
ACCACCTCACTCTGCAGGCGCTCCAACCGGGCGTGATGGTTGCTGGCCCGTTCGCTGAATTCGCGCAGAGCCGCGCTTGCTCGGCGCACGGCCTCATACGCCCCTGCCATTCTTTCACGCTGGGCGCTCAGCGCCGCGTACGCGTCCAGGTACAGCAGATGGGTGCTCGGGTTGGTCAGGGTGTGATGCTCGTGCTGGGAAGAGATATCCACCAACCCCTGCGCCAGCCGCTTGAGTTGCGTCGTCGTAACCAGGCGGCCGTTGACGTAGGCTCGCGTGCGCCCCGAACTCTGGAGTACGCGGCGCACCAGCAACTGCCCCTCATCGAACTCCGGACACCGCTTGACCGAGTCCTCGAGCCCCACTTCCGCGAGCACCTTCTCGAGCAGTGGTCGGTCGACGTGTTCGAACAGCGCCTCGACCTCCGCGTGGGGACAACCCGTGCGCACCAATCCGCCCGACCCCTTCCCGCCCAAAGCGAGCTCGAGGGCGGAAACGACGATGGACTTTCCAGCTCCCGTCTCACCGGTCAGCACGTTAAGTCCCGGGCCGAGCGTCAACTCGACATCTTCGATGATTGCTAAATCTCGGATCCTCAGCGATGAGAGCACGCGTCCTCCTCAACGGCCGTCCTTACGGTCGTGGCTCGATGACGTGAACAGTAGTCGAGCCACGACCGGGGGCAAGCGGGAGTCTCACTGCTAGGACAAATGATGTCCGCCCCGGAGCGCGGGACATCCGCCTGCCGCCGGTTCTCGCCGTGTTTGGCGGATCACCAAGTCTTGAGGAACGTAAAGCGGCCGACGATTCCGGCACGCGTCTGCGTCTCACCATCTGCATCGGTGTACGTCGCTCGCGCTTCTTCAACGGTTTCGTACCCAACGAAGAGCCCAAGCGTGTTGTTCTCACCGTAGCCGACGTTGGCACGGAGACCGACAGGAAAACTGATGATCGCGCCGTCGCCGACCTTAGCGGCATCGTTCAAAGCAATGGTCGGCTCCGTCTGCACGCCGAAGGCGAACGTGTCGCTCACGTTGTACAGCAAGAACAAGCGGTTGTAGAACGTGTCTCCCGCCACGTCGGCAGCGGTGGTTCCGGCGCCGTCCACCACTTCGTCGTCAGAGGCAAAGGGTGTGTTGAGAAAGAACTGCGCCCAGTACTCGATGTAGATGGGCGAAAAGTCCAAGTAAGCGAACAGCTGCGGAGCGATCAGCATGGACGGCTGCTGCTGCGACCAGTCGAAACCGATGCCGACCATGGGAATGAGCAATACTTGTTCACCTAAGGGTACCTCGACGCCGATGTCAAACTCGCCGAATGTCCCAGAGGTGACGTAGATGTTGGTCGCCAGATTGATGCCACCCAAGTCATGGGTCGCACCGAACCACAACTGCAGGCCCAAGCCATCGCTGTCGACGCGGAACCAACCAGGTACGCCGCCATCCTCCTCCGCCTCGATGGCGGTTTCTTCTGGCGTCGGATCAGCGATGGGAGCGGTCCCCTCGGCAGGCATCAGCGAACTGCTGGCAGCTTCCGGCGCGGGGTCCGCCTGCGCCACATCGCCGGAAGCCTCGTCGGCCAAACCGGTCTCGCCGCTGGTAGCGACGTCCGCGTCGGCCGAGGGCGAGGCGACGTTCAGGTCAACCCCTGCATTGCCGCCGACAGTACCCTCCTGGGCAAAAGCTGGGGCCGATAGAGCGAGCAAGCTGAACACAGCAGTCGAGAGGGAGTAGACACGTGTATACATTTTTTCTCCATTAAGAGTCCAAGCGGACAGAGCCTTCACCTGCGCGCATCCAGCGCCCGGCGAACGCCCGAAATAAACGGCGCGAGGCGTTTCTTTGACGTTTCACGCCGATTGCCGGACGCGCAGCGCAGCATCCTGCCGGCGCCAGAGCTAACCCCCTGCAATGATGGAAGATTTGACTTCGCCGTCGACCGCCGGACCGATCGCCAATGTTTCGGCGTTTCAATGTAGGACGCGCGGACCCCGTGCCGTGAGCGTAGTGCCGTCTCTGCGCCGAAACGCATGGCTGTTCCGGCGATGCGCGGGAGACACGTGATCGCCTATCATCAAGATACTAGCTGACGTCCGGCACCACCGAGTCAGCGGCTAGTGGATGGCCACAGGAGTGGGCATGAACAGCAACACGAATAGAAGGAGGGACAGCACGGCCACTCGTCTTCGGCCTGGCGTCAAGGCGCCACCGTCGCAAGGAGGGTGATCCGTTCCTCCAAAGCGTGCCATCAAACCCGTAACGAAGAACCAGACCAGCCAAAAGGTCGCGTTGTTGAGTAGGATCTCAAAGCCCCCCTCGGCACCGTCGAGCAAAGGGCCGGAGAAGGCAAAGACGTTGTAGGCGAACAACGCGAGCAAGCTACGTCTCACCCAGAGTGCAACCTTGTTCTGCTTCTCGCCAAGTAACGCATAAGCGATGTGGCCCCCGTCGAGTTGCCCCCACGGCAGCAGGTTGATCATCGTGATGAGGAATCCTCCCCAGGCGGCGAAGGCTGTCGGATGCAAGTGAACGTCCCAGCCCGCTGGTATGGGACCGAGCACCAACCACTTTACAGCCACGTACAGCAGACTCTGCCCCTCTTGAATGTACGGCTCGTTGCCTAAGGGGGCGACTTCGCTCATGCGTAGCCCGATTATCATGGTGGGAATGGCGACCATCATCCCGGCAAGAGGGCCCGCCGCGCCGATGTCGAGCAGGGCGGAGCGCGAACGTATGCGTTCGGGCATCGTGATGATCGCACCCATCGTCCCAAACCAAACGACGGGCACCGGAAGAAAGTAGGGCAATGACGCGGGCACGCGGTGCAGCTGAGCCGCGATCCAATGTCCAAACTCGTGGAAGATCAGGATTAACAGAAAGGGAACCGCGAACGGCCACCCAGACCACCAGACGGCGTCATCAGGCGGAACGAAGCTCCCTCCCACCATCATATGGTAGCCGGCCCAGAACACGCTGGCCACCGTAGCCAAGAAGAGCACCAGGTTGGTTAACCAGTTACCAGGAATTCGGCGCGACGTGGACGGGCGAAGTGCGGTATCTTCCACGGTCATTCATCCTTTGCTGTTGCGCCTTGACATGGAGCCAATGCGGAGTCGCGCTGAGCGGGAGGTCGCTCCGCGACGATGCTCGACGAGAGCCGGCGTGCGCCGACTCACTCCAGAGCGAGGTTGCGACGAATGCGGGCAATGGGAGCTTCCAAGTTCGGTTCGAAAGCTTCACCCGTGATGGTCTGCACGGCCTCTACGTATCGTTTGACGGCTTCAATCTTGATCTCGTCGGGGATCGCTGGGATCGGGCCATCGCCCGTAAATCCGCGTTCCTTCAACCAGCGGCGCACGTATTCCTTGTCGAAGCTTTCCGGCTGCTCGCCAGCGGCAAATCGCTCCGGATAAGTGTTGCTGTACCAGAAGCGGGACGAGTCGGGCGTGTGGATCTCGTCGATGAGTACGATGCGGCCGTCACTCGTTTTGCCAAACTCGTACTTGGTGTCCACGAGGATCAGCCCCTGTTTCGCGCAAACCTCCTGCCCAAACGCGAACAACTCCAAGGCCATCTGAGCCGCAGTATCGAAGTCCTCGGCAGGCATCCCGGTCAGGCTCAGAATTTCTTCGCGAGACGCCGAAACGTCGTGGTCGCCGTGAGCAGCTTTGGTGCTCGGAGTCAGCAGCACTTGCGGAAGCTTCTGATTCTGCTTCAGCCCGTCCGGCAGCGCGTGTCCGCAGAAGGACCGAGCACCGCTCTTGTAGTGAACCCAGATGCTGGTGGAGGTCGTACCGGTCAGATAGGCGCGAACGATCATCTCGACCGGCAGAGGTTTGCATTCGACGGCCACCATGACGTTCGGGTCTGGGACGCGCAACACGTGGTTCGGCGCGATGTGAGTGGTCTTCTCGAACCACCAGGCAGCTATCCAGTTCAACACCTGCCCCTTCAGCGGCAAAGTCCCGAGCACTCTGTCGAAGGCACTGATGCGGTCCGTGACGATGATCGTTCGTTCACCCGCGCGCGTGTAGTTGTCGCGCACCTTACCCTCGTACTTCACACCGAGCGCCGGGAAGTCGGTGGCGTCCAGGGGGTGGCTCAGGGCCTCTCGAAAGCTTTCATCGCTGATGCCAATCATGCGGGTTGCTTTAAGGGCAGTCGGCCGTGGTTGCAACGGCAGAGTGATGCCCTATCATTCAAAGCCTCGGCGCTTCAGCACGGACACGTGGCGCTTCGGCAACGAGAGGAGCGGGTGATGAGTGACGAGCGGGCCGAGCGGGAACAGACTGCACCACGGGAAGCACCCCCGGCGCCGCCAGACGCTACGACCGGCTGCGTCGGACGCTCGGACCACGACGCGCGCTGGAGTCGACTTCAGGAGGCCCTCGAAAAGCACTTTGGGCCCTTGCGCTTGACCGCATCACGTCCTCTCGGCGGCGGCATCTCGGCGCATACCTTCGCAGTGGATTTTGAAGGGACGGTGCGAGAGACGGCAACCGTGGTCGTGAAGCTTCCGCGGCTGGGCCCCAAGCGCGAACGTCAGCGGGCCGCGCGCTACGAATACCAAGTCCTGGCTCTTCTGCGCGGTACCGGGATCGGCGCACCACAGCCCCTACTCCTGGACGTCGCGGGTTCGATCCTCGGACAGCCTGGTCTCGTCATGGAATATCTGGCAGGCGAGGTAGACGTTTCGCCGATCGATGGCGAAGCGAGGCTGCGCCAGATGGCAAAGCGGCTTGCGGAGATACATCAGTTGCCGCGGCAACAGGTGGCGGCGGGGACGCTCGCTCGACACGTCGCCGATGTCTTGCGAATCATTAACGCTCCTCCAAGCCGCCTCGACCATACCTTGAACGAGGCAACCGTGAGACATGCGTTGGTTCGAGCTCAGTCTCGGTTGCAGCCAGACCGGCTGTGTCTTCTTCACGGCGACTACTGGCCAGGCAACTTGTTGTGGAGCAACGGCCGTCTCGTGGGCGTTCTAGATTGGGAGGAAGCGGCCATTGGCGATCCTGCTGCCGACCTGGCCATCACGCGCCTCGATGTACTGTGGGCGTTCGGCGAACATGCCATGCAGTGCTTCACGGACGCGTACACCGAGCTATGTCCGGATCAGACGACGCACCTGCCGGTTTGGGATCTCGTGGCTGCCTTGCGCCCCATGTCACGGCTTGGGCAGTGGGCTGCTGCTCTGATCGGGCCACCCGTTCACCGTCCCGACTTGACGCAAGAGACACTAGCTGCACGGCACCGGTCCTTCGTTGAGCAGGCCCTGGCTCGTCTTTGAGGTCGCTCCTTCAGGAAGGCAAAAGTTTCTACTACGTCCGAGGAGGTGCCCTCGCCAGCGCCTCGTTTCTCACCACCCCGGCCGGTCCAAGGACGAAGCATCGATTTTGCCGTCACTAGTCGCGGTTTCCGCGAGGCGTCGGGACGACTAACGCGCCGTGTCAGGGTTGCAGGTTTGCTGGGGGTAGCCAAAAAACGTGGCTTTCCAACCGGCTTCCTCTAATAATCCAGCCCTCCAGCAATGCTGGGCTGGCCAAAACACCCAGCGGAAAGTTTGTTCAATGAAATACTCATCTAAGCTTCTTCGAGTCCTTGCTCCAGCGCTACTCGCTGTGATCGTTGCATCTTGCTCTGACGACGATGGTGGTCCGAGCCTCGAGTTTGACGGCGGCGCGGACGCGGCCGTCGATACGACGGATACGGATACCGACACCTCCGGACCCATCATCGGCGACGACACCGATACGACCGCCACCACCGACGACACCGATACGACCGTCGCCACCGACGACACCGATACGACCGTCGCCACCGACGACACCGATACGACCGTCACCACTGACGACACCGATACGACCGTCAC
>CAZNZA010000024.1:44590-52358 GCA_964577325.1 uncultured Polyangiaceae bacterium
GACGACACCGATACGACCGTCACCACTGACGACACCGATACGACCGTCACCACCGACGACACCGATACGACCGTCACTACCGACGACACCGATACCACCGCCACCAGCGACGACACGGACGCCGATGCATCCGCGGTGACTGACGATTCGGACCTGCCCGATGCCGAGGCGCCTGACGCCGACACCACTGACCCTGACGTCCCTGATTCGGGCGATCAAAGTGATCTCGACGCGGACGTCGAGGAACTCGACGCCGGCGCGGACGCTTCCGACGCGGGCTGATCAAAACGGGTGCCGCGGTGGCACCCGATCGTGCCTTGGCGCGTCAGCGCTGTAGGCACATCACTGAAGAGAGGCCGCGCTTTTAGTGAAGCCCGCCTCTCACTCGAGCGGCGGCGCTGTCATGGCGGCGCCGCTCTCCATTGTACCGGGTTTCTTGCTGAGCTCGCGCCGGGCGTCGTCGACGGCTCCCAGGATACGACGCGCGTGATCGAGCAATACCGCTCCCGCCGGCTGTAGCTCCATTCCCCTACTCGTCCTCTTGAACAGGACAGTACCGAGCTCGTCTTCCAGCGCTTTGACCTGGCGGCTCAAAGGTGGCTGCGAAATATGAACACGCCTCGCCGCTGCCTGGGTGCTCCCGGTCTCGGCCACGGCAACGAAGTACCGGAGTTGCTCAAAGCTCATGGACCAACGGTACTGGGTACCGGCGTCTGTCGCACCAGGAATTTTTCGTGCTCCGCAATGCCCCGCGGGTGGTCGTCCAAAGCGCTCGCCAAAGCTCGGACTCGAACGTCGCCGGGCGCTATCCGGCGAAGACGGCGGAAAAGCCGGTCAGCGGTGGTTCGCTCACCCAACACCGCCGCGACGAGCGCGTGCCGGAATAGATCGTCGTTCAAACGCGCCAGCGTTGCCTCGTCGCGCCCGGCTTTGCTACGCGCGGCCCGAACCACACGACCGGCAGCAGCCTCCACTGCAGCTAGCCCTTGCTTGCGATCACTACTGCCCATCGCGTGAGGGGCAAAGCGGAACCACAGGCCATCGCCCACCAGGTGCGCCAGCATGCGGGGTGACCAGGAGGCGTCAAACTCGACACGCAGAGGCCGAGTATCTGCAAGCTCGGCCAACGCATATTCGCTCACGACCCCCTCGGCCGCGACGTCACGAATCAAACGGTGCAGGCCGGGCTCGATCGTGAGCAACTGTTGCGCAAGGGAGCCATGGGCCAGCAGGGCGCTCGGAACGACGACGACGTCGGGCCGCAGACCGTGCGTCAAACGGTCTGCCCATAGCCTCCACGCCGCTTCGGGGCTGTTCACCAGTAACAGCCCATTCGCTGGCAGGCGATCGAATACCTCTTCCGACCAGTCCCGCACGCCTGACACTTGCTGCTGACTCGCCCGCTGCTGACCGCCCTCGATCACCATGAGCACAGCACACAGGTGAAACACCAAAACGAAGCGCAAACTCATGGCGCGAAAAGGCAGCCCGGTCTGCTGAACCCACCCCAGGACGGACCACAGTCCCCGCACTGAAATGGCCGCGCACAACGCGATCAACACCAGCCGATTGACGGGGCTGTCGAACAACAGCGCCCCCAGAGCCGTGCCAACCATGGGAAGGGCCAGTCTTCGGCCGCGAGTCGATATGAGAAGGCCCAGCAAGGCCAGGATCGCCAGGAAGGCGGGATAGCCATCGAAGTCTGCAGCCAGCGATGCGCCATTCTGGACCGGCAGCGGCAGCTCGAGGTCGAGTCCCAGTCTCCAGGTGTCCTGCCCACCCAGTGATTCCGCCAAGCTCGGAAGCAGACAGGTGGCGGCCACGCCAATGGCCAGTGCCAAACGCGTGAACACCACGGCGAGGGACGGCAGTCGCCCGTTGAGCAGCAAACCGACCAGGCCCCCCATGAGTACTGGCGGCAGCGCCCAACGCGCCTCGCTTGCTAGCAGACCCACGAGCATTGCCCACTGTACCCCCGTGCCGCGCTGCGGCCGGCCCTGCAGGGTTCGCACGACCAATAGCACGAGGCAGGCGCCGAGTAGGGGGCCTCCAACACCGTTCGCGGCGTCGAGCCAAACGGCGGCCATCCCCGTCATCCATGCCGCGGCCAACGCGGCTATCGGCTGCAGCCAGTGCTGCTGACGACGCGGAAACAGGTGCAAAGCCAGTTCGAAGGTAAGCCAGGCTCCTACGCCCGCCAGCAGCGGATTCAACAAGGTCAGCCTGAAGACGGTGCTCCCGATCGGCACCGCGGCCAGCCCACTGGCTAGCGCCGACGAAACGACGCCTTCACCGCCCACTTGCATGAGGCCCAGGCCACGAATGATGGCCAGCTCATCACCCCAGCGTGCCTGACCCTGCAGACGTGCCAGGGCAACCACGACCGGACCCAGAGCCGAAGCCGCGCGGCACAGCATCTCGATGGGGGCACTTGGGGTGCCACCTGGAATGGAAGGCGGGTTCGACACGGGCAACTGGAGGGCCCCACGAGGATTGCCACGCCACTCGCGATGCGGGCCAGTTTTGAGCGTGAGACCCGAGCCACCTCGCGCGGCCATGGTTTGCCACCATCTCCTCAACCATGTGGATTGGGGCATCGTGGTGTTGAGTACCGAGCGCACGCAGGCTAAATGCGGGACCCAATCCCCGCCGCGCCGTGCTCTGGTGACGGCCTCACCCGGAAGACTGCTGTGTCAAGATTCATCGATGAACTGAAACGAACGCACCACAACGACCAATTGCGCGTCGGAGATATCGGGCAGCAAGTCGTTCTCTTCGGTTGGGTCGACAAGCGGCGTGACCATGGGAACTTGATCTTCATCGATTTGCGCGATCGGGAAGGCATCACCCAGGTCGTCTTCGATCCGGAGCACGACGCGGTAAGCCACCAGTGCGGCGAGACGTTGCGGTCTGAATGGGTCATCGGCATTCGCGGGACCGTGCGCAGCCGAGGTGAGCAGTACAGCAAGAAGCGCGGCGAAATGGTGAGCGCCGCCAATCCAAATCTGGCAACGGGGGAGATAGAAGTCGTGGTCGACGAGGTATGCGTCTTCAACAAGAGCGAGACTCCTCCCTTCGAGATAGCCGACGAACTAGATACCCGCGAAGACATTCGCCTGCAGTATCGTTACTTGGACCTGCGCCGTAAGCCGCTGCAGCAGTCGCTGATCCGACGTCACCGGCTCAACCAGACCACGCGCAACTACCTGTCCGACCAAGGCTGTCTCGAGATTGAAACGCCCTTTCTCGTCAAATACACACCGGGAGGAGCGCGCAACTTCCTGGTGCCGGCGCGGGTAGCTCCAGGTAAGTTTTACGCGCTGGCCGAGAGTCCCCAGTTGTTCAAGCAGCTGTTCATGGTGGCGGGTTACGATCGCTACTTTCAGATAGTTCGCTGCTTCCGCGATGAAGATTTGCGCGTCGACCGGCAGCCCGAGTTCACGCAGATCGACATCGAGTTATCGTTCGTCAATCAAGACGACATATTCTCCCTCGTCGAAGGATTGATCTTCCGCATTTGGAAGGAAGTGCTGGGCGTCGATCTCTCCCAGCAATACACGAGCGCGAGCTTTCCACGTATGAAGTTCAACGACTCCATGCGCGACTATGGCAACGACAAGCCCGACCTGCGCTTTGGCATGAAGCACACGGATCTGACCGATCTTGCGGTGCAACATGGGGGCGGCGGCATCCCCTTCTTCGAACCCATCGCCCAACGCTTTGCGGACGGTACCTACCGTAGGGATTTGCCACCCGAGATCATCAAGGCGTTCGTCATCCCCGCGAGCGCCAACTTCAGCCGAGCAGACGGCGACAAGCTGGAAAAGTATGCGCGCAGCATGGGAGCGGGGGGGCTGGCCCGGGCCCGCGTCGGCGCCGACGGTGCCTGGACCCAATCGCCGCTCGCCAAGAGCGTGACCGACGACTTCCGCTTGGCGGTCAACACAGCCGTGGGAGCAACCGATGGCGACATCATCTGTTTCCAGTTTGGACGCACCAGCCTGGTACACACCGTGTTAGCCAACTTGAGGGTAGAGGTCGCGAAGCAAATGGGCCTCATTCCACGCACCGGTCACGGCAACGACTTCCAGTTCACGTGGGTCGTGGATCCCCCTCTGTTCGAGTACGATGAAGAAAAGAAGACGTGGGCTGCTGCCCATCACGCGTTCACTCGGCCCCACGATGCCGACGTAGATCTGATCGAAGCTGATCCTGGGCTCGTCAAATGTTACCGTTACGACCTGGTCCTGAATGGCTTTGAGATTGGCGGGGGCTCGATTCGTCTCCACGATCCCGAAGTGCAAGGCCGAGTATTCGCTGCCTTGGGGATCAAGGACGAGGAGGCGCGGAGTAAGTTTGGATTTCTCCTCGACGCGCTGAAGTTCGGCGCCCCGCCCCATGGCGGCATCGCGCTTGGAATGGACCGCATAGCCATGTTGATCGCCGGCAGCGAGAGCATCCGCGACGTGATCGCCTTTCCGAAAACCCAGCGCGGCACCGACTTGATGAGCGATGCTCCGACTGAAGTGGCAACGGAGCAACTTGCCGAGTTGCGCATCAGTGCCCTGCGCGAGTAGGGCGCCACGCCGCACGGGAGCAGTACCAACACGTTTGCTCCAACCGGAGCAAACGTCGAAAGAGGCAAATGACGCGCACGGTGCTAGTTGTCGATGACAGCCCCACGATCCGCAAGGTCGTAACGCGGCACTTGGAGGCGCGCGATTACCGCTGCTTGGCGGCAGAGGACGGCCAGCATGCGATTCAGGTCCTGCTGCACCATCCGGTGGATCTCGTGCTGCTCGACTTCGTGATGCCAGGGATGAACGGACTTCAGGTGTGCCGACAATTGAAGGCGCACCCGACGCTGTCCGCCATCCCGGTGGTGCTCATGAGCGCGAAAGGAGACAAAATACGGGGGCAATTTCTCCAACAGACGGGCGCGGTCGATGCGATTAGCAAGCCCTTCGACCCACTCGCGCTGCACGCCGTGGTGGAGAATGCTCTGCGCAAGCGCCTGCGCGAGCGCGGTGACGATCCGGAAGCAGACGAGGCGCCGCTTTTCGACCTAGCTCGGATAGAAGGGGCGCCGGATTCCGAAGCGCGCGAGCGAGAGATCGTGCACGCGTTTGCCCGCGGCGTGTCGCGCCTGCTCGGGCCGCGACTGGATCACCTCGACGCACCACTCGAGCCAGATGCTTGGTCAAGCGTGGTAGCCGATGCGTTTCCTCTCGAACGGCTCAGAGGCCTCGGAAATCTCTTGGGCCTACTGACGAACAGTCGCGATCGCACGGCAGTGTTGGCCGGCGACTCCAGCTTCATCTCCATCGCCGAGGTCATGCAAATGCTGGAACTGCAGCGGCAAACGGGCGCGCTGCGGATCGCTTACGCCGAACAAGAGATCGTCTTTTTCTTGGGCGAGGGAAAGATCGACTTGGCGCGCGCCTTCCACCTGCCATCGAGCTTCCTGTTGGGGCGCTATTTGGTCGAAGACGGGATCGTAGAGCGAGGCGTAGTCGACAGCGTCAGTGCGGAACCAGAGGCCCAGACACGCCTGCTCGGCGAAGCACTGGTCGCGGCCGGCTTCAGCACCGAAGGGCAGGTGCGGGAAGCGCTGAAGCGGCAAACGTCGGAACTGGTGTACGAGGCCGTGCGCTGGAAGAGTGGGCGCTTCATGTTCCACGTCGGGCAAGCTTCCCCGGAGGCTACCTTGGCACGCCTTGGCCTCGCCCCCGGCGGGCTCTTGATGGAGGGCTTTCGGCGTGTCGACGAGTGGCAGTTGATCGAAGGGTCGTTTCAGTTCGACGACGTGCTGGTGCCAGATCCCAGCGGTATGGAGCGTTTGGGTGAACATTCGGAATTGACGGCGCAAGAAGAGCTCATCCTTTCCGCAGTCAACGGTCGACACAGCGTGCGCCAGATCGTCGACGAAGTCGACGCCAGCACTTTCGACGTGTGCAAGAGCTTGTACCATTTTCTCAACGCCGGCTTGATTCGCCGCAAGAGCAGCTGATGACGACACCGTGGCTGGTAGAGAAGGTTCGTCAGGAGGACCTGGAGAGAGCGCGACCTGGCTTGGCGCTGCTAGTGACGCTCAGTGGTGTGGCCATCGACCTAGACTCCGAGGCGCGCTTGCCTCACTCTACGCTCTGGGTCGCACACCGTGCGTCGATCGAAGCGCCAGGCGCTTACGCTGTGACCTGGACAGCAGCAGACGAGATGCAGCTCATCGACCTCGCTACGCAGCCTGATGTTCGACGCCAGGGCGCCGCTCGGGCATTGCTTTCCGCCCTGGTTCGAGACGCAAAAGTAAAGCAGCTGTCCGCCATCTTCCTAGAAGTTCGCGCATCGAATGCCGCAGCCTTAGCGTTGTACGAACAGTTTGGGTTTACAATCACACGCGTCCGTCGAGCCTACTACGCGGACGGCGAAGACGCCTGGGAGATGCGATGCGACAGCGTCTAGACGCGAAGCTTCAACTGTCTCGAGCGACCTCCCGTCGACGCTCCGCCTGGTGTGGGGCTCTACTACTCGCCGTACTGGCTTGCGGTTGTGACGACGGCGAGCCCAGCACCCGGCGGCTTGGCGACCTCCCGCCGAGCCCAAACGCCACGTTGACGCCCGCTCCCCTGCTTGCCCACAGCCGCGCGCCCTTGAAGTATCCCAACGTGGAGCCGTCGTCGACCCGGCCGTCGACGAAGCGTCAGGATACGCGGCGGCCAACCCCTCCCCACCCTGAACCCTACGCCGTTCACCAAGCGCCCACCTCTGCGCCTCTGCTGTCGAAGTCTCACACGCGGGCGGTGATCGAGGCGCAACTTGCGTGGCCTGACTTCCACTCGGCCCTCGTTCCTTTGGCAGCCAGCAAGCAGCGCCTGCGAGAGTTTCGTGAGAAGACGAGCCGCAACTTGACCATTCACCTGCAGTCACACGGGCGCATGCGCATCGAGCTCGAAGGCCGCGCGTTCCCCGTCTCGAGCGGAACACGGGTGCTCGCCCGCTACGAAAACTATGGGCACTTGCTGCTGTGGCCGGAGCAACGCGACTACCGGGTCCTGCCTCCCGGCACCCTTGCCGCTTTAATGCGCGAAGGTCGAGCCGACGTCACCCCGCTCTTGAACGTCGACTCCGAGGTGCGCCCCGCACCCGACGTTCTCGGCCGCTCCGCGCGGACCTGGCGCTTCGAGTCCAAACGGGGTGCTCTGGAGTTGACCCAGGTAGAAGTGATCGACGCGGGATTTGGAGGCCCACTCCTGTGTCGCTTCTTGCTGGAATGGCTTTCAGTCGCCCCCACCGCGAGCGCCTGTGAGGAAAATTGGGTGCCTGTTCAAGCCGAACTGCGGAGCAGCGGCGGCGGTCGACTGTCCATGACCGCCACCAGAATCGACACGCGTGGTGAGAGCCCCACATCCCAGGGCATTTCGATCCCTCCCCAAGATGCCCGCCATTTGAAGTACGGTTTACCGGCACCCCAACGCATGCTTTCCGATGTGGACGCCAGCGCCCTCAGGCGCAGTGAGCTGACGGGAACGCTCACCGTGCACAACAACATGAGCGTGCCAGCGTACCTGCTGCTCGACGGCACCGCCGTAGCGTACGTAGGCGCGCACTCCAGCACCACTCTCTCTGGCGTCAGCCGCGGCCAATACGAGGCAGCTTTGGTTGACTTTTTTGGAGCGGAGCTGATACCCCGCGGCCCCCTGGCGCTCGAACGCACCGCTACGCTCGGTCAACCCATCAGCGCCAATGACGCAGGAACTGCCAACTGACC
>CAZNZA010000025.1:0-7946 GCA_964577325.1 uncultured Polyangiaceae bacterium
TTTCGGGGAGGGAGCCAACGCCAACGGGCGAGCTTGTCTAAGGCCGGGCCTACGGTGCGTGTGTCGTGACCGCGCGTACCGACGGGTCTCGGTGAAGGTGAGCGCTTCTTTTTCTGTGGCGCCGCTCGAGGCGGAGCGGCTTTGGTCTTCGGCGTGGGATGTGTTTCCAAAGCGGTCGAGGCGTCGTTGTCGTGCGGCGGGCTAGCTGCATCTGCGGGCGGTGGACCTTGGCCATCCGTGGCAGCCGTCGAACGCTTTCGCCGACGACGGCGTTTTCGTTTGGCGGCGGGAGGCGCGTCGGCGCTTGCCGCGTTTGTCGTTGCAGCACCCTGCGGATTGCTTTCGGAAGACTCCGCACGGACCACTTCGCGCGTCTCCGCTTCCTCCTGATGCGTATGCTCGGCAGCGGGGTGATGATGATTGGGCGACGAGCTTTCGCGGCTCGGCTCGGTGCTTTCCGGGCGTAGCGGCGCGCTCGGATCTGGCGTTGATTCGCTCACGGGACAGTCTCCAAGATGCTCGGGGGACAGAGGTCGTAGAGGGGCATGTGACGGCCTGTCAAAGACCATGGCAGATTTCGTCGCAGGTCCTTTGCCGCTGTACGCGGGCCGGCTTCTGCTGCACCCAGAAAAGGAGAGTACTGCCGTTATCGTGGCCAATCAAGCGCCAAGACCATCCTGTCGCGCTTGGCGCGGCCAAGCCACCGAGTCATGCAAGGAAGGCTTACGAACGGCAACGGGTCTCGGCTTTCGGACACGCGAATCGCACGTGGATGTGGTCGGCATGTCCGGGAACGTGCCGGATGAGTGAACGTTCGCTACCGCCATCCGCGACCTCGAGCCACTTACCCAGACGCGATGCGCGGATGGTGTTGTGTTGTCGCGCGTGAGCTAGCAGCGCTCGTTGCAGGTTCCGATCGATGAAAATGGTCTCTACTCGAGCCTCTTGCGTCAGCAGCTTCAGGAGCTTCCAAGTCGCAGAGGCATCGAGATTGCGGGCGTTCATGTGTTGCCATATCACCGGCTCCTTTCCCTCGCGTCGCGCGATGTAGCTCAAGTCAACGTCGCGGCCGGATTGGTGAGTCTTGTGCGGGGCTAGCGGTCCGCCACGGCGGGCCGACAAGTTGCCGACGAGCACGGGCGGACCCTGCGGCATCAGTTCGTCCCAGCGTTTCAGCACGCGATCCAACTGTTCAACCGTCGAGCGGGTGGCCCAGGTTTTCCAGCGCTCCGCGGTTATCTTTCTGCCCTCACCATCAGGCAATGGGACAGCGCCCAAGACGCGTCCATCGTGGGGTAAACCGACCGATTCACTGGGTTCACGCAGATCCCGATACACCACCACTTCCGTGTCGGGAAGCAGGTCCTCTTCGGGATCGATGCCGGGATTGAGCGCGAAGATCTCGTGGTGATGCAACTTATACAAGTTGGCAACGTTGCGCAGAGTTCCTCCGCGCAGGATCGTGTACCGCACCTCGGTTGGCTTTGGCGCGGGAGCGGTCGACCTTCGCTCGCGTCGTTCGAGGCTAGGAGGAGCGTCGTCGTTGGCTGGCGATTCCTGAACCTCCGGGGCCTCACACGCGGACGAGATGAGCCAGAGCCCTAAGCAATAGTGCAATGGGCGGAAGGTGGGGCCGCGACGTCGCATGTGGTCGGCAACCCTACTGCGTGCTCGTCGAGACGCCAAAAAACGGGCACAGCTTTGCCGACGCGGGTCTTCGCCAGCGCGCATGAAGCGCCCCTCATTGAAAGTCTGCGCCTGCTTACGCCTGGCCCCGCGTTGGCCGTTTGCACCCAAAGTATGCCATCAACCGTGACGCAGCCGCAGGTTCGTGTTTTCGACGTTCCCGAGCGGGTGGACGCGTACAACACGCGAGACCTCGTGACGCCAATACTCGAGCAGGTGCACGCCGGCGTGCACCGCGTCGTGCTCGATTTCTCCAAAACCCACTCGGTAGATTCTACGGCGCTTGGAGCTTTGGTACAGCTGTTCAAGGCCTTACGCGCCGAAGGCGGTCAGCTGTGCCTCGCCAGCGTGGGCGACGCGGTAGCGAGAGTGCTCTCCATCACGCGGCTGAATCAGGTATTCAAGGTATACCCGAGCGTGGAAGCGGCCTGTGCCGAACTGGAGAGGCTGGCAACGTAAGGCTTGCTCGCGCGACCGTGGTTAAAGTGACGTGCCGCCGTAGTAGGCTTTGGGCTCACCATCCCAGTAGTGTATGCAGCCCGCCATGGACGGAAGAGTGCTTTCCATTGCCGGGTCAGATTCGGGAGGCGGCGCGGGCATCCAGGCGGACATCAAGACCATCACAGCGCTTGGTGGTTACGCGATGACAGCCATCACTGCGTTGACTGCGCAAAACACCCTGGGAGTATCCGAGGTGAGTGCGGTGGATCCGTTTTTCGTCGAAAGCCAAGTGCGCGTCGTTCTCGAGGATATCGGCGCGGACGCCATCAAGCTCGGCATGCTCGCCAACCGAGCCATCGTCGAGCTCGTGGCCCGTCAGCTCGACACCCATGCCCGTCAAATCCCCGTGGTCTTGGATCCGGTCATGGTCGCGTCGAGCGGCGACCGCCTGTTGGACGCGGCCGGAATATCTGCGTTGAAGGACAAACTACTCGTCCGCTGTGCACTCATCACCCCAAACATTCCCGAGGCCGAGGTGCTGACGGACATTCAGATCCGCGATGAGGGGGATGTCCACCGCGCTGCCGACATGCTGCTTTTGCTCGGGGCGTCCGCTGTTCTGATCAAAGGCGGACATTTGGCAACCGAGGGAGTCGTCGATCTGCTCCGGACTGCGGACGGGCTGGAGAGGCGCTTCGAAAGCGAGCGCTTGAACACGCGCGCTACCCACGGTACAGGGTGTACACTCTCGGCTGCCGTGGCGACGGGACTGGCGCAAGGTATGACCCTCGAGAGTGCCGTGCAGCGTGGCATAGACTTCGTACAGCAGGCGATGAAGTGGGCTAAACCTCTCGGGACCGGCGCCCACGGCCCGCTCGATCACGCATTCAGCCTCCGACATCGCAAGGACGAAGATCCGTTGCACTGATGTCAGGCTAGAGATGGCTCTGCGGGTGCCGTTCAGTGCCGCATCTGAATGCTAGCTAGCTTCATGCGCACGTCGTGAACCATGGGGCTGTTGGGAAAGCGGCGGATGAACGTTCTCAGGGTCGCCTTGGCGTCGTTGTAAGCTTCGATGTCGATCTGGCATTCAGCCAGAAGCAGCGCCGCCTCGTCCATGAGGTCCTTGTCTGGTGATGCCTCGCTCAGGCTGACCAGGAGCGGAATGGCATTCCGTTGCTTGCCGAGAGCCTTGAGCGCCCGCGCGAGCTGAAAGCGAGCGTTGGGGCCGTGTGGCGCCGTGGGCTGATACTTCAACGCCATGGATAGGGCCTGCTCCGCTTCATGCCAGCGGCCCGTGCGGATGAAGTCGAGCCCTTCCAAGTACTCGTTGCGACTGAGCTCGTTGCGCGCGCGCTCCTGAGCTGTCGCGAAAACGTCGGCCTCGACGCGCGTCAGCTCGAGGCCGGCGATTTCTTCCGCGGCCTTCAGAAGGTCCAGGTGTTTGTCCTGGCGCACGAATTGATACAACTCGTGCGCTCTCTTGTTATCCTTCAGGCTGCGATCCAGGCGCTGCTTCGCGGACTCGGCCTGTTTCGTCAATTCCTCGAGTTCCTCGCTCCGTTGGCGCGTATCGGTGCGCACGCTTTCCACGCGCGCATCCACGAACACCTTTCCCAGCAGCAGCAGCCCGGCGATGCTGACCACGTACGTGACCGAGCTGTGCATGACCATGCGTCGCTCGTAACCTTGCTGGCGCTTGGCGATGCTATTGACGTCGGCAGCCAGGGCATTGACCAAGTTGTTGGTCTTGATTGATAGAGCTCGGCTCTCGACGATTTCTCGTCGGATTTCCTCAAGCTCACTACCGAAGTCATCCATCATTGAACTGTCGTCCTTTACCGTTGTCCACACCGGGTCTCACCGCCGCCGGGCCCTTGGCCCGCTAACTGGCCGGATAGGCGGCGACGCCTGCCCTTTCGTCAGCGCAGAACGGCACTGCGTGACCGCGTACTTGAGGCATGAGGCGCGCGCAAGAGTTGAGGGTGTTGCAGGATTGCACGCGCTGTTCTAGACGCTGTCCGGCGCGCCGCACGCGGCAGGACTTTCGGGTCAGCAACGGCGTCCAGGCTCGATGTGGAGCCGGGTCGGGCGGACGCATAGCGCATGGTAGAAGCACGGGCGCGACACAGCACACTGAGCGCACCTGAGTCCAGACTGAACAGTTCGGAGCAAATAATAAGATGGATACGAGCGATATTAAGAAGGGTCTAAAGTTCATCTACGATGGGGAACCCTACGTCTGCGTCGAGTTTCAATTTGTGAAACCCGGTAAGGGACAGGCGTTCACGCGGACGAAGATGCGCCACTTGCTGACGGGATCCATGCTCGACCGCAACATTCGGTCGGGTGAAAAGATTGAACCCGCTGACGCGGAGGAGCGAACTTTTCAGTACATTTATCCGGATGGCGAGGACTACGTGTTCATGGACTCGAACTCCGGCGAGCAAGTTACCGTAGCAGGCTCCGTGGTTGGCGACGCCTCGGACTTCCTGATGGATGGCAGTCAGTGCATGATCACCATCTACAAGGGTAATCCCGTCAACATCGAATTGCCGCCCCACATCACCGTTCAGATCGTCGAAACCGAACCCGGGGTGAAGGGTGACACGGCCACCAACGTGACGAAACCCGCCAAGATAGCGACGGGCGCAACGGTACAGGTTCCGCTGTTCATTTCAGAGGGTGAGTGGGTGCGTGTCGACACGCGGACGCGCAGCTACCTCGAGCGCGTCAAAGCTCCCTGAGCTACTGAGCACTCGTCTCATCGCGTTTGTTGGGCTCCCCCGCCGATCTCGGCCGCTGAGGGCGCTTCCGCTGCGGGGTCCCAACTGAGCTCAAACGAGCGGGTCCCGCGGGTCTTGCCGTTAATCTTGAGCGGTTGTCCGCGTGACCAGTTCCACCACCCGAGTGCCGAGCAGACACGCCGCTCGGGTTCCGGAGTTCGCAATGACGCAGTCGGAAAGTTGCGCCTCGTCCAGGCGCGTTTCCCAAAAGGCAGCGCGCTCTCGGGTTAGCACCACTAGACCAAGTTTGGTGCGTACGATGGCGTGAGCTCCATTGGGGCTGACTGGCGACCCCGGCTGGCGGAAGCGAGGTGGAGGGCCGATTTCCGACGGCCCGAGGAAAGCGGAAAGCCCTTCGTTCGACCAAGCCGTGGGACGAAAGTCGATGTTCGGCGCTTTCCCCCGCCCGTCACACAATCCCGGCCGCGGTGACAGGATGTCGGTCGTTAGCGCCACCTCTAGGTTACCAGCCTGCGTTTGACTCGAAGCGCCGACCGTGGGTTCGTTGCACGGAAAAGTCAGCTGCGTCAGGCGCTGACCATCGGGACTGAAAACGAGTAACGGCCACGGGTCCACTTCGTCGGAAACATCCTTCAACGACTGCTCGTGGCCACGCCATATCCCGTCCTCGGTCGCAATCAACAGGGCGTCCTCATCGACGTAGCGCAGCGGGCTGAAATGCGGGTCCGGTGAGGGTGCCAGGGCGCGGGCTTCGACGACGCGCGCGTTGGCTTGTCGCGAAGGAATATGGGTACGTAGATCGCGCTCGAGTGCGCGCTCGACCTTGGCGCTAATGCCGTTGCCGAACCATGAGCTCTGTTCGAAAGCAAGCAGGGCGCGAGCCGGATTGCTCTGAGTCAGCGCCGCGGTGACGTCAGCGGTGGCGTAGTTGTCGAAAGCCTCGAGCAGTGTGCCGCAAGTGAATGAAGTCCCATTGGCATCCGTCATCCGATAGGTGCCGCTTTCTTTACATAGGTACGCAAAGAGGCGCCGCGCGTTGTTGATGCGTTCGGCCACGAAGCGACTGGTCGTCGGGCCCTGAGCGCGTACCGTCTCGATGCTCCCTAGGCGAGCAAACGAAGCTTGGGGTTCGGAAGTGTCGCGCGCCATGCCGGCAGCGCGGTCGAGCCAGACGAAGCGGGCTTCGCTGGGGGGGCTGGATGTGTCCCGGGGCAGAGGTGGTTGTTCTCCTTCGACCGATTCGGCAGAGGGGGGCTTGCTCTGCATCGAGAAAGTGATGACGGCGTCGTCGTGACCGTCGCCGTCCTGGTCGGACGTGTCCACCTCGACGTTCAGTTGCTCGCCCTGGGGGGGGGGCGCCAAGCGAAGCTGCAAGCGCACCGGTTCCGCGTGAAGCGGTGCCACGACAACGAGCGACCGCGTCGGCGCCCTCGGGATGACCGCGCCTTCCGGGCATTCAGCGGCAACATCCCAAGTGACTGTAGTGGGTCCGGTCGCGGCCAGGTGAGTGTTCAAAGCGCAGCCAGGTGTCTGGGGGATGAAGCCGGGAAACCGTTGCAGGATCAAATTGTCTCGCCCCTGACGGAAGAGCACGAGCGCCCCTTGCTGGGCGGCTTTCACATCCTTCTGTGGGATGACCCAGCCCACCGCCTCCGTGCGATCATCACCGTCCAGCTCGACGCCCACGTACTGCGCGATGAGCATGCCCTCGGGAGCTTGAATCTTCCATTCCCCGATGCGGACGGAAGGGGAGGGGGGGGTCAGTACGTCGCCTTGTATGGGTGCGAAGCGACGCGTCGTTCCTGCGTCCGGAGCTTGCTGCGTGGCGCTCGCCACCGCTGGCGCCGTAGTTACCTCCGTAGCAATGCCGAACGGAGTATACGGCTGATGCACGCTACTCTCGCAGGTGCACCCCGAGACTGCGCTCAAAGCCATGCCGAGCAACCCTGCGGATGAGGAGGCCGTCCACGTTAGCCTGGCAGCGCTGCAAGCGCCGGCTGGCCGACGCGCTTGGGCTGAGGAGGGGGGCCGCTCCACGGGCAAAACGAAAGAACGAACGTGCACGCCAGCAGGGTGTACGTGATGGCCGCGTCCAAAAAAGCTGCGTACACGACCCGCGCGTGCGCTACTGCCGCCGGCAACGGAGCGAGTGGTATCTCGGGGCGACGTGAGATGACGGAGACTCATGATGGGTGTAGCGGGTCAGAGCTCGGCGAACGAAGAGTGTGCATAGACGACGTACGTCGGTCTCCTACACCAAACGAGACCAAGCGCCCAGGGGGAAGTCGCCCGCTTAGACTGAAGGCGTGGTACGAGCGATGCTGCCGTGGCAGGCACACATGAGCGCGCCATCGACAGCCGCTGCAGTTGCCCAGTGGCGGCAGAAGCGTAAGAAGATTCGGCACGTTAGAAGGCTTGTAAGGGCGCAGCCTGCAGCGTAGGCTGCCGCCTATCGAGGGCGACGTCTCGTCCTTCTATCGAGGTAAGGGAATGGATTTCGACACCATCCGCGCAGCGCTTGGCCAGTTACAACACGACGCTGATTCACCGCACGCTTGGCAACAGTTGGCTTCCGCGTGCGACGGCGCAACGGATCTCTCAGCGGGCGATACGGCCAACGTCACGGAGGCGGTGACGCTGCTCGGCGCGGCACGCAATGCTCATGCACGCCGAGGAGAATGGTTCGCTGTTGCACGGCTCATCGAGTTGGAACTTCCGCTAACGGAGGACGACCAGGAGGCCATACAGCTGGCCATGGAGCTGGGGCGAGTTTACAGCCACGAGTTGCTCGACGAGAGCGCTGCCGAGGCGGTGTATGAGAAGATATTGCAACGGCATCCCGAAGAGGAGCTGGCGGCAGCAGCGTTAGCCGAAACGGCGGAGAAGCGCGCGCAGTGGGCGGATCGCGTCAGCGCCTATGCTGCCGAAGCCGAAGCGGCATCCGATGATGTTTACAAGGCTTCCATGCTGATGCGGGTGGCCGAGACGGAGTGGCGTTTTGCCGGTGAGAAGCTCGACGAAGAGCGGGTGCTTCGACTGCTGACGGAAGCGAGTGAGGCGGACCCAAACAAC
>CAZNZA010000025.1:8046-15161 GCA_964577325.1 uncultured Polyangiaceae bacterium
ATGCTTCACTACAAGAAGCGCGGCGTTTTAGCGGATGCCGCGCCTTGGTTCCAGCGCGTGCGGGAGCTGGATCCGAGCAACGGGGCGCTGCTTGCTTTCTATCGCGACTATGCGGCGTCTAGTGGAGATGAGTCTTTGCTATTGACGGTACTTCAGGGCGCGCAGCGCGTGTTGCCGGAAGGGGCCGAGAAAAAGGCCATTACCCGCGAAGTCGCTCAGCTTGCAGAGGGACAACAGGATGCACAGAAGGCCATCGAGCAGTACAACGCATTGCTGCGTCAAGACCCGGAGAACGTCGAGGTCATAGAAGCGCTAAAGGGCTTGTACCGCAAGACCCACGGGTATCCGCAGCTAGTGGACATGTTGCGCCACGAGCTAGAACGGCTGAGGCCGGAGGAGAAGGAGCGCCGGGTCACGTTGCTGCGCGAGGTGGCCGGCGTGTATCGGGACCACCTTCACAACGATACGTCTCTCGTTTCCGCGTTGAACCAGTTGTTGCAGATTGATGAGCGGGATTCGGCAGCCGTTCGGGAACTCATAGCGCTGTACGAGCGTCTAGGGCGATGGCGGGATCTGTTGGCCAACCAGCAGCGCTTGGCTCAGCTGACGGATGATCCGGCGGAAAAGGTGGAGCTGCTACGTGCCGCCGGACGCCGTTGGTTGGAGCAGTTTTCGAACGTGCAGAATGCGACGGCGGCGTTCGAGGAACTTCTCAGTGTGGCGCCACGAGACGACGAAGCGCGCGATACACTGGCGCAGCTTTACAAAAAACGCCGAGCCTGGGCCGACCTGTACGCTCTATATGAGCGACAGCTGCCGTCACTCTCGGGTGCACCGCGTCTGGCGGTGATGAAGGAAATGGCGGGCTTGGCTGCCGATCGCTTGCGCAAGAGCAAAGAGGCTGCCGACCTGTACAAGGCGATCCTGACGGAAGAACCCGACAACGCCGCGGTGCTGGATGCTCTGGAAAAGCACGCCGAACGATCCAAGGACTACGCGACGTTGGCGCAGGTGCTCGAACAACGAGTTGCCCAGGAGCCTGACTCACGCCAACGCATCGTCCTGCTTCAGAAGCTAGGAGTACTTCAACAAGAGCAGCTGCACGACTCGGAAGCCAGCATGGCGGCGTGGCGCAGGATACTGCAACTCGATCCGCGACACCCCCGCGCCTTGCGCGTGTTGCGCGATCGCCTACTCGAGGAGGGGGCGTACGACGCTCTCGAAGAGCTCTATGGCTCACTCGGTGACTTCGAGGCTTTGGCCGAGGTGTTGAGCACGGCGGCCGACAAGGTGACGGCCATCCGCAGCAAGGTTGAGCTCAGCTATCGGGCAGCCGCCGTCTATGAGCAACACATTGGGGCTCCTGAACGCGCCTTTCGCAGTTATGAGCGCATCCTCAGCAACGATCCGCTCGACGCTCGTGCGGCGCGAGCATTGATACCCCTGTACGAGGCCGACGAGAAATGGCCCCGCCTGCCCGCGCTCTACGAGCTTGCTCTCCAAGACTCGAAGGACGCGCCGGAAGCTTTGATGTGGTACGCGAAGCTGGTAGAGGTTACCGGCAGCCGCCTCAATGATCGCGAAGCGGCTTTGGGGTACGCACGGCGTGCCTTCGAACGCGTGCCAGGAAGTGCGGAAGCGCGCCAGTTGCTCGAGGGAGCGTGCAGCCACGCGGGCAATTGGCAGCCTTTGGCGGAGGCCCTCGATCAGCGGGTGATCGAGCTCCGGCAGCAGACCGAAGCGAAGGGGAAGAAGAAGAAAAAGAAGACGGACGTTGCGGCGATGGCGGCATCGCAGGCGGAGATCCGCGCGCTCGAGTTGGAACTTTCAGAGCTTCTAGAGAACCGCCTCGACCGGCCTGTCGAGGCGCAAGTAGTGCTGAGACGTTTGGTGGAGGCCGACCCGGCAGACGCCGTGGCGGTGGAGCGTCTGAACCGCTTGCTGCGTAGCAGCGGCGACCGTGAAAACCTGCGCTGGTTGATGGACCTGCGCATCGACAACGCCGACCCGGAGCAGAAGGCAGTGCTCTTGCACGAGTGGGCTCGGATCGAAGAGGAGGTGTTCGAAGCACCGGATCGGGCCTCGGCTCTCTATGGTCGCGTGCTCGAGCTGGACCCTACCGATCGAGAAGCCTTGAGCCAGCTGACTCGTCTGGTGCTGGCGGAGGGGCACGCGGAAGAGGCAGTAGAGGTCATGAAGCAACACCGAGACCTTTTGGAGGGGCCCGAACGCGCCCGTCTCGAGGAGGAGCTCGCAGAGACGTTGCTGTATCGGTTGGAGCAACCAGAAGCCGCACTGCAGAGCGCTCTGGCCGCCCTCGCGACCTTCCCGGACGCGGAGGCGGAGCAGGCCCAACGTGCGCTCGATGTGCTGCAAAGGTTGGTGCAAGTCGATGCCACTAAACGCGAGGCTGCCGAGGCCTTGGCCAAGGTGTATCGGGCGCGGCGCGAACAGCGCAAAGAGGCCGATGCCTTGGGCGTGCTGCTCAGTGTGGAAGAGGAGCCGGAGGTTAGACTCGGGCTGTACCTGCGCGGAGTCGCTGTATTCGAAGAACTCGACTCTTTCAATGCTGCCTTCGAATTGATGCTCAAGGCGCTGCGCGATTTCCCGCAGCGCATGGACCTCTGGGACCAGGCCGCTGGACTGGCGGGTCGAGCTGGGCGGGCCGCAGAATTGGCCGAGGCTTACCGGGACGTTCTGAGGGGGGACTTGGACCCAGCGCTGCGCAAGGAGCTGTGCCAAAGGGCCGCGACGCTGCATGAAGAACAGCTTGGCGATCCGGTGGGTGCCACCCCTTATCTCGAGCAGGTGCTCGCGGCGGATCCCTCCGACATCGAGGCGTTCCTACGTTTGAAGCAAATCCTTACCAGCAATCAACGCTGGGGCGAGCTGCAAGCTTTGTATGATCAAATGCTTCGCGAAGTCAGCGACGAAGCCACCCGCTTGGACTTGCTATCGGAAGTGGCCATGGTGTGTGAGGAGTTCATGGACGACCCTCGAGCCGCGCAGAGCTACTATGAGCAAATGCTCGAAGTGGAGCCCGGTAGCGATGCGGCACTGCGCGCCTTGGATCGGCTTTACGCTCGGCACGCTCAGCACGAAAAGCTGTCCAGACTCTTAGACCGCCGCCTGGAGATTGCATCGGGAGACGACGCTACGGTGCTGCGCCTTCGGTTGGCGACGCTTTACCTGGACGAACTGCATCAGCCCGAGCGCGCCTTGGAGCGGGTGGAGGAAGTCCTGTTGAATGACTTGAACAACTCCCGGGCCCGGGAGTTGGGCGAGCGTATCTTGAGCATTGGTAGCCTCAAGAAGCGAGCGTCGGAGTTGATGGAAAAAGTTTACGAGGCGCGCGATGACGCTCGTGAATTGGTGCGTGTGTTAGAAGCGCAAATCGAAGCGCTGAGGGCATCCGAGGATCAGGACGATGAAGCTCAAACGGTGCTGCTGGAGCGCATTGCTTCGCTGCGTTACGATCGTCTGAAGGATGACAAGGGCGCGTTGGCAGCTTTGGCCGAGTATCTCCCGCGCCGACCGGAGGACTTCGAGGCTCGCCGGCAGCTGACCGAGGTGGGAAACCGACTCAACGAGCAGGCGAGAGTCGCCCACGTGCTCGAGCAGGCCGCAACCGCTGCGGTGGATACGGAATTGAAAGGCGATTACCTGATGGAGGCGGGGCGCCTATGGGAGAAGGTGCTGTCTGATTCTGAGCGTGCTCAGGCGCTTTATCGACGAGCCCTCGAGCTCGATGCCACAGATGCCCAATTGGTCGTTCCTGCAGCCAAGGCGCTGCAGCGTCTCTACGAGGCCAGTGGCGCTGTCGACTTGTGGGTCGACGCACTACGCGTCGAATTGAGGCACGAGTCGGACGTCGAGGCCCGTGCGGTTTTGCTCGAAGCGGTAGCGACGCTGTGCGAAGAGCGCCTAGGCGACAAGGAGGCCGCCATCGCTGCTTGGAAACAGCGTGTGGAAGAGCAGGACGATGATCTCGTAGGGTTGCGCGCTTTGGATCGGATGTATTCCGCGTCTGATCGATATCCAGAGTTGGTTCCGGTACTGCAACGTGCAGCCGACCTGGTGGGTAGCGACGACGAACGACGGGAGCTGCTGTTGCGCGTGGCTGTGTTGCAGGCGGAAAAGCTGGGCGATCGAACGGCTGCTATTGAGACCTATCGCGCGGTGCAGGATGCTTTTGGCCCGTCGCGTTCGACGCTAGAAGCTCTGGCGCAGCTGCTACGACAGGAGGGCCGCTTCGAAGAGCTAGCAGAATGCTTGGAGGAGCAACTTCAGTATTTGCAGGATGACGCCGCGCGTTGGGATGTACTGACGGCGCTGGGTGATCTGCGGCGAACACAGTTGGCAGACCCTGCGGGGGCTTTGGATGCCTACCGCGAGGTGGCCATTGCCGAGCCGTCTCACGCTGGTGTGCGCGAGGCGCTCCTCGCAGTCATGCATGGTGAGGATGCCATGCACCGCCGACAGGCTGCTCAAATTCTGGTTCCCGTGTACGAGACCGAGCACGATGCTCAAAAGCTGATCGAGGTGTACAGGGTCCTGATCGAGACTACCGAGGATCCCGTCGAGCGGCTGGACGTCATCGAGCAGTCGATCGACATCGCCGAGGAAGGCTTGAATGATGGCGACCTCGCTTTCGAGTTGGCTTTGCGCGCCATCCGTGAAGGGGCCGGTCATACCGACCTCGCGCCTTGGGTAACGCGGCTCGAAACCCTCGCTGCCCGCACGGGGCGGAGGAAGGAGCAGGTAGAGTTGTACCGAGGCATCGTCGATGAGCTGTTCGACGGTGACGTTCAATCGTTGCTCCTGTTCCGTATCGCCACTTTGAGCCGAGACGAGCTCGACGACCCAGATACGGCACTCACCTACTTTCGCCGCGCCGTCGAAGTGCGGCCCGACTGGGTAGAGGCGCTTTCATCATTGGAACGGGCGTACGTTGAAACGCAAGCCTATGAGCCGCTTCTGGATGTGCTGGCGCAGCGCATAGATGTGTCCACCGACGACGAGGAACGTCGCAGCTTCATGTTGCGTCGGGCTGCACTACTCGAGCATCAGCTCGGTCGCCCTGCTGACGCGATTGAGGCCTACGAGGCGGTGCTCGAGCTGAAGATGGACGCTGAGACGACGGAGGCTCTGCACGCGCTGTACGAAAAGGAAAGGCGCTTCGAGCGCCAGATCGACCTCCTGCAGCGACAACTGGACAACGATCCAGAGCGGGCTGCTGCCATCCACGTCCGTATCTCGAAGGTGGCGTCACAGAAGCTCGCGGACGTGCACCGCGCATTCGAGGAACTCGAGGCGGCACTCGCCGCTGAATCCGCCTACGGCCCTGCCATGGACGAACTCGAGCGGCTGATGAAGGATGCGAGCGGAAACGCGGAGCAACACGCTCGAGCGGCCATGATTTTGGAACCGATCTACTTGTCCCGGGGCGACTACGACAAGGTGATGGACTGCATTCGTGCGCAACTCGAGCAAGGGGACGCTGGAGAACGACGGGAACTTTTACAGCGACTAGCTCAGCTCAGCGAGGAGCAGAAAGAAGATTACGTTGGAGCGCTCAACATCTTCGCCCAAATCCTCAGCGATGACCTGACGGATGAGGAAACAGTCTCAGAGCTCGAGCGATTGGCGAAAGTGGGGGACGCCAAAGATCGTCTGGCGCAGATATATCGAACGGAGTTGGAGCGCGCGGACGAGCAGGACCCTTCTACGGCAGCGTTGTGCCTGCGTACGGGTGAGCTGTATCGAGAACTCGGACAGCCCGACGTAGCTCTGCGCTTCTTCCGGCGCGCCCTTGCCTTTGAACCGGACAGTGCGGAGTTGTTTGGCGCCATAGACGCGCTGCTGACGGACACCGGACAGGTCCGCGAACGCGTGGCTCTGTACAACCAAGCGCTCGAGCACCGGCTCGACCCGGACGACCGCGTGTTGCTCCTGCATACATTGGGGGAACTCTACAACGAGCAACTCGGTGAGAAAGAGGAGGCGATTCAGGTATACGCTCAGGCGCTGCAGTTCGACGAGGAAGACACGCTCGCGCTCGATAACTTGAGTCGTCTCTACTACGACACGGAGCGCTATGAAGACTTGTACGCCCTGGTTCTCAAGCGCGCAGACAGTGCGTTGGAAGACGAGCAGGCTGTCGCCTTTCGTATTGCGTTGGCCAAGCTGTGCAAGAACGAGCTCGGCGACGACGAGCGCGCCGTAGAGCAACTCGAAGAGGTCGTGCGCATCAATCCTCGGCATGAGGAAGCGCTTCACGAGCTCGACGCGTTGCGGCTGGTCCCAGAACAACGCGCGCGGGTCGTTGACATATTGCGACCGCTGTACGAACGAGCGGACGACTGGCAGCAACTGATCGCGTTGAATGAGGATCGGTTCCAGTTAGCGGAATTGCCTGGGGACAAGATCCTCGTACTGCGTGAAACGGCGGAACTGTGGGAAGCCCGGGGCGGAGATCGGCGCAAGGCGATGCAAGTCTTGGCAGCAGCCGTGCGCATCGACCCAGAGGATGACGAAGTGCGTCACGAGTTGGAGCGGTTGGCAGAGGTCACCGGCGAGTGGGAGCTCGTCACTGACGTCTACGAGGAGGTGCTCGGAGCAAGGGCTGGGAGAGATAGCGCCGAAGCAGGCGCTTCGGCTGACGACGCCCAGAGTGAGGTGTCCGGCCCTGCGGCAGCCGAGATTTGGTTGAAGCTGGCGCAGATTCACGATGGGCCGCGCAACGACCCGCGAGCTGCCCTGCTGGCATTCGAGCAGGTGCGAAAACTCGAGCCGACCCAGCTCGAGCCCCTGGAGCGCATGGAAGCCCTCGCCATCTTGCTCAGTGACTGGGACGTGCTCGATCGCGTTCTGGTGGCGAAGGCTGAGCTCGTTTTCGACGACGAGGAAAGAGCCGGGCTGTGGCGCAGGGTAGGTGAAGGGCGTCGCGACATGCTCAATCAGTCGAAAGAAGCGATTGTCGCGTATGAACGCGCGCTGGAGTTCGAACCCGACTCTGGCTTCACCGTCGACTGCCTCATCGAATTGTACGAACAGCAAGGCAGTCCGGCGCGACTCGTCGAGCTGTACGAACGGCGCGTGGAGCTGTGCGAGCT
>CAZNZA010000025.1:15261-22734 GCA_964577325.1 uncultured Polyangiaceae bacterium
GAAGCCCTAGAGATGTATCAGCTGGTGCTGGAGCAGGAGCCGAGCAATGAGGACGTGCGACAGAAGGTGCTCGAAATAGGGGAGCAGCATGAAGAGCTGCGTGAAGCGGTCGCCGCCATTCTCATTCCAGCGCTGGTCGCCTCTGAGTCGCACGAGGCCCGTGCACGGGTGTTGGAGCTTCGTTTGTCCGTAGAGACGGAGCCTACCGTGCGGGCGGGCACGCTGCGTGCCATTGCTGATGTTCATTCCAGACAGCTCGACGACAAGCCCGCCGCGCTCAATGATCTTTTGCGCGCCATGGCCGAGACGCCCGACGATGCGGAGCTACATGGCGACATCGAAGTGTTGAGCGAGGAATGTAGGGAGTGGCACAGTTATGCCAATGCCTTGTCGGAACGAGCACAGACCACGTTTGACGCCGACGTGGCGCGTGACCTCCTGGCGCGGCTAGGACGCGTTTGTCGGGACAAGCTCCATGACCTGGAGCGGGCGGTGGAAGCGTATACGCGAGCTGTCGAGCAGGTCGGCGACGAGCCCGAACTATTGCTCGACCTCGACGGCTTGTATGAGCAGCTCGAGAATTGGCATCGGCTGCGAGACATCATCGAGCGACGCACGCTCGTTGCGGACTCGGATGAACAGCGCGCGGAGCTGTACGCACGCCTCGCAGCGGTGCAGCTGAAGCACTTTTCGGAAGCGGGACAAGCACTCGCATCGTTACGGTCGGCGTTGGACTTGAATCCTCTCCACGATGCGGCTCGCGCCTTGCTAGAGGGACTTACGGACGACAAGGACCTTTTCGAGGAAGCCTCGGAAGTGTTGGAGCAGGTGTACAGGACGCGAGGAACGACTGACGCGTTGGCTGCATTGTATGAAAAGCGGGTGCAGTACGCCGACTCGATCCACGAACGGCAAGAGATGCGAAAGGCCCTAGCACGCGTATTGGAAGACGAATTGGGAGACCCGCCTGGCGCGCTGCGAGTGCTACAACAAGGGCTACACGACGATCTGGCCGATAGCGACTTGTTGGCGGAAGTCGAACGCTTGGCAGCAGTGTCCGGCGACTGGACGACGGCTGCAGCGGCTTTGGATGCGGCGCTTCAGGCCCAACCAGACCTGGATCCAGATCTGGGACGGGAGCTGTCCATGCGTTTGGCGGAGTGGTTGTCGGAGCGAATCGACGACCCGGACGCGGCGGAAAGCGCTTTGGAGCGCGCATTGCGCTTCGACCCCGACAACGACGAGGTCCTGGCTCAGCTCGAGCTTTTGCAAGAGCGACCCGGGCGCGAAGTGGCAAGGGTTCATACTTTGAGACGCCGGGCGCGGGTCCATTCGGATGCGTCGTCGCGGGAACAGTACTACCGTCAGGCAGAGGAACTAGCGCTGAGCGAAGGGCAGAGCGAACTGGCGGAGCAGGTTCTGCGTGAGTTGCTCCAAGACGATCCAGAGCACCCTTGGGCGTTGACGGAACTGTCGCGACTGCGCGAGCAGGCCGGCGATCAGCAGGAGCTTTTTCAGCTGCTCGAGCGGCGCATCAACATTGCCCTCGGAGGCTCGGAAGCCACGCAACTGCGGCACAAAGCAGCGAAGCTGGCGAAGGAAGAACTCGAGCAACCTGCGTCGGCCATCGCCATCTACGAGCAGCTGTTCGAAGACGATCCATTGGACGTGCGGGCCGCAGCGGCCCTGCGCGAGTTGTATTCCCAGACCGGTGACGATCAAAGACTAGCCGGTTTGCTGGAGCGCTTGAGTGAGGTGGCGGACGACCCCGAGCAACAGACGGCGTTGCGGCTAGAACTAGCTCGACTACGCAGCGAGCGCTTTGCGGATACCGATGCTGCCATCGAAATCTTGCGAACGATAGTCAACGACCAGCCTGGGCAGCGCGAGGCAGTCGACACGTTGACTAAACTTTATGAGAAGCAGGAACGTTTTGAAGACTTGGCGCACCTCTATCTCGATCGCATTGCCGCCTATGAAGAACAGGGGCTGTTTCGTGACCGAGCGGAGTGCGAGCTCCGTTTAGCAGACCTGTACGAACGAAAGCTGAGCGACAAGGAGCGGGCGGCCTCCATCCTTCAAGATCTGTTGGCCAGGGATGAGAGCCATCGAGGAGCGTTGGGAGCGCTTGGGCGGCTACAGCTCGAGCAGGGCCAGCAGCGGGAAGCGGCCTCCACCTTGCGCCGCCTCATCGACATATCTGACGGCGTTGAAAAGACCGCAGTCGCGAAGCAGTTGGCGGCTATATACGAAGAGCTTGGCGAGCCGGAACAGGCAGCTGCCGCCTTGGAGGAAGCGTTTGCGGTCGAGCCCGGCAATCGAGAAGTGCGCGAACGCCTGAAGCAGCTGTATCGCCGCACCGGTAACGATGCCAAGGTGGCTGAGGTAATGGTGGTGGATGCGGAGTACGCCGACGGCCCGGCTGAGCAAGTCAAGCTGCTTTCAGCGGCCGCGGCACTGTACATCCATCCGGTGGGTGACGCGCATCGAGCCGTGCAGTTGCTCGAAGCTGCAGACAAGGTCGCCCCCGACGACCGTTCACTATTGATGGCGCTTTGCGACGCGTACACAGCGGCGGGTCGTCCGGGAGATGCGGTCAGTACGCTGGAGCGCGTGGTGGCTTCTTATGGGGGTCGACGAAGCCGGGAGCTGGCCGACGTTCACCGCCGTTTAGCCGCGGCATACCGCGCGCAACACGAGCTAGAGCGGGCGGTGGCGGAACTCGACAAGGCCTTCCGCATCGAGCCGGGCAATGTCTCGGTGCTCAAGGCGCTTGGAGAGCTATCCCTGGACGTCGGCGACTTGAAGCGGGCACAGCAGATGTTCCGTGCACTTCTGTTGCAGAAGCTCGACAGCGATTCTCCCATTACGAAGGCGGAAGTCTACTATTACCTTGGAGCCGTCCATCATCGGATGGAAGAACGCGCCAAGGCCGTGCAGATGCTGGAGCGGGCGGTACAAACGGATCCGACGCTGCTTGTAGCTCGCGATCTGCTGGACGAGCTGCAAGGTTGAAGCGGGAAGCTCCAACGAGGGAATCATCCGGTGACCAGCTCAGCAGCTAAAATGGCAGTTTTGATAGATGGACAAGTGCGCGCCGCCGAGGAGGCACGCGTGAGCGTCTTTGACCGTGGATTTTTGTACGGAGATTCCGTCTTCGAGACGATCCGGACCTATGACGGGCGACCATTTGCGCTTGATGAACACCTCAATCGTTTGGCGCGCAGCGCGGCAATGGTTTACATTCCGATGCCATGCTCGCTCGAGCAGCTGCAGGAGGAAGTCGAAGAAGCCATTGCGCTTGCTGGTCATCCCGAAGCTTACGTGCGCGTCATGATCACGAGAGGCCAGGGCGAGCTTGGGTTAGACCCAGCGCTGGCTGAAGTGCCGCTGCGTGTCGTGTTCGCCGGTCCCTTGGCCCCCCCTGCCGCTGAGCTGTACGAAAGCGGGGCCAGTGCCGTCACTTTCAAAACCTTGAGGCCTTCAGACGCGACGGTCGCCGAGGGCGCCAAAATCGGAAACTACTTGGTCGCCGTGTTGGCCATGCGTGAAGCCAAGAAGCACGGTGCCCATGAAGCATTGATTGTGGACGCCAAAGGACGGGTAGTAGAGGGCGCATCATCCAACGTGTTCGCGGTGCGAGATGGCATGCTGAGTACACCACCTGAAGAAGCCGGCATTCTCTCCGGGATCACGCGCAAGTGCGCCCTGGAGGCAGCTCGTGAAGTCGGCGTCGCTGTTCGTTTCGAGCTATTGACAGTCGACGAGCTGAAGAGCGCGAGTGAGGTGTTCGTATCCTCCAGCATTCGAGAGCTGTTGCCGATCGTCCGAGTCGATGGCAGCGACATTGCGGATGCCCAAGTGGGTCCAGTGACTCGGCAGTTGTTGCAGCGCTTCCGGGCACTCGTAGCCCGTAAGCGCTGAACTGGCGAGGCAGCCGCTACATTCACGGTGGAAGCCACCGTAGCTGTGTTTGAATAGGATGGCGTTTCGCCAATAAGTACCCACATCCTCGGCACGAGAGCCCATGAATTTCCAACGACGATTGAACCAATCCAACCTGGCTCGTGAGTTCCGCGTGCGGCAAGGCCTTTGCTTGATGCTAGGCCTTGTGTTGGTGGGATGTGTCGAAAGCCGCGCGTGCACCGAGGAAGAAGTCGAAGCAGGCGACACCGATGATTGCTCCGTGCAGGTGGAGTTGGTGCATTACACTGCGTCACGCGCGGATGCCGTCACTCTCAGTGAGGAGTGGCAAGAGGGAATGGACCTGCGGCTTGAAGGCGCCGTCCGTGAGGTGGTGATCGACCGCGGAGCAAGGGATGACGAGGTCGTCATCACGTACCGAGCGGAAGTGGAGCTGCTGGAGGGGAGACCCACTGCGTTTGTCGAAGAAGTGATGGAGGAACTCGTGGTGCGCATGCAGCAACGGGGCGATTCCCTCGTCGTCGATGCCAGTCATCCCGGAACGACTGCTGCCCTGGGAGCGTTACTCGAGGTCAGTCTGCCAGAGGCGTTCGACGGTGACCTGGTGGTCCAGAAGGGCGGAATGCCGGGAGACGTGGTAGTCGAGTTCCTCGGTGAGACAAACTTGCTGGACATAGATATGGAGCTGCCCTCCGCCAATCTGCTCATCAACGATACGGGTAAGCTGCGGCGAGCTCGGCTGAATGTAGCCGGTGACATCGAAACGGCTGCCTTTTCAGGCTCACGTTTGGAACATGTCGTCATCAACAGCGAAGAGGGGACCATCGACACTGGGTTCGATGTGGTGCCGCTCAGTCACGCTCGCCTGGTTACGGGCAAGCTCGATGGTAGTCGGTTAACAGAGACCGGCGGCGGCATTGACTTAGCTCTGCCCCGCAGCGGGGACTTCACGCTCGCCACGACGGCCGACAGGGGCGTCAGGTTTTCGGGGACGACCAACGCGTGTACGGTCGAGGAAATTTCGCGCGATGTCCGCCTTCTGACGTGCGGGCGGGGGGATGTGGACGATCTACTGACCTTCGATGTCGTGTCCAGTGACGACGTCGACGTCGAGTTGCGATGACTTCGCCCGACCGAAGTCGGGCGAGAGACAGACAAATGGAGTCAACCCGGGGCGTCGAGCGCCGCATCGGCTTGCTTCGGGATTGGGATGTTCAGTTTACCGCCGTTCTGAGCCATGAGTAGCCCGATGGCTTTTTCAAAGAAGGCTCGCAGAAACGGAACATCGCGCGGGGGATCAGTGACGAGGCCCGCCGACTCGACGCATTGAATGGTGGCCGCGAGCTTGAGTCCCCACGCTTCGCCCTCACGCGCTACCAGACTCACTCCGGCGTCCTTCATCCATTTGACCAGATCAGCGCGCAGTTCCGGGGTAAACGTTCGGTCCGTTGCCGCAAGCATTTCCTGCTTGAGCAGCTCTGACACCCGGTCTTGGTCTGGTTCTTCCCCCGGCTTCAAGTGTTTACCCACTTCGACCAGAAGCTGTTGCACCTCTTTCTGAGCGGGGAGCCAGCTGCGGAATTCCGGTTGATGGTGGAGAGAACCAGAGTCCGACGCTTGGGCTTTGGCGTCTTCTGGTTCGAAGACGAAGCCCTCGGTGTCGAAAGGATGCTCCGGCGCCTCACTTGGAACTGGCTCGAGCACCGCCTTTGCGCTCATGAAGCCCAGCGGCTCGGGCAGCTTACGGGCCGCCATCGCCGCACGGGCTTTCGCCACTTTGTACACAGCCCATTCCACTGGCACCGGGACCGGTCGTAGTCCGGAGCCGGGTAACGCCTTCTCGAGAGCGGCAGTCAGTTTCGCGGGAGTGGTCTGTGAGCTTTCGAGCTTGAACACCGCTTGATCGTCTCGCAGGTAAACGATACATCCGCGCCAGTGGCTACCGGAACGTTTAGCTATTGCCACAACTCGGATGCCCGATGAATCTGGAGGGAGAAGCCAGGCGGCGCTGTTTGGACCAGGTTCGGCCAGAACACTAGCCTTCCGCGCTCGAGGCGGGATTGGTACGCCCTTGGATTTGAGGACGTTTAGTCCCCGGCGTGCTGATTTCCGCGCTTTTCCGTTGGCTCGCTCAGCGGCCTCTTGGACGGCTGCGCCATTGCGCGCGGTTACCCAGGCGGCGATCAGCGCTTCCGCGGCGCTATCGCCCACTTGTAAAAGTGCTGACAAAGCGTCAGCAGCGGACGCGTGCAGCTGTGCGTCTGTAAACGTTGAATTGGAGCTCATGAACCACTTCCTTCAGGCGATAGCGCCAACCCGAGTCGCACGGGTAGCTCGGTCGTCGCTAGGTTATTTATGTTTGCGCGTACTGTCTACGGACTCGCGAGCACGGCTATGGCGTCGATTTCGACACGCGCAGCCTTGGGTAGTTGTTGAACACCAACCGTAGAACGGGCTGGCGGTGCGTCTTGAAAGTAACGCGCATAGACTTCGTTGACGGCGGCAAAATCGCTCATGTCCGTGAGGTAAATCGTTGTCTTGACCACATGCCTCAAGCTCGCACCTGCGGCCTGGAGTACTTGTTCCAAGTTAGCGAGGACCTGTTCGGCTTGCGCCCCCACCCCTCCGGCAACGAGCTCTCCGGTTTGCGGAACGATACCTATCTGGCCGCTCGTGTAGAGCGTGCTTCCACAGAGAACGGCTTGCGAGTAAGGACCAATCGCAGCTGGAGCCTGGGACGTGTGAACGATGCTTCTTGCCATTCGCGCCAGTGTTGCCCTTTTCGCCGGGCGGAATCAATGCGTTTTTGCTGCCGTTGGCGGGCCGTTAGTCGCCCACATCGCGTCTGCCGCCGATCGCGCGTCCCAGTGTGATCCGATCAGCGAACTCCAAATCGCCACCATGCGGAACGCCGCTAGCAATGCGGCTGACTTTGACGCCGGGCTGTCCCAGCTCTTTTGCCAAAAGGAGTGCCGTAGCTTCACCATCTACCGAAGGCGGAGTTGCTAGGATGACCTCTCGCACCTGATCGTTCTTTAGGCGTGCGTGCAGCCGATCGAGCGGAAGCTCCTCTGGACCGATGCCGTCCAATGGCGAAAGCAGGCGGCCAAGCACGAAATACTTTCCCCGCATCGCGCCACTAGCTTCGATGGCGAGCAGGTCTTGGACACGTCCGACGATGCACAGCAGGTCCGACTCCCGACGCGGGTCGCTGCAGATCTCGCAAACGGCGCTCCCATCAGTGGCGATCTCCGCGATATTGCCGCAGTGGTCGCAGCGGCGAATGCTGGCTTCTATCTCTAGCAACGCCTGACCCAACTGGCGCGCTAACCCATGCTCCTCATGGACGAAGTACAGCGCAAAGCGCTGTGCGGTCTTTTCACCGACGCCTGGCAGGCGCGCCAGCAAAGAAGTCAAGGTACGGAGTCGGTCGGGAAGCATGGCGATGATCGATGAGGGGAGAGCGAACTACTCATGCGTGCAAGCTGACTATTTGCATTCTGGTACGTCTATGTGCTTCACCCGTGCACCTAAAACACGTACGGCTTC
>CAZNZA010000025.1:22834-27791 GCA_964577325.1 uncultured Polyangiaceae bacterium
TCGCGCTGGACTGACTTCGTACACGTGAGCATGATCGAGAAAGGCTCCCAAAGCGGCATCGTGTGCTCGGAGTGGATCGACGATGCGCCGCCAGCGTTCCCACGCTGGCAACTTCTGTAGCTCCCCTGCAGCTGGTGCGTTCGCCGGAGGAGGCTCTGGGTCGTCGGCTTTTGGATCCGGCCTCGACGTCGGTGTGCGGGCACGACTGGCAGAGTGCGTGGGCGGCGCCGCAACGGGAACCGGCTGCGGTGGGGGGCGTTCACGCTCTGGCTTGGGCGTCGGGCCCGGGCCAGGCCGTGAGACGCTGCTGGGTCGCGCGGCGGCACCGCTTTGGCGAATTCGCTTCTCCAACTGTACGAGTCGGTCGAGGAGATCGTCGACGGGTACCAACGGCGGTCGCCGGGACAGGCGAACCAGCAGCATTTCCAATGCCGCCCTTGGAGCTGCCGAGCGGACGACGTCGTCATAGCCCTGAGAAAAACCTTGGTGTAGGCGTAGCAAGTCATCCAGGGGTTGCTGCGCCAGAGCAACGACGTCACGCTGTTCGTCCTGGGGCAGATCCAACAGCTGTGACGCGTCTCGGCAGGTCGCCGCCACGACCACGTCGCGCAACAGCGCCAGGAAGTCCTTAGCCACATGCGTCATGTCGAAGCCTTGCCGTGCCAGTGCGTCTACGACGTGCAGCGCCTTCGGTGCGTCCGCTTCGAATACAGTACGAGCTAGTTCGTACATGACCGTGCGACTCGCTATGCCGAGCGCTTGGGATACGCCTTGCGCCGTGAGGCTGCCGTCACTCCATGCGATCACCTGATCCAGGAGGCTGGTCGCGTCTCGCATGCTGCCCGCGGCTTGGCGAGCAATCATAGCCAGGGCTTCGTCCTCGGCTTCGATACCTTCCTGCGTCAACATGTAGCGCAGGCGGCCGATGATGAGGGTGGAGGGAATGAGCTTGAAGTCGAAGCGCTGGACTCGGCTCAGAATGGTTATCGGTACTTTGTGAACTTCAGTCGTCGCAAAGATGAACTTTACGTGTGGTGGAGGTTCTTCGAGCGTCTTCAGGAACGCATTCCATGCGCTTTGAGACAGCATGTGAACCTCGTCCACGATGACGATCTTGTGCCGATCCCGGGCGGGGCGATACGGTAGCGATTCCTGCAAGCGCCGTACTTCGTCGACGCCGTTGTAACTCGCGCCGTCTATCTCCTGCACGTCGACATCGGTGCCTAACGCGATTTCCTTACAAGCGGCGCACGCCAAACACGGCGTGGCGGTAGGACCGTCCGATGACAAACAGTTCAGGGCCTTTGCCAAGATCCGTGCGCTCGTGGTCTTGCCGACGCCTCTCACGCCCGTAAACAAGAAAGCATGGGCGACGCGATCATTGGCTATGGCATTGCCTAGCGTCGTTGCGACATGATCTTGGCCGACGAGGTCGGCAAAGCTCATGGGACGCCATTTGCGCGCCAATACCACGTACGTCATCGCAACGACGGGATTATCAGATCTCCCAACCCATACCAACTCGAGCGTGATGCGCCGTCACTCGCCATGGGCAGAGGCCGGCCGAGTGGGTGTTACGCGGGACGCTTGGGTCGTTCACGACGCAGCACGGCGTCCGCCTTGCGTGGGCGCCGCGTTCGGTCTGCCTGAGCCTGTTCCCGAGGATAGGTGGGCTTGCCCAGCGCACGGGTGCGAGGCGCGCGCGTGTAGTTCGACACCGGCGCCGGACGGTGCGCCTGCCACGCCGGGCGCCGTTCCAGATGCAGCGGCGGCTCCACCACCGCCCGTGGTTCCGTGGGCAACGGTGTTTGCGACAGCGCTAGCAGCACCGCAATCACCTTCTCCGGAGCGTGATGCTCGATCAGACGTTGCGCGTACTCGTAATCGAGGTTGGGCAGTAACGTCTCGAACAGGACGTGCGCCGTAGGGGCGTCAGGGCGGGAACCACCGTCGTTGGTCACCGCTGATGCTTCTTCGACTTTGGATGTTCCCCCTCCTGCCGACTGAGCTTGCACCTCATCCACTCGGGCTAGGAGCTCGTGCAAGGAGCGGCGCGCTTTTTTCATCAGCGTGCGGCGGATGTGTTCGGCTGTCGGAAGCGCTGCCCACTTGAACTGCACCCTAGCCTGTTGAAGCATCGACTCCGTTCGCCGACGCGCCGCCGGTACGACGAGCAAGATGGACTGTCCCTTCTGCCCGGCGCGTCCCGTACGTCCACTACGATGGGTGTACACTTCGGACTCGCGCGGAACATCGCCGTGGATCACCATCGCCACGTCATCGACGTGTAGACCACGAGCAGCAACATCCGTCGCTACCAGGACGTCGATGGTGCCAGCTTTGAACGCCGCCAGGGTGCGGTTGCGCTGGGCTTGAGGCAAGTCACCGCTCAGCGGGGAGGCGGAAAACCCGTCACGACTGAGCATTTCGGCAACCTGTGCTGCATCGACGCGCTTCTGCACGAAAACGAGAGCCCGGCGCCCCAGGTTCGCCAGGAGAACGTTTACTAAGGCCGCGTAGCGATCACGCTCGTGCACCAGGTGCGCTGTATGCTCGATGTCTACGTTAGCCTGGCCCAATGCCGTGCCCTGCAGCTGCAAGGGGTCGGTTTGGAAATTATTGGCAAGGCGTTTGACGGCATCGGGAAAAGTGGCGGAAACCAGATGGCTGCGGCGTTCCGCGGGCAGCTCTGCCACCAACGCATCGAGCTCGTCGCGAAATCCCATGTCGAGCATTTGGTCGGCTTCGTCGAGCACCACTTCTCGAACCGACCCGAGCTTCAGCGTGCCGCTGCGCACGTGGTCGAGCAGGCGTCCTGGTGTACCGACCACCAGGTTCGGCTTCTCCCGCAGGCGGCGCTGCTCGGCGCGGATGTCCGAGCCGCCCGTAACGACGAGGGAGCGAACGCCGGCACAGCCTTCGAACAGCCACGTCAATTCCGACTCGACCTGACGCGCAAGCTCGCGGGTGGGCACGATGACCAGGGCGCTCACTCCGTCGGCCGGTTCCGTGAGCGCGGGATAGAGGGCAAAGCCGAGCGCTACTGTCTTTCCCGAGCCGGTTTGGGAGGACAACCGTAGGTTGCGACCGTGGCAAGCCGAATCGACCACCGCCTTTTGAATGGGGGTGAGTCCAGAGAAGCCGCGCCGCTCGAGAGTGGCACGCAGGGGAGTGGGCACGCCTTCGAATGGCGACTCTTGTTCGGTCATAACTGTCTCTGCAGCTTCAATGGGGTCGTGCCGACTCAACTGCAATCAGCTGCGGCAGCTGCGTGTCGGTGGGTGGGTGCCGCGTCGAAAAAAACGAACTTCAACTCAGCCGCCCACGCGGAGCGCGTCCCTTTAGCCGCTCCGGGCCCCGAGCACAAGGCATGCGGCTGCTGTTCCCGTCGATTTGAGGCCCAACGTCTGCCCTCAACGGGTCTCGGTCCCACTCCTTGGCGCCCGGTCCGACCGCAGTGTGCCACAACGACGCCCCATGACCTCGAGCCGAAACTGATCTAGCGTCGGCGGCTTCATGCACCGCCGACGCACACTCCTCACCGCCAGGGCTCGCCCTTCACGCCGCAGACATCAGACGCCGCTCCTGGGGTTGTTGCTGCTCGCCTGTCAGCCGAGCCCGACAGGCGCGCCACCCGCACGAACTCCGGCAGCGGCCGTGGCGACCAGCGTGGCGCCCGCCCCGAACCAGGTGGTGGCGCCGCCGAATCAGCTCCGCTTCAGTGAACAGCCGGTCGCGGTCCTGCCGGGGGAGTGGGGCGTGGAGTTCGCACGCCCATGCGTGAAGAGCACGGACGACGGTTCTCATGTGCTGGTCCTTCAGGGAGAGTTCGATGTGCCTGGTTTCGAGCTGTATCTTCGCTACGACGGCTACTTGGCTCGCCCTGTCGTGCAGGCCGCCCGGTCCTCGGCTGGGGCACGCGAGGTGCGCCTGGCGACCCTGATGGACGAGTGGGGGGAGCTGCGGCCAGGCAGGCACCGGGTGGTGCTTTTCGCGGCGGGAACGGCGGACGGGCGCACGCCATACACGTTGCAGGGGGAGCCGGCACTGTCGCTGTGCGATTTGCAGGTCCAGGCGGATACGGTCGTGGATATCGAAACCAGCCCGGAGACGAAGACCGATTCGGCGCACGCGGCGGCGGCTCAGCCTCGGCCCCTTGACGCGGCAGCGCAACCGCGGGTCCTGTTGATGTCTCCCCAAGGCACCCTCAACGGTAATCTCGCGGCGGACGCGGCGCTCCTTCAGCTGTTCGTGATCCCGCGCGCGCGAACGGCTACGCTGGTGGTGGAGCGCCCCGACGGAGGCCAAGACCGCCATCAATTGGAAGCCGGGGCCTACTCGATTGCGGGGCTCACCAATGGCGACTATCGGTTCTCTACGGGCTTTGTAGCCGCGGACGGATTTGCAAGCGGCGGGCTGTGGACCCCGCACGTGGTCACCGTCAATCGTGATGCGCCATGAGCGGAAGTAGCAGGAGCGAAAGTAGCACGAGCGACAGCGACTGGCAGGTCCGTCGACAGCGCGTGCTCAGCTCCGATAGAGCTCACGTGTGGCACCCGTATACGCCCATGGATGACTACCTGCGGGGACCGGATCCGCTCGTCATCGAGCGTGCCTGCGGGTCCAGGATATACGACACGGACGGGCGCAGCTACATTGACGGAAATTCGTCGTGGTGGGTGGCGGTGCTCGGGCATCAACACCCGAGGCTGTTGCGAGCATTGCAGGAACAAAGCGCGAAGCTGTGTCACGTGGCGCTGGCCGGTATCACCCACGAGCCGGCCGCCGAACTCGCTCTGGAACTGTGTGCCGTAGCACCCCGGGGGCTCAGCCGCGTGTTCTACAGTGACGACGGTTCGACGGCCGTGGAGCTAGCCATCAAAATGTGCGTGCAATACTGGGCGCAAAACGGGCGGCCTGAGCGCAAGCGGTTTTTGGCGTTGAGCGACGCCTTTCA
>CAZNZA010000025.1:27891-51110 GCA_964577325.1 uncultured Polyangiaceae bacterium
CGACGTCTTCTTGGTCGCCGACGAGGTGTTCACTGGCTACGGTCGTACCGGCTCGATGTGGGCGTGTGACGTTGCCGGTATCGCACCCGACATCTTGTGTATCGCGAAAGGCTTCACCGCAGGCATTTTACCGATGGCTGCCACCTTGACGACGGAGCGCATTTTCGATGGCTTTCGCGGGAGTTCCGAGCGCGCTCTGTACTACGGGCACACGTACTGTGGACACCCGCTGGGCGCCGCGGTGGCGCGCGAGGTGCTGCGTATCTATCGCGATGAAGACATCGTCGCAGCGACACATAGCAAGGCACGCCGGATTGGTGAAACGGTGGAGCGCCTGGCTCGGCTTTCGCACGTCAGTCGACCGAGGAGCCTGGGCATGATGGGAGCGGTGCAGGTGGGGGAGTCTGGCGAGTACCTGGCGAGGGGGGGATGGGAAGTGAGTGCGTGGGCGAGGACGCAGGGCGTTTATCTGAGACCGTTAGGAAACGTGGTCTACATCGCCCCCCCGCTGAACATTGAGGATGGGGAGCTGCAGGAGCTTCTGTCGGTGTTTGAAGCAGCGGTGGCCCGCGTCGCCCCACGATGAGAGCGGTCCGGGAGCGCTGACGACAGGGCCCTACGTTGGGCATCAATTCGGTCGGCCTATAGGTCGACTCCGGTAGCCTTGTCAAATTGGCAGGAATCGATTTTATGTCAGGGCCGTTGTCGTAATGGCAATGGAACCCACGTCTGCACCCGTCTCGCCCGATACTTCTGCCGAAAAGGCCATCACCGTATTGGTGGTCGACGACGAACCGAGCAACGTGACTTCGCTCGAGAAGACCTTCGCCAAGGAAGGGATGCGGGTTCTTGTCGCCGATGGGGCGAAGCGGGCACTGGAGCTCGTGCGATCCCACCGCATTCAGGTGGTTCTGACCGACTTGATGATGCCCGGGGCGAGCGGCACGGACCTTCTGAAGGCCATCAAGGACGTGTCGCCGGACACCGAAGTGGTGCTGATGACGGCCTACGGGACGGTCGAGAACGCGGTGCAAGCCATGCGAGAGGGAGCCTACGACTTCGTGGAGAAGCCGCTACGCCGCATGAACATCGTCAAGAGCATTCGAAAAGCGGCCGAGCGGCATTCGTTGATTGCCGAGAATCGCTCCCTGCGCCAGGAACTGCGGCTGCTGACGAATCGTGAAATCATTGGTCAGAGCCAGACCTTGCGGCGAGTGCTGGAGGTCGCCGGACAGGCCGCGCCGTCGAGCGCGACGGTCCTCATCTTGGGTGAGAGCGGGACCGGCAAGGAACTGCTGGCTCGTTTCATCCATGGCAAGAGCGCTCGGGCGAGCGGCCCTTTCGTCGCCGTCAATTGCTCCGCGATCCCTGAGAGCATTCTCGAAGCCGAATTGTTCGGCCATGAGCGCGGAGCCTTTACGGGGGCAACGGCCAAACGCGAGGGACGCTTCGCAAAAGCACGTCGCGGGACGTTGTTCCTGGACGAAATCGGGGAACTGACGCCGGCCGTCCAAGTCAAGCTGCTGCGTGTCTTGCAAGAGGGCGAGTACGAGCCGGTCGGGGGCGACACGGTACGCGCTGACGTGCGCATCGTGGCGGCGACAAACCGGGACCTGCAAGCCGAAGTGGAAGCGGGCCGCTTCAGAGAAGACCTCTACTATCGCCTCAATGTGATTGCCATTACTGCGCCGCCCCTGCGCTCACGACGAGAGGACATTCCCCTGTTGGTCGACCACTTCTTGGGGGTGTACTGTCGAAAGAACGGGCGCGAACGGCTGACGGTGACCCCCGAGGCGATGACCAAACTCATGGACTACGCGTTTCCGGGCAACGTACGCGAGCTGGAGAATCTGGTCGAGCGCAGCGCCGTTCTGTGCCGGGGCAATACGTTGGACCTATCCGACCTGCCGGAAGCCGTGGCTCGAGCCGAGCAGCATGAACCCGAGGATCTGACGATCGCCATCGGCACGCCGTTGGAGGAAGTGGAGCGGCGCCTGATCCGCTCAACGCTGCGGCATACGAGTGGCGACAAGACGCTCGCCGCTCAGTTGCTGGGGATCTCCGCTCGCACTATCTACCGCAAGATCGAGGAGGCGGGTCGCTGAGACTCCGCCAATCGCTTTGTCAATTTGTCAGGGGCGGGCTACATGGCGTCCTTCGCCTGCCAGCTTGGCGCTCACCGCCTGTCGAAGGCACGGCAAGGGCGGCTTACGATGCCGCTTTTGGTGATTGACCTCTGGCACGGCTCTCGCTTTAAACCCGTCACCAATCATGGCTTTGGACACGTTGATCAAGAAGCTCTTTCCCGTCATCTTGGGCGGCCTCTTAGCGATCATCGCGTACTTCCAAGCTTCGGGTGTCGTGGAGTTGATCGCTTCGAAGGTGCTCGCTGTCGACGAACAATCCTTGGCCGCAACTGCATCGCGGCCGCGAGCGGCGACCGCTACGCGACCGACCAACCTGCAGAAGAACGCTCGCCCGATCATCGACAACAATCTCTTCGATTGGGAAGTGGATCTCGATCCACCGCCCCCTCCGCCGCCGGATGCAGGCGTCGATGAGGAAGACGCTACGCCAACCATCGATTTGTCGAATCCGCTGGAGGCTGAGGTGTGCAGCGACGTCAGCGTGAGGATCGTCACTGAGTCTCCGGACCCGACCTGGTCCATTGCCGTGCTGCAGGCGCCGGGCGACGATAAACCGGCACTACGCCGGGTGGGCGACGATGCCGGCGGCTACGAAGTGGCGTACATCGGCTTCAACCGCATCGAAGCAAGTCCGGCAGTTTGGTTGACGAAAGACGCGACGCTGTGCCAAGCGCTTCTGTTTCACCGCGAACCTCCGGCTCCGAAAAACACCGCGAGCACGCCCGAAAAGCCCGCCGCGGCGCGCCCGGCTCGAGGAGCTCCGGCAATACCCTCGGAGATCTCGGACAAGATCACCAAAGTCAGCGACACCGAGTTCAACGTCGAGCGCGCGGTAGTGGACCACATCCTGGAAAACCAGGCAGATTTCATGAAGTCCGCGCGCATCGTTCCGGAAAAGGGTGCCGACGGTAAGACCGTCGGGATTCGCTTGTTCGGAGTGAGGCCGGAGACACTCTTGGGCACGTTGGGACTGAAAAACGGCGACCGTCTGGAGACCATCAACGGCTTCAACATGGGCAGTCCCGAGGAGGCGCTGAATGCTTACGCCAGACTTCGAACGTCCAACAAACTTTCGATTAAGGTGACTCGACGCGGACAGCCCATGTCGATCGACTTCAATATTAAGTGAAATAATAGATGCGTAGGATTGAGTTAACAGCGGCCTCTACCGTCATGTGCCTTCTGCTGAGCAGTGCAGCTTGGGCCCAAGGTGCGCCAGGGACACCGGCTACCCCAAACGAGCCTCCGGATGAACTGCCTGGGGCGGCTGCGCAGCCGCCCGATTCGATGGAGACTATCGCGCAGAACGTAGAGACGCCATACCGTCCGAAGCCAGGTGGACATCTCGTCAAGTTCAACCTGGAGGACGCGGACTTGTCGGAGCTCGTGAACCACATCAGTGGGCTGACGGGGCGCCGGTTCATCTATGGCGCCAAAGTCCGCCAGATCAAGGTCACCGTGGTCTCGCCGACACCGGTAACCTTGAACGAAGCTTACGAAGCGTTCCTCGCCATTCTCGACGCCAACGGTATGACCGTCATCCCGCACGGGCGCTTTCTGAAAATCGTCGATTCTGCGGGCATTGTGTCCCGGGATACCCCGATTTACTCGCGGGGCGCCCCTGTGCCAGCCACCGATCGGATGGTGACACGGCTGTATCGGCTCAAGCATGTGCTGCCATCAGAAATTGCCAAGGTGTTGGGCAAGTTCAAGAGCAAGGATGGCGACATTTCGACTTACGACGAAGGTCAACTGCTGATCATCACCGACAGCGGCTCGCAGATCCGTCGCATGATCCGACTCATCGAGGAAATGGACCTGGGTGGTGTCTCGTCTCGAATGTGGATCGAGCCGGTTCACTACGGTTCGGCCGTCGACCTCGCCAAGCAACTCAACGACATCTATGATCTAGGCAAGAAACCCGGAGCCAACGGTCTGGAGCGCATCATCGCAGAGGAGATGACCAACAGCCTCATCATCGTCGGTACGGAGGACAGCTACCTCAACTTGCTCGAACTTCTGAAGCGTGTCGATGTGGCGCCAGCCGCTGAGGGGCGCATTCAAGTCCTCCCCCTGCAGAACGCCGACGCGGACGAACTTTCCAAGACCTTGACACGCATGCTCGGAGGTAGCTCCGGCGCCAAGAAAGGCGCTGCGCAGACGCAAGCAGAGGTATTCGAGGGAGAGATCCTCATCACCGCCGACAAGCCCACCAACTCGCTCGTCATCTCTTCGTCCGCGCGGGATTTCGCGCAACTGCGTTTGGTGATCGAGAAGCTGGATAAGAAGCGCCGGCAGGTGTTTTTGGAAGCCGTCATCATGGACGTGGCGGTGGAGCGCTCCCGGGAGCTCAACCTCGGTTACCACGCGGGCGTGCCAGACGGGGTTGGAGATGGCAGTTTGGTGCTCGGCGGCTTCGAGGCTTCGCGCTCGCTGCAGCCCGGTTCCGACATGTTGCAGGGGCTCGCCCTGGGCGCATTTGGCAGACAGGTCGACGTAGACATTGGGCCGTCCCTAGGGCTTTCGATTCCGGCGTTCGGCGTGATCGTCAATGCTCTGGCCGCGAGCGGAGATTCAAACGTGCTTTCGACGCCGCACATCATCGCGCTCGATAACACCGAAGCCGAGATCAACATCGGTGAGAACATCCCGCTGCAGACCAACATCGGTGGCGGCATCCCCGGTCTCGGAGGGCTGGGCGGCGCGGCTGGAGGGGCCGCGGCAGCGTTGCCCGCCTTGGGCGGATTCAGCTTGAACGCCCAACGCGCCGAGGTCGGTACGAAGGTGAAGATCACGCCTCACATCAACGAGGAGAACCAGGTTCGCCTGGAGATAGAAGAAGAGATCAGTAACGCCGGAGCCCCAACCGGGCAACTGGGCGCGGTTCCCATCACGAAGCGCACTGCCAAAACCACGGTTGTGGTCGACGATCAACAAACGGTCGTCATTGGCGGCTTGATGCGCGACGACAAGCAGCAAAACGCGACGAAGATACCGGTGCTCGGTGACCTGCCGGTGCTCGGGTTTCTGTTTCGCTCGCGGGCAGAGCAAATGCGCAAGACCAACCTGCTGCTGATCTTGACGCCCCACGTCATCCGCGACCAGGACGACTTGCGCGCGGTGTTCGAGCGTAAGATGCACGAGCGGCAGCAGTTCCTGGATCGTTATTTTGTTTTTACCGCGGATTGGACACCGCCCAAGGACTACAGCCGTACCAATGGGTTGGTTGAAGTGGTGCGCCAGGCGTACTTCGAAGTCGAAGAGCGCGAACAGTACGAACGCGAAGGGCTGCCTGAAGACGAGAAGACCCATGAGCCGAGCGATCCTCTGGAATTGTCGGGGGATCTCAAAGACCGTGGACCGGCCAAGAAAGCAAAGAAGCCCAAGAAGCGCTCTGATGCCGCCCCGATTCGGGTGCAACCGTTGGCGCGTACTGTTAATTTAGCGGATCCTACCTTTTCCCCGTCTTCCGGCCCGGAAGCGTCGAACGTCGCCGCGGACTGACTTCTCCAAGGCAGGGTCGAGACTGGAAATGTGATTGATGAGCGTAGCGCAGCAACGAACTCTGGGTGATATCCTCGTCCGCCAAGGCCTCATTGCAGAGGACATCCTGGAGGATGTCTATGCCCAGCATGAAGACAAGGGCGTGCCCTTGTACGAGCTCTTGGTACAGGGTCGCTACACGACATCTGAAGCTCTCGCCCAAGCGCTGGCGGCCGAATGCGGGCTGCCATTCGTCAAGAAGGTGGACGCCGAAAGTGTGCCGATTGCCGTCGGCACGCGCTTGCCTATCGGCTACGCGCGCGCCCATCGGCTGCTCGTGGTCGCGGAGCATGACGCCGAGGTAGACGTGGTGGTGGGTGATCCGCTGGACACCACGGGCATTGATGACGTGCGTGCCGCCTTCGGAAAGAACGTTCGCGTTACGGCGGCTCCGCCCGAGGTCGTGGAGCACGCCATCAACCGCGTGTACGAACGTCAGGAAACGAATGACACCCTAGAGAGTACCGACGAAGCCGCGGACGAGGGTGTGATCGACATCCTCGACTCGGATGATGAAGCGCCCATCATTCGCTGGGTCAATGGACTGTTTTCTCAGGCCGTCAAAGAGCGAGCGAGCGACATCCACATCGAGCCCGAGGAAAAGGAAATCATCGTCCGCTATCGCGTGGACGGACAGCTGTATATCGCGAAGAAGGCGAGCAAGCAGTTCATGGGCTCCGTCGTGGCGCGCGTGAAGATCATGGCGGGGCTGAACATCGCCGAGAAGCGGCTCCCGCAGGACGGCCGCATCTCGCTGAAAATTGCCGGTCGTAGTATCGATGTACGTGTATCGACGGTTCCCACTAGCCGCGACTACGAACGCATCGTGATGCGTCTTCTGCACAAGACTAACGTCTTGTTGGAGCTGACCGATCTCGGATTCTCCAACCGCGACTTCTATTTGATGGACCGCTTGATCCACCGTCCCAACGGGATTGTGCTGGTGACGGGGCCGACGGGTAGCGGAAAGACGACGACCCTGTACGGTTGTATCAATCGCATCAACCACCCAAAGATCAACATCCTGACTGCAGAGGATCCGGTCGAGTACGAGATTGGTGGCATTCATCAGGTTCCGGTTCAGGCGAAGATCGGATTGACCTTTGCCAGCGCGCTGCGCGCGTTCTTGCGGCAGGATCCAGACGTCATCATGGTGGGCGAAATCCGCGACAAAGAAACGGCGGAGATTGCTATGCATGCCTCCATGACGGGTCACTTGGTGCTCAGTACGATCCACACCAATGACGCGGCCAGTGCCTTCACTCGCCTGGTGCAGATGGACATCGAGCCGTTTCGAGTGCGCTCTACGGTCGTGGGGGTGCTGGCGCAACGTTTGGTGCGTGTATTGTGTAAACATTGCAAAGAGCCGTACACAGCAACGCCTTACGAGCTCGAGCAGCTGGGCCTGGACCCGGAGCGATCGCGGTTCCGGGCGGAACTCAAGCTCGGCTCGGCCTACAAGGTCAACGAGGCGCCGTACGAGCCTCTGGGTTGGTTTAGCGACGAGATGCCTACCTTGTATCGCGCCAAGGGCTGCGATCACTGCGAGAACAAGGGCTTCACTGGTCGCCTCGGCATTTACGAGTTATTGATGGCTGACGACGCTGTGGGGGAGTTGGTGCTGCAGAGTGCCGACGCTCAAAGCATCAAGCGAGTGGCGGTGAACCGGGGGATGAATACGTTGCGAGATGACGGGGCGCGCAAAGCTTTGCTTGGCGTCACCACGGTGGAAGAAGTGGTCGCAGCGACACAAGAAGACACAGTGGCGGAGGCATAGGCATGGGCGTCTATGCATTCCGCGGCATCGAGGCGGCGAGCGGCAAGGCTGTCAAAGGTTACCGCGACGCCGATAGCCAGAAAGCTTTGCGAGCCCTGCTGCGGCGGGAGGGAATTTTGCTCACGAGCGCCTCGGAAGAGGCTGAGCAGGACGCGCGCCAGAAGCGAGAAATCGATCTGCTGGCCTTTCTGAAGCGGCCGACCACCTCGGACGTCGCCGTCATGACCCGCCAATTGGCGACGCTCGTGCGCGCGGGGATCCCGTTGGTCGAATCCATTTCTGCGTTGGTGGAGCAGACGGAAAAGGAAGCGCTGATTAAAGTGCTGTCCGCCATCCGCGAGGATCTGCGAGAGGGCACCGCATTCGCAAAAGCGCTGAGCCAACACCCGAAGGTGTTTCCGACGCTGTACGTGAACATGGTCGCCGCCGGAGAGGCGTCCGGTACGCTGGAGGCCGTGTTGGAGCGCCTAGCGGACTTCATGGAAGACCAGGCTCGGCTCAAAGGTAAGGTGACTTCGGCGTTAGCCTATCCGGTGCTAATGACGATCATAGCCGGCGTGCTGGTCGGGGTGCTGATGGTTGCGGTGGTGCCGAAGGTAACGAGCATTTTCGCCAATCTAGGCCAGGAGTTGCCTTGGTATACGAGTCTGCTGATCTTCGTGTCCGATAATCTGGCGGCTTACTGGTGGTTGTTGCTGCTCGCCATTGCCGCCGGCATCTACTTTTTTCGGCGCTGGGTCGCCACTCCCGAAGGGCGTCTAAAATGGGATACGCTCATGTTGCGTTTGCCCTTGTTCGGGCGACTCAACTTGCTCGTCGCCATCGCTCGCTTTTCGCGCACCTTGTCTACCCTGTTGGCGAGCGGCGTACCGTTGCTGACGGCCATGGATATCGTCAAGAACGTGCTCGAGAACCGTCTGCTCGAGAATGTCGTGCGAACGGCGACAGCGTCCATTCGAGAAGGCGAAAGCATTGCCGAACCTCTGCGCCGGAGCGGCCACTTTCCGCCCATGGTTACCCACATGATTGCCGTCGGGGAGAAGACCGGCCAGCTCGAGGAAATGCTGGAAAACGTGAGTCGCGCCTACGAGGCGGACGTGGAAACCAAGGTGACGACGCTAACCAGTTTGCTCGAGCCGCTCGTCATCGTGGTGATGGGCGGCATGGTGGGCTTCATCGCCATGGCCATTCTCATGCCTTTGGTGCAGATGAACAACCTGGTGGAGTGACGTCGCGTGCTCGACTTGTCACTGGGCGACGCATGGCTTATGCGGAAGAAGCGCACTTCGGACAAAAGGATCCTCTTTCCCTGGGAGCAGCGGGGAAATGTGGTCCGGCGCCTAGGGCTGCGCCGGGTGCGTCCGTTCGCGTGGGGTGTAGCGCTGCTCATCATCGTTACCGTGATTGCGATACGGGAGCGCCGTTCCGCCGGCATCCGTCGCACGCGGGCGACCTTGGGAGAAGTGAGCATGGCTTTGAATCGATACCTGGCTGATAATGGAGGCCGCTGCCCGAAGCGGTTCGCTCAGCTGCAGGCCTATGGCACCCGCACCCCGATGCCGGTCGACGCTTGGGGTAACCCGCTTCGCCTAACGTGTCCTTCTCCGCGCGGAGACTTGCCCTACCTCCTTTCCAGTGATGGCCCCGATGGCCACCCGGGCGGGCTCGATAGAATTGAATAACACTGCCACCTCAACCGTTTGCGTTCAGGAGTTTCAAGCTGATGACCACCCATTCCAAACTTTCACACATTCTCATCCAACGGCAGAAGCAGGCTGGCGTCACGCTCGTCGAAGTGCTCATCGTGGTGGCTATCATGGCGATGATTGCAGGTGGCGTGTCCTTCGCCATCCTGCCTCGCCTGGCTGACGCACGGCTGAAGACAGCCACCCAAGGGGCGATGGAAATACGTAAAGCGGCCCAATTGTGGCAGGTGGAGAACGGATCTGACTGCCCGAGTCTCTCCCAGCTCAAGCGCGATGGCGTCCTCGACAAAGCGGGCACGTCCGATGATCCGTGGGGTCAGCCCTTCCAGATCAAGTGTGGCGACGGTGAGATCTACGTAGCCTCGAGCGGCCCCGATGCGAAAAAGGGCAGCGAGGACGACATCGAGGTACCGGGACCGAGCGATGACGACGAGGAATGAGCGGTGATTGAAGGCTCCGCAGCAGAGCTTGGTCGTTCGCGGCCGTACCCGCGCGTAGCGCAGGCGCGGGGTAAGCGGACGGCGCGGGTACGCGGGGTGACTTTGATCGAGCTCTTGATCGCCATTGCGTTGATCGCTTTGCTGACGGGGGGCGTGGCCACGGGAATGGGAGCGTTTGGCTCCACCCGGCTTCGAGCTTCAGCAACCATGATATTGACCGGCGTCCGCCTGGCCATGACCCATGCCAACACGACCGGCTTTCCCACGCGGCTCGTGTTCGACCTCGAGCGCCACACGGTCCACCTAGAGCAGGCGAATGCTCGCATGCTGCGCAGCACGAGCGAGCAGAATGAGGACGATCCGGCAGCGGGAGCCGCCGCGGCGACCGAGGCCGAGAGAGCCGCGGCCGAGGAGGCCCGACGCATCCTCGATGGACCCCGGGAGGCTCCTCCGGAATTCCTGCCGACGGAGGTGTTCAACAAGAAAACGCCCGCGGGGCCCGTTGCCCGCTCGCTGGAGCCGGAGATCACCTTCAGGAGCGTACGCACGGAGCACGACCCAGTCGACCGCACCGAGGGACGTGCCTACCTCTATTTTTGGCCTGGCGGCGGCACCGAAAAAGCCATCATCGTACTGTCTCGCCCGGGGCGACCCGAGGGCAGTAGCATCGTCGTGAGTTCACTTACGGGGCGCGCCTCGATCGTGCGAGGCACCGTCGAGTACGACGCGCCGGGTGACGTAGACTTTGGCGAACGGGAGGTCGATTGAATCGCCCGCTAAGTACAGTGAGGGTCGCTCGAGGCTTCACCTTGCTCGAGGTGTTGGTGGCGGTGGCCATTCTCGGGCTCGGCCTGACGATTGTTTCGTCGGCGCAAACGGGTGTCTTCTGGAGTTATTCCAAGGCCACGAAGCTCAGTCAGGCGCCCGGCTTGTTGCGGTGCAAGATGGCGGAGGTCGAGCTCGAGCTGTTGCAAGATGGCTACCCGCTCATGGACGAAGAGGAGGAGGGAGAGTGCTGCACCGACAGCCTCGCGGAGGGTTACGAGTGTGCGTGGAGCATCCTGCGGGTAGAACTTCCGGAGCTGCCTACCGATGACCCGTTCGCCGGTGACGCTGGGGTGCCTGTCGATGAGTCGCTGTCTGCTCCAGGTGAGCTCGGCGAGATATCCGATCCGACTCAGGGCATGGGTCCGCTGGGCGCTCTGGCATCACTGCAGTCGGGCGGCTTTGGTGAGGGAGCAGGCATGGGCGACCTTGCCGGCATGATGACGGGGTCGAGCGGCGGCGGGATTGCTTCGATGGTCATGGGCTTCGTTTACCCGGACTTACGCGCCATGCTGGAGGCTAGCATCCGCAAAATTACCGTCACCGTTCGCTGGCGCGAGGGTGAAAACGAGCAGGAGCTGAGCGCCACGCAGTTCGTGACGAACCCCCAGGTAGGCGGCTTCGATCCCTTGGCTGCCGAAGGCATGGAAGAGTTGGAAGGTCTCGAGGGAGCGTCTACGAGTCCGCCAAGCCCCGGTGCCTCTCCTCAACTGCCTTTCGGACTTGGGGGCGGTCGATGACAGGCCTTGCCACTGGTCGCAAACGGTCGCTGGAGGCCCGGCGCACGCGCTCCGGCTTTACCTTGATTGAAGTGATGATTGCCGTGACCGTGCTGGCGCTCATTTCCGGTCTCTTGTTTACGGCGTTTTCCTCACTGCAGCGCAGTAAGGAAGGCGTGCGTCGGGTGTCCGACCGCTATCGGGAAGGTCGCATGGCTATGGCGCGCATCACCCGCGAACTAGAAAGCGCGTATATCTCCAAGCACCGACCTCTCGACGAGAGCATGACGGTGGTGGCGACCATTTTCAAGGGCCAGCAGGATTCGCCAGCGGACCGCTTGGACTTCAACGCCTTCATACATCGCCGGATCGATCGAGACTCCCACGAGTCAGATCAAGCGGAGGTGTCGTACTACGGAGAAGAGAATCCACACGTCCCAGGGCAAGTAGATTTAATCCGGCGCATCAATCCCCGTCTCGACCTGGAAGCCGAGCAGGGAGGGCGCGCCCAGGTCCTGGCTTCCGACATCGATTTGTTCGACATCCAGTACTTCGACCCGCTGCTAGGAAGTTGGGTAGACGAATGGGACACGTCCCAGGTGATCGCTCAATTCGAGCGCTTTCCATTGCAGGTCAAGGTGCAATTGGTTTTGAACGGAGGCCCGAGGCCTAGCGGTGACGGCGATAGAGCAGCCATTCCATTTGTCGCCAAAATCAGCATGCCCATGCGTTCGCCGCTGCAGTTTGCCGCCAAGTAATTCGCCATGGATGCCCCCAATTCCGATTCCCGCCTGACGCTGGTGCAACGCGTTCGCACCCTGCTGGTGAAGCGGCGGCAGCTCTCGAAGCAGCAGGGGGTGGCATTGGTCATCGTGCTCGGCTCGTTAGCCATTCTAGCCGTGATGTTGACCGAGTTTCAGGACGAGACGTCAGCCGATCTCGGTCATGCCCTAGCAGAGCGAGATGGTGTGAAAGCCGAGTTCGCGGCCAAGAGCGCCATCAACTTGTCGAGGTTGCTGATCGCTTCCGAGCCTACGGTGCGCAAGGCAGTATCGCCCATCCTCGGGGCTCTGCTTCGCAGCAGTCCCCAAATACCCGTCTGGGACTTTGCCGATGATGTGCTGGGGGCGTTCAATGACGGAGAGGGCCGCAAACGTTTCAAAGCGCTGGGTGGCTTCGATCTCGATGACGCCAAGAACCTTGGTTTGGATGGGGCGAGTTTCGAACTGCAGATTGTTGACGAGGATTCGAAGCTCAACCTGAACATGGCTTCGGGCTCCAACCTTTTTGCACAGCAACGGTTGTCGGCGTTGCTGCTGGGTCTCATGGCTGGCGCGCAATACGACCCGCTTTTCTCCGAGCGGGATGCTTTGGGAAACTTCCATTCGCGGCAGCAGGTGTGCGCAGCGATCATCGACTGGATCGATAGCGACAGCGATGCCGCGCCTTGTGACCTCTCGGGACAGAACGTGCAGACCGGGTCTGAAGACTCTTACTACCAATTGCTGCCCACGCCCTACGAACGTAAGAATGCCGCCTTCGACAGCTTGGAGGAGGTGCACTTGGTACGGGGGGTGACGGATGACTTCTGGACCACCTTCTTCGAGCCCGATCCGTACGATCCTCGTTCGCGGGTCGTTACCGTGTGGGGTCAGGGCAAGGTGAACGTCAACACGGCCAATCCACAGACCATATTGTCATTGGTCGGTGCTTTTTCCGCTCCCGATTCGCCCCTGATGCAAGACCCCGAGCTGCAAACGAAGCTGCTCATGGTGCTGAGCCTCATTCAATCTGCCACGCGCGGCATTCCGCTCATGGGTACGCCGCAGACGTTCATCAACACGCTCAAAGGCCGCGGTCTGCTGGGTCCCATTCTCGAGGCGTTGGAGATCCCACCCATCGAGCTGGTGAGTGAGTCGGAGCTCGAAAAGGCCATCAGTACGGAGAGCAAGGTCTTCAGTATCTACGCGACGGGTACCGTTCGTTCGGGGCAACGGACCACGATGCGCCGCATTCACGCCGTTGTGGACTTTGGCGCGGCTCCGCCACCGTTGGATCCCTTCTCTTCTGTCACCGATCCTTCCACGCTGAGCATGACGGAAGTGCAGGAGTTGATGCGGCAGGCGGGGCCAGAGGCACAACTGCCAGAGGAGGCAGGAGAGGGCACTATAACCAACGCTTTCCGCCCGAGCCCAGCCGGGGAAATTATCTACTATCGCGTTCAGTAGTCGAGCGCTAAGTACTTGGAGCGGCGAGCAGGCAGCAGTGGTGAACGCATATGAGCAAATTCGTTGGCATTGACATTCGTCCGACCCTGATACGGGTGGCCGTCGTGCGCTCGAGCTATCGGCGGCTGCACGTCGAGGAGCTACGGGAAGTGGAAACCAGCCACTTCGAGGAGCTCGAACACGCGGTGCGCCATGCCGCCTTCGAGTTTACTCGCCACGGGGAGCAGGTGGCGCTCAGCATTGGTGGGCAGTCTGCGTACATCCATCGCTTGGCGCTTCCACCCGCAGCTCTCAAGCAGGTGGAAGAGGTCGTCCCGTTCGAGCTCGAAGCAAGAGTGCCGGTAGAGTTTGACGAGCTGGTTTACGACTCACGCGTTCTGCCCCGCGCGCGCCACGATTCGGCGGTAGAAGTGCTGGCCGCCGCGGCCTCCATCGTTCTGGTACGAGAGCGAATAGAGCTCGCGGTAGCTGCGATAGGACACCAGCCTGAGCACATCTCGGTTGCGCCGCTGGCGCTGGGCAATCTAGCGGGTGTCTTGGGCCCATTGCGGGCAGAAGAGTGTGCGGCGATCATCGAACTGGGGGAGCAAACGTGTGAGGTGGCGGTCGTTCATCAGGGCACGGCAGTGTTCGCTCGCACTTTGTCCGTGGGCGTCGGCGGGTTTCCAGAATCAGCGCCAGAGCTGGTGCGAGCCCTGAGGCAGACTTTTGTGGCGTGGGCCGCATTGGGACAAGACGGCGTTACACGCGCTATGATCTGCGGTGGTGGCGCCCAAACTCCAGGCATCCTCCAGTACCTCGGTGAGCACATCGGTGTGGCCGTCGAACCGCTGCCTGAACTCGAGCTGCTAGCGTCACCGGAGCACCGCGACGTGCTGCCGCGCTTTGCGCGAGCCTTGGGTGTGGCGCTTGCATTGCGTGCAGGTTCCAAAGATCTGAATCTGCGTCGCGGCCCTCTTCTGTATCAGCGTGGTTACGGATTTCTGAAAGAGAAGATCCCGTTGCTGGTGGGCTTGGGTGGGGCCATGCTTCTGAGCTTCATCTTCTCCGCGTGGGCCGAAAGCCGTGCCCTTGCTCAAGAGAACGCGTCTTTGGGTTCAGCCATGGCGGGACTGTCCAAGCAGATTTTGGAGCAGGAGAGTCATGATCCGGAACGAGTCATGGAGCTGCTAGACAACGGGCTGCGCGTCGAGAAGGACCCGCAGCCCGAGATTGATGGATTCGAGTTATCACTGAGATTGGCGAAGCACATCCCGCTCGAATTCGAGCATCAGGTGGACGAGCTCGAGTTGTCGCGGAACCACGTCAAGTTGAGAGGCATCGTCAAGTCGACCGATGCCGCTCAAAAGATCGCAGAGAATCTGAAGACTGAGCCTTGCTTCAAGGACGTCAAAATTTCGAAGATCGCTCAGTATCAAAAGTCGACTCGACAGAGTTACTCGATGGAGTTCGACATCAGGTGTGAAGAGCCGCCCAAGAAGCGTAGCGCGGCGGCGCAAGAAGGAGAGGCGGAGTAATGGGCCTGCAGGAGCGGTTAGACGCGTTACAGCCTCGCGAGCGGCGCTTACTCGCTATCTTCGCCGGCCTGTTCGTTCTCATAGCGGTCGTGCTCATCCCGGTAGGCGTCTCAGCCACCCTTGCAGACGAGCGTGCCGAGAACCAGATGCTCCGGGAGGCGATCGAGCGCCTGTTCGTCGAACGCGACAAGATACTGGAGCGCCGCAGCCAGAATCAACGCGTAGTCGACAGGTACCGCGTTCCGGCGCCGCGGCTCGCAGGCTTCTTGGACAATCAAGCCAAGACCCTGGGCCTCGAAATTCCGGAGTTCAAAGACAGGCCAGTCGTGCCGATTGGCAAGACCTACGAGGAGCACGCGACGGACATCTCACTCAAGCAAGCCTCCATGCGCAACATCGTGCTGTTCATGGAGAAGATCGCCCAGGCGCCGTTCCCCACCAGCCTCACAAGGCTCACCATTCGTAAGCGTGCCACCCAAAGCGATTCTTGGGACGTAACGATGACTGTCTCTACGTTTCACCGTACGGCACCGGCGACGAAGGCGGCAGGTAGCGGCGAAGCCTCGGCGACCGACGGCGCCCAGCGGGAGGATACGCCGTGACCATCACCCCGCGTATGAAGCGAATTCTTGCCTGGACGGGTTACCCCTTGCTGTACCTGGGACTGTTCATTCTGTTCGCGTACTGGACCTTCCCCTACGATAGGCTGAAGGAACGTCTGGAGGTGGGATTCAACGCTTCGCAGCAGGACAGTCCTGAACCAAGCCGATTGGAGATTGCCGAGGCAACCTGGTCGTGGCGCTTTCCGGGCCTGGTTCTGAGCGACATCGCGATCATTGGCCCCGAACCAAAGCCGACGACCGAAGGTGAACCGCTTCCGGCGCGGCGTGAGGTGCGCGCGGCAGAGGTGTATGCCCGTGTCGCGCCCCTACCCTTGTTGTTCGGCACTACTGACGTGACCTACGCGGTCGACGGCTTCGGGGGGAGTATCGACGGGCGCTTGACCATGGGCAGCGACGCCAACCATCTGGTGGCCGAGTTCAATGGCGTCGACCCCGGTCAGCTGCCTCAGGTGGCGGAGCTGTTGGAGCTACCGTTGTCTGGCAGCATGACCGGCGTCATCGATCTGCGTCTCCCGCAAGGTAACATTGCTCAGGCAGAAGGGACGGTGGATCTCGAGATTACCGACCTCAAAATCGGCGACGGCACGACCAAGATACGGGATTTGCTCGCTCTGCCCCCCATTGATGCCGGCACGCTGCGTCTGAAAGCCACCACGAGCGAGGGGCGGGTAAAAATAGACGAATTCCAGACTCAGGGGGAGCATCTGGAGGCAACGGGGGAGGGCCGCATTCGCCTGCGGGAGAAGTTGGCGATGAGCCTCATCGAACAGCTGAGCTTGAGCTTCAAGTTCAGCGACAAATACCGCGACCTCGACGACACCACTCGGGGATTGCTGGGCAAGCCCGGTGACACCGCGCCGGCCTTGATGGACCTCGATCCAAAAGTAAAGAGCGCCAAGCAACCGGACGGCTCCTACGCATGGCGCGTCTCAGGTACCTTCGGGCGGCTCCTCTTTAGTCCATCACGAGCCACACCTACCGCTCCAGGTGGCACAGCTCCGCGTCGGCCCGGTCTTGCGCCTCGCCCCAGCCCACCGCGTTGAAAGGTCGGCTTTTGGGCGTGCGGGGGCCGAACGGCGACAACTTGAATGGAGGCGCCACTCAACCGGGCGCTTCGCAGACTTCCTCTACCTGTTGGAGCTCTCGTTCTTCCTCTTCTTTGAGCCCAGAGCCGTAGTGTTTGGCGAACACTTGTGTGAACTCGGCACCTAACAGAAAGATTTGGCCCGAGTAGTAAAGCCAAAATAGGATGGCGACCAAAGAACCCGCGAGTCCGTACGTAGCCATGCTCGAGCGACCCAAGTAAAGGCCAATGAGGATGCTCCCGAGGTTGAACAGGAGCGAAGTTACGCCGGCCCCCACCCATATCGGGCGCCAACCCATGCGGGTGTCTGGCACGAAGCGGAAAACCAGCGCTGTGCTGACTCCTACGATGATGAGAGAGCTTCCAAACTGAAGTAGTTGCCAGCCAAAGTTCACCCAGCCCGGCATCTCTGGAAAAAAATTACGCATTGCCGTGACCAGGGTTCGGGACGCGAAAACACAGAGCAGCAGAGGGCCCGAAGCGAGGATGACTACGAAGGCGGATGCTCGGCGCAGCACGTACGCTCGCACTGTTGCCTTGAAACCCTCCACGTGCTTGATATCGACGTTCCAAACCTGGTTCAACGCCTCGCGAAGCTGCGCTGCGAGCCGAGACGCCGTGAATAACAACAAGCCCGTTCCTACTACTGACGCGACCCCACTGGCTTCCCCCGCTTGCGTGACCCAGTCGTTCACCATCTCGGCAGCGGGTCGGCCCATCATTTCAATGAGGACGCGATTCATTTCTGCACGCGCCGCTTCCCTGCCGAGAAAGAACCCCGCCGTCGCTACCGCGATGATGATCAACGGGGCCATCGACAACAGCGTGAAGAATGCCAATGCCCCAGCGGCCAAGTCAGCATGATCACGGGCGAACTGTTCAAATGTCTCTGAAACCAAGCTAGCAATGCGTTTGACTCCGCGAACGAGCGCTTGGAATTTCGTCGTCACGCTGCTTTCCCCTCTTGCTCGTTACTCCGCCGGAAGATTGGGCACTCGCTGAACTTCGCCGGCTCTGAGTTGCGGGCCTTGGTCCACGACGTCAGCGTCCGATACTCCGCCGTCAGCACGTACCATTCCGAGGATGACGGCGATCATCGTAGCTAGCGCGATGAGAGCCCCTCCAAGCGTATACATGAGGCGTTTGCGATTCAGCGGAATGTGGACGGGCTCGTCGACGCGGCTGCGCGACGAAAGCGGCAGGCGCTGGTTACGCGCCATGGGAGTGTGGTTGGCTGTTCTGGTGTTCACGGTTACCTCATTTCACGTGTTGGGACCTGCAATGAGAGCAACCCGCTTGCGGGGCTGCGACATTCAACTGTCCATCCTCAACCGTGCATGAGTTGTGCCAGGTCTCGATCGGCGTCCCTTGGCTGGCGCTGGACGCACAGCGTCGCGGTGGGGCGAGCATGTGGCGTGGCGAGTAGGTCACACTGACACCTGGGGCTTACCGCACAGGGGTAACGTCGGCAGGTGCCGAGTCACGTGTCTCCGCTCACCGACGGGCGCGCAAGAAGGAAACGCTGGTGCCGACGTCTCGAAGAGCCCGTTGCCCCTGGGGAAATACGAGCAGTAGGGCGTAGTAGACGACCACAGCCGTACCGCCTGAAACCCTGGCGCGCACGGCCAAATGGGTGTCACGCACACGTACGAAACACTCGCCACGGCGGCAGCCGCCAAAAGGCCAAGGTCGCAAAAATAGCCGATGACCCCGAATATGTCTCGCGCAGACAGGTGGCTGTGGCGCAACTGGTAACTGACGCTGATGGGGACTTTCACCAACTGTCCAGGGAGCAGGACATGGCGATGCCCAGTGGCCCCACTGCGCGCCCACCGCAAAGTCGGTCAAGTCGAGCCACGATTGAGAGACTGGCTCGCAACAGGACGTTCGGTTGGTTTTGCGGTAGCCACGTTACCGTCGTCGCGATGGGCTGCAGTAACTCACAAAACCCAGAACCGCGCGAGCGGTACAACGGCGATCTCCCTCGGACCGACCCCGGGGTTCATCAAGTTCCGAGGTCGATACGGAGATGACGGCGAAGTTCCAGGTACTGCGGGCTGATGGAGTACAAGACCAGCTGCTTGACGCGTTCTCGCACCAGTGCTTCGTCTTCTTCGGTGCTGCGAACTACTTCGACGGCCGTCTCGAGGTCATGAGCAAGCACGAAGCCCACCCGATCGGCGGTGCAATCAATGGCGTTTACCCACGTGTGCAAGTCCAGGGAATGGGCGTTCTGCAAAAGTCTGGAAACGGCACGGGCGAGTTCATCACGATCGTGTACGGACACGAGGGCGCGCAGCACGTGGGAATTATCGTCGACGGGCCCCTGAAGCTCGGCTGCAATGGGGAAGCCTGGAGAGATGAGCTTAATTGCGGCGAACAGCCATGCCTTCAAACCGGTACCCGTACCGATCAGCTGCCGTAAGAACAATCCCGGGCGGTAGTATGTCAAATGGCGCCCGGCGAGGAACGCCAACGCTTGAGGGTGGATCTCTGCGTTGAGCACGCCCAAGCCCATGCTGATAGCAGGAACCTTGGTGTCGAGAAACGCCAGACCACCCGGGTCATTGGTGTTGTCGAAGGCAGGCGGTGCATCCATGCCCAACACACCAGCCGCGTAGTGCAGAGTCTGGCCAACGGGGTAGGGGTGTTGAGCTAGGTCTACCGCATAGTTCGGATCGTAGCCGAGGTCTTGAAACTCGAAGGCACGGCTGGTGATCACCGCCGGCTCAATCACGGCAAACACCGTCGTCAACACCGCGTCGACATCTTGATGTACTACCAGCCGTTCGTAGTCAGCAGCGGTGAGTACCGCTTGGGCATACGCCGGGTCATCAGAACGCATCCGCTTGTAGAAGCGCTCTTCGTCGGGCTGCGCCAGTTTCAAAACTGAAAGGGCTTGGCACAAGCACCACGCCCCGTCGGCGTTCTTGGTGTCCGTGTATATCTTTCTCAGCGCCTTGTAGGCTTCAGCTCGATATGGGTCTTCCACGAGCAACTTCGTGTATAGCTTGCGCGCTTTTTCGAAGTAGAGCCGTGAATCCGTTCCGTACAGTTCGCTCAGCGCCTGCCAGACGTTCTGATCGGAGGAGTCTAAAGTATGAGCGGCTTCGAATGCTTCGATGGCGTCTTCGACGCGGTTGAGATGATTCTTGTAAAGAGCTCCCAGTCGCAACAAGGTATCCTTGAGAACGGCTCCGTCTTTTCGCGTGCTGGCTGACTTCATCCTCGTCGTCAGAAGCTCTTCCACGCGTTCGTGATCCTTGCCCTTGTCGAGGATGGACAGGCTTTCCGTGAAAGCCTTGTCGACGCTTGGATCGAGAGCGAGCACACGCTCGAAGTGCTGCAGCGCCGCTGAAGTATCAGAGAGCTCCCGGGCCGTCACCATTCCAGCCGTCAACAAGTACTTGGCCTTCTGCTTCTCGTCCGTGACGAAATCCGCAAGCCTGAGCACGACGTCCACCAGCCGCACCCACTCCTTTTCTTCCGTGTACAGTTGCATGAGGCGCGTAAGCGTCTTGCGGTCATTGGGCCGTTCATCGAGCGCCCGTACGAAACAACTGGCCGCTTTTTCGCTGTCGTTCAGCTTCTGTGACGCCAACTCCCCAAGTTCGATCAACGTGTCGACTCGGGCGTCGCCCTCGAGCAGCGCGAGCAGCTGCTGCTTTGCCTCCCACACTTCCCGATGTGCGCCCCTGTGCTCGTGAATGCGAGCCAACGCTTCCCAGGCCTCGGCGGCCATCGGATCGAGCTCGCTCGCGTCCTCCAGCATGGATATGGCAACGTCGATTCTACCATTGCGCCGCACGCACTCGGCGTAGTGAAGCAGTACGCCTGCGCGATCCTTCTTGGAAAGCTGACCGTCGAAACGGGTTAGCAGCTCTTCGTATATAGCCTCGGCCTGCCGGGCGTCGCCGCGCTCAAAAGCCGATTCTGCTAGACGTCGTTGGACGGAAAGATCATCCGGCGCCAGCTCTTTCAGAACGTTCAGCGGAACAGAGACGTCGTCCTCTGCGCCTAGCGAAGACAGAGCTTCTATGTAGTGCAGCAGACACGCTATGGCGTCCTTGCGGGGGAGGGCGCTGACGTGCGGCATCAAGCGCGCGTACTGTTCGCATGCCTCTTCGAACCGCTCGGTGTCGAAAAAGACCTCCGCCAGGACAAACAGGGCATCAACAGCAGTGTCGTTCCACTCCAAAGCCTGAGCTGCGGTTTCTGCGGCCACTTCCCAGTCGCTGGTATGCTCGTACAACAGCCGAGCGAGCTCAGCTGTTAATTTAGCGCGCTCGGTGCCTACCGGCATCGGTTCCACCAGCTCATAAAGTAGGTTGATCGCACGTTCCGGGTCGCCCAGCTCTATGTACGTGGATCGAAGCTCGTTGCTAGCAACGGTATGAGTGGGAACCGCCTCCAGCGCTAGTTGGTAGCGCTCGACGGCTGCGGCCAACTCCTTGCGGGCCCGCAGTAATTGCGCTGCTCGCAGGAAGTGTTCAGCTCGAGCTTCGTTCGTCGGTGCGTTGCGAGCTAATTGGTCCATGGCTTTGAGCGCCTCTTCTGCGTCGCCCGAGGCTTGACGAAGATCGGCGAGGCCAGCCAGTGCATCGGCGTTATCCGGCTGTAGTTGTAGCACTTGCTCGAAGGTTTCGATGGCTTGACCTGGGGATTCCAGGGCTGAGCGTAACACCTTGGCGCGCTCGACGAGCAGCGCTGCTTTTTGCTCGGTAGACGGCACGACAGAAGCATGCTTCTCGTAGAGCACTGCGAGCTCGGACCAGTTCTGCTCGTTACGACGTAACCGTTCGAGGGCGTCGTACGCTGCAGCGTTCCGTGGGTCGAGCGAGAGTACCGACTCGAGACAAGACGCGGCGGAATCGGGATCGAGAAACTCTTGCTCGTGAAGCTGTGCCAGGCGGCTCAACACGTGAACGGTTTGGCGCGGTGTTGCTGCGCATTCCAAGTGACGCTGCAGCGTGGCGAGGAGTTCTTTGAAACGCCCGGCCCGCTCGTAGATGCGCTCCAAGCCACGCAGCGCGTCTATGTCGTCCGGACTATCTCGAAGCACGCTTTCGTACAGTTCGCAGGCGCGCTCCGGATCGGCCAGCGTCTCGTAGTACAGCTGCGCCAGGCGGTTGCGCGCATTCGTGCTTTCGCCGCCGCCGCTGTTGGCGATCTGGCGTTCGAGGAGGCGCGCGTAGGCCGCGGCATCGCCGCCGGCGATGTAGATGTCCTTGATGGCGTCTGTGGCGGGGCCGTGCAAGGGATCTCGTTCCAGCACTCCTTCGAGCAGCTCGCGAGCCCGCGCCGTATCGCCCAAGTGATTGGCGAAAACTACCGCCGCTTCCACCAGCAGATCGCGATTGCCGGGAGGAGGAAGCGTCTCCGCACGCTCCGTCAGGAGCTGGGCGAGTTCCGTCCATTGCTGAGCCCGGCGATAAATTTGGATCAGACCATCAACCGCATCGGTGTGACTAGGGGCTTCGGCCCTGACGCGCTGATAGCACTTGACCGCTAGATCCAGACGATGCGCGCGGCTGTGGTACCATTGGCCGAGCAGCATCAGGATGTCGGAGCGCACGTCTAACTCCTGCACGTCCTGCAGCAATTCCGAACAAGTCTGCAGCACCTCGTTCCACCGAGCGGGGTCTTGCCCAGCAACTCGTTCTATGGCGGCAACGTATTCTGGCGTACGCGGGGCGGTGCAAACGGCCTGACTGTAAGCCACCAGAGCCTGAGCCGGCTCATCGAGGTCCTTTTCGTAGAGTCGTCCGATGTTTGCCATCAGCGAAGCTCGTTCCGTTGCACTCGTCGCGGCGTCGAGTTGGTTCAGCCACAACTCCACCAACTCGTTGTGTTTGCCTAGTTCACGCCGTAGATCTTCTAGCGCAGCTCCGGCCACACGGTTGCCGGCGTCGAGCTCGAGAATGGCCACGTATACCAACTCGGCCTCCTCCTTTTCGCCCAGGGCTCGCAGCAGCCGAGCGGCTCGAAAGTTCAAGTCGAGTTTGGCTTCCCGCTGCTCGTCGATGGACAGACGAGCTGCCGCGTCTAGGAAAGTCGACGCGACGTCCCGCGCGTCGGCGCCAGCATCGACCATCGTCTCCAAGGCAAGGGCCGCGTCTCGGCTGGACGGGTTAACCTTTAGAAGGTCTGCCAGTGCGCCCACTTCTTCCTGGGGAGGGGGCGGACGCTGACTCTTGCGCAGACGTAAGGCTTCCATGATGTCCAGCAAGCGGCGCGCGCTTGCTGGGCGATCCTGGGGGTGCTTCGACAGCAGCCCGAGGACGAAGTCGTCGACTTCTCGAGCGACGGTTCGACTGGCGGCGAGCTCGCTCGGCAGAGCGGGTTCTTGCGTCATGTGAGCCACGCCCAAAGCCATGGCTGACGAGCCGACAAAGGGCAAAGACCCGGTCAGCATCTCGAAGAGCAGCACCCCGACCGCGTACACGTCACTGGCGGGAGTAACAGGCAAGCCTGCCAGCACCTCCGGGGCAACGGTTTGAGGCGACGCCACGGCCAGGACATCGAGGCTAGCGTCGAGTCCCCGCCGGTAACGCACTAGGTGCAGGCCGCTGTCGAGCAAAGCTGCCAGCTGACGCCCATGTTCGCTCAC
>CAZNZA010000026.1:0-9003 GCA_964577325.1 uncultured Polyangiaceae bacterium
TCATGAGTGACTCTCTCGCAGCGGAACTCCTGGCACTCACCCGCCTCGCCGAGGAGCGCCTGCACCTTGCGTTGGATGCCGGACGCATGGGGACGTGGCAGTTCGAGCTCCAAACGGGCAAGGTGACGTGGTCCGCCACGCTGGAAGCCATCCATGGCATCCCCCAAGGCTCGTTCGGCGGCACCTTCGCCGATTATCAGCGGGACATTCATCCGGAAGATCGCGAACGCGTGCTGGCTACGATCGGGGAGTCGTCGGAGGGGCAGCGGGAGCACCGGCTCACTTACCGCATCGTGCGCCCCGATGGCCACGTGCGCTGGCTCGAAGCGTCGGGGCGCGTATTCAAGAACGCCGCCGGACGACCCGAGCTGATGATGGGGGTGTGCTGCGACATAACAGAACGCATCGAGGCCGAAGCCCAGCGTCAAGAACTGCTGCGCCAAGCCGAGGCAGCAGCCCGGGCTCGCGAGGACATGCTGGCGATGGTCTCGCACGATCTGCGCAATCCGCTAGGAGTGATCGCCATGGCGGCCGAGCAGCTCACTTCAGACTTGCCCGCGAGTGACCAGCGTCTGCGCCCGCTGGTCGAGCGCATGAGCCGTGCTGCCCAGAGCATGGATGAACTCATCTCGAACTTACTCGATGCTGCCAGCATCGAAGCCGGGAGCTTCGAAGTTCAAAGTCAAGAGCTGCCCCTCGAGCAGGTGTTGAACGAGGGCGCGGAAGCCATTCGCCCCCTCGCTTCACGCAAAGCCATCGCTATAGAAGTCCGGTGTGCGGAACCGACGTTGCAGGTCAAGTGCGATCCACATCGCGTTACCCAAGTGCTTGGCAACTTGCTCGGCAACGCGCTCAAGTTCAGTCCCGAGGGCTCACAGGTGGTGGTGGAAGCGTCCCGCGCTGCCGAGTATGCGCACATCGCCGTGCACGATCGCGGACCGGGCATTGCCGCCGAGCACCTCGAGCTCGTGTTCGACCGTTATTGGACCGGCAAGCGCAGTGGCCGCGCCGGCACCGGCCTGGGGCTGTTCATTGCCCGCGGCATCATCAACGCCCACAGCGGCAGGCTGTGGGCAAAAAGCAAACAGGGCGAAAGCAGCACCTTCTGCTTCACCCTGCCTCTCGCTGCGCCTTAGAACCAGCTCTGGCTGCGATCACTGTCTCCAGGAGCTTGTCAGATACCGAGTTCGTCGACGAAGTCGTTGTACTCGGCGAGATCGGGCGCGTAGATGATGTCCAAGCCGGTATCGAGATGATAGCCATTCAGGAGATGGTCCGAGACCGACTCTTTCGTGGCTTCGAGACCGACGGCTTGGATGGAGTACAACAGGTACATGGAGAGGTATCCCATGTAGTACTGGCGTTGCACGTGGGTCGCGTGAATGGTGCCCTCTTCCATATAGGTGAGGGTGTTGGGCTCGAAGTCGAAGGCCACAATCTGGGGCATCGGGTCGAGGCCCGCTTGTAAGGCGGCGGTAGCGCACGCGTGAGCGTTGGCGAACACGCCGAGCATGCCAACGACCGGCTCGTCGTGGCTCTCGTCTTCGATGGCTGCGAGGACGTTGGCGATTTCCTCGTCGCCGTCCCACACGGAATTGACGACTTGTACGGTGTTTCCGGCCGCTTCGAGAACGGCGACCGCCGCGTTGGTGCGGTTGGTACCGTCCACCCATCCGTCCGCGCCCGAGTAACCGAGCACGATGACGCGACCGGTCTTGCCATCTAGGAGGTCGACGAGGGTCTCTCCTCCCGTTTCTCCGCCACGAGTATTGTCGGTGCCGATGTAGAGGTGGCGCTTCGAGTCCGGCAGGTCACTGTCGATCGTGATGACGGGCTTGCCCTCAGCCACCAGCGCATCGATGGCTTCGGCGATATCTGCACCGTGAGGAGCAATGGCCAGGCCGTTCAAGCCCAATTGGCGTTGCTCGTTGATGTAATTCAGCTGTTGCACGATGGCGTCGCCGCCTTGGTTGCCGCTCGCTGTGTTGCCTTGAACCGCGCCGGCTATCTCCAGTTCACCCAGGGCACGGTTTGCCCCGACGACGACTGGACGCCAAAAGTTGTTGATCTCCTTCAGGATCACGCCCAGAGCTATGTCGTCCCCCTGCTCCGTGCCTTCGATGTTGGCCACGACCTTTTCTATGGTGGCTTCCAACGCCATGGGTTTGAAGCGACTGTCGGGCAGGGCCTCGCGGTCGACACGCTTTAGCTCGGAATCTTTCTTGTTCGCTGGGTCAGTTCCCGGAGCGCCCATGTCAGCGTCCGAGCACCCCCAACTACTCGCTGCTACGAGCAATGCCACCACGCTTAGCCGATGCCGCATAATTTCTCTTTACCCTTCGCCCACTATCCGGGCTGCTGTCCTGCAAAGGGGAACGGTGCGTTAGCCCTGAGCTTGAGCAGCATGCTCGTGGGTCGTGCTCAAAAGGCACCGCTCTTGAGATCGCAACTGACGCTCTGTGTCTCTGTGAATCGCTCTTCGTTCACAATCCAGGTGGTGACCATCGAGCGCAGGTTCTGGCCGCGCTCGTTGAAGTCGTATTCACCTGCTGCACCGATGAAGTGCATGCCGTCATCGCCTGCGGCGAGCTGCAGAGCTTGCTCGAGCTCGCTCCAACTCGCTGGCTCGCCGGCAGCTCGCGTGGTGGCGGTGAAGTACGGCAGGATCTGCCGTGGGCGCGGGTTATCGATCCCTTGCGCTGCCGCGGCTTCCAGAGCCAAGGCCAAGAGCAAGACGCTGTCGTAGTAGAAGTGCGCGGCGGGCAACGGCGCGGCGCCGTCCCAGCGTTCGGCGAAGTGTTCCTGGAAGGTGTCGGTGCGCGAGTAGGTGCAGCTGTAGCGGCCCGCGTCACCCGTCGAGCGGCAGTCTTCGTTTTCGGTCAGCGACGGAGACGCCCCGACCGAGTCCTCGACGAGCTCGGGCGCGACGTTCCATAGAAAGGCTTCATCCCGTAGCATCGGGGAGAAGTACCACTTCGAGTTCTGGCCGCGATCCATCTCCGTGATGATGCTGGCTGCGGTGCCTGGATACGTCAAAAGAACGGTCACGTCGGCGTCGTAGCGCTCGACCTGGGACACAGCGCGCGCATACGAAAGCTCTCCCGCCTGGACCGTCACCGTCGGCAGCGTTCTACCCCCCAGATTTACGAACGTCGATCCGAACAGCGTGGCGAGCTCCAAGTGAAAGTCGTCTCGCGTAGCGATGATTCGCGCCGTGCGCGCCCCGTCCTCGAACGCTGCCGTGGCCAATCCGCAGCCCAGGGCACGGGGGGAAGTCGCCAAGCGTACCCACGCCCCACGCCCGCCAGAGTCCGTGATCGCGGGTGACGCGTAGCCGGGCAACAGATGCACCACGTCCAAGTCCTTGATGTCGCGCACCACCTCCAACGCCAAGTGGTCCTCTTCGGGTCCCACCAGGTACGCCACTTGGTCTTCGTACAGCAGGTCGAGCAGCGCGTTGAGGCCGCGCTCCGAGCCGGAGTTGGTGTCGCGCACCTTTAGGTAGAGGGGACGACCGTTCACTCCCCCCGCGGCGTTGACGTCCTCTATCGCCAAACGCAGCGCTCGTTCCAGCTGAACTCCCGTCGTGGACAACGGTCCTGAGAAGGGCAAAGCCGCCCCGATCACGATCGCGTTTGGGGGTGGGCCCCTAGTCGCCTCAGCGGCACATCCGGCCGCGAGTACGACGGCCACGCCGCTGACCACGGCGCGCCATGCAGTCCTGAAACGTGCACGTCGCGAGCGCGCCGCGGGCAGGTCCGTCGTTGGCTCGACCATCTCCCCGCACAGCTTGTTCATCGACACTCTGATACGGCCGTCTGCCCCCTGTTCTGGAGCAGGGATACCGAGCATTGCCGTTGCGTGTCCAAAAAGGAACTGTAGCCGGTGTGGGGAACGCTCGGCGCGCGTAGCTGCGCTTGGCCATTCACTTGTGACGACATGCCCTTTCCTGGTAGTGGTATCGGGATGGGTGCACCTCAGAGGGAGTGAATGACCATGCTAGATCCATTCAAACGACGACAGTTTTTGAAGGCAGCGGCCGCGGGGTCGCTGGTGTTGGGTTTCGACCCGATGCAACGTTGCTGGATAACGGACGCTCACGCGGGAGGTCACTCCTTTGGCTTGCCCGCCTTGGATGGCCTGCTTTCCACACAGCCCGAAGTGCTCGACGCGGCGGCCGACGATTTCGGCCATATCGTGTCCAAACGCCCCTGGGCGGTGCTCTTCCCTGGCAGTGTCGACGACATCGTTGCCATGGTGCGTTTCGCGCGCCGCCATCGCATCAACGTATCGATGCGTGGCCAGGGGCATTCGCAGTTCGGTCAGTCACAGAACAAGGCGGGACTTGTCGTGCAATCGAGCGCCCTGGCTACGATCCACCACATTGGTTCAGACAGCGCTGATGTCGACGCCGGAGTAACCTGGGGTGAACTCGTGACGGCGGCAGCCGTCGAGGGGCTAACGCCTCCAGTGCTCACGGATTACCTGGGTCTTTCCGTCGGCGGCACGTTGGCGGTGGGCGGCATCGGCGGCGCCGTTCAGCATCATGGTCTACAGACGGACAACGTGCTCTCTCTGGAGGTAGTCACCGGCCGCGGTCAACACCTGTACTGCTCACCGCTCGTTCGTCCCTCTCTGTTTTACGCAACACTAGCGGGCCTTGGACAGGCGGCGCTTATCGTGCGGGCAACGGTGCGTTTGGTTCCAGCGCACACCGACGCCCAGGTCTTGAACCTCTACTACGACGACTTGGCGACCTACGTACAAGATCAGCTCACCCTGGTTTCGGACGGCCGTTTCGAGTACCTCGAGGGCCAAGTCGTTCCGAACGCTACCGGCGATGGGTGGCGCTTCATGATCGAAGCCGTCTCCTACTACTCCCCCCCTAACGTCCCCGACACCGCCACGTTGTTGAGCGGCTTGCAGGACAACCGCTCGGAGCTGGTGACGACCACGCAGTCTTATGTGGACTTCGCCTTTCGTCTCAATCCCTTCATCGAGTTCTTGCAACAGCTCGGGGTGTGGGGCTTGCCGCATCCGTGGCTGAGCTTGTGGCTGCCAGCGTCGGAAACGGTGGCTTACGTGAACGACGTATTGGCGGACTTGACGCTCGCAGATACGGGCGAAGGTCCCATCCTTTTATACCCGATCAAAACGGCGTTAGTGAACACACCACTCTATCGCCTCCCCAACGAAGCATACGCCTTTGCCTTCAACATTCTGCGCACGGCAGCACCTCCAACTACGCAGGTCGTGCAGCAAATGCTAGCGGACAACAGAGCGCTCTACGACCAGGCCGTGGCCGTCGGTGGGACCCGCTATGCGATCGGCGCCATTCCGTTCGAGAAACGCGACTGGCGTCGCCACTTCGGCAGGGCCTGGTCGATGGTAGCGCGTGCCAAAGCTCACTTCGATCCGAAGCACATCCTCACTCCTGGACAGCGCATCTTTCGCTAAACTCAAAAGCTAGCGTGGGCGGAAGGAAGCACCACCCGCACCGTCGTGCCGGCGCCGAGCTCACTTTCTACGGTAAGCTCGCCGCCCAACGACGTGAGAATGGTTTGACACAGCGCTAGCCCGAGGCCGACACCCTCCGGTTTGGTCGAGTAGAACGGCTCGAAGATGCGCTGCTTTACGTCAGGGCTCATGCCGCGTCCGGTATCGGCAACGATGGCCACGGCGCGGCCGCTCGAGTCCGTGTCAGTCGTCACCCGAAGCTCACTGCTACCGCGGCCGACCACCTCTTGCACCCGATCGGATGGGCGCAGCGCATACACGGCGTTGTCGATGATGCGGAGAAACACCTGAACCAACCGGCTTTCATCCGCCATCACCTCCGGCACTGGCTCGAAGTGGCGCACCACCTGGATGTGCCGGCATTCATCCACATGGGCGTGATCGAGGGCTAGCTCGATGATGTTCGGGAGTTGAATGCGCTTGAGGGGGCCTTCGACGCGAGCAAAGTTGGTGAGTTCGCGCACGATCTTTCGTACCCGCGCACACCCCTCGGCGAGCAGCACGCGCGCCTGCTCCAGCTCGTCGAGCGTTTTTGCATCGGTTCCTGAGGCGGCCCGTAGAGACACAATCTGTCGTTGCATGCGGTCTACGTTGAGAAGCATGTATCCCAGGGGGTTGTTCACTTCGTGCGCAACGCCGCCTGCCAGACGCCCGAGCGCTGCCAAGCGCTCGGTATGGAGCAGCTTGGCCCGTGCCTGAACCTGTTCCGTCACGTCTCGAATCCACACGATCACCGTGCGCTCGGTGTCGTCGCCAGCGCTCACCACCGCACTGCTGGCGGTGAACTGACGCAGCCCTGTCGGCACGGTAAGTTCGTACTCGTACTCTCGACCTTTGCCCGACTCCAAGGCTTCGCGTATCAACTTATCGTGAAACGCGCCCACCTCCGGCCCCAACACGTCACTCACTGTCTTACCCAAAAGCTCTGGCTCGGGGCGAGCCAACATTTGCGGGTCGCTCGCCCACACACGGACGAAACGACCCGCTTGGTCGAGCTCCAACAGGACGCCACTACTATGGGCCGTCAGCAGCCGAAGCCGACCCCTGGCCGTCTCCAGCGCCAGGCGCAAGCCCTGCTCAGACTCGAGGTCGGTATCTAGCAGCGTAGTGAGATCACCCATGTAGTTGGAAGCGCCATGACGGCGTGGTTACCGGCGACCCGCTTATCGACCAGACCATCAGGTCACGGCAAGAGAAACGGCGCTCACTTCTCGAGCACCGGTCAAGCGTGCACTTCCCGTATTGCCGGGTGGGCGTCGCATGCCGCCAACTGTCGCAAGAACCTATCCGCCCATTCGTGCACGTCCAGGCCAGCCACAGCCTGCCGGAGGTGGCGCATCCGCTTCTTCAACTCGTCGTTGGGCGTCTGGAGCGCTTGAGTCAGCGTGCTGGCCAAACCATCGATGTTATACGGATTGACCAAAAAGGCTGATTGCAAGTGCTCCGCGGCCCCGGCAAACTCGCTCAGGATCAATGCGCCATCCTCGTTGACGCGAGATTGAATGTACTCGAGCGCCACGAGGTTCATGCCGTCCCGCAGCGGTGTGACAAGCGCCACATCGGCTGCACGATAGTGGGCATAGAGCTCTTCAGCGGTGAGACTTTGGAACAAGTAGTGCACCGGGATGCGGCCCGTGTGACTGAATTGGCCATTGATTCGACCCACGAGTCGATCTAGGTTGTCCTTCAAGTCCGCGTACGCCGCGACTGTCTCACGGCTAGGCACCACGACCTGCACGAATACCACCTCGTCTACCAGGTTCGGAGATTGCTCGAGGAGCCGCTCGAATGCCGAGAGTCGCTCAGGGATCCCTTTGGTATAGTCTAGACGGTCAACGCCCAGGATGATGCGACGCCCGTGTACCACCCGACGGATCTCCCGCTCCAACTTCCGCACCGGCTCGGATTCGACCAGCGCTCTCACGTCTTTGGTAGGAATGCCGATCGGGGCGACGATGACTTGCGTCGTCGTCGTGGCCGTCGTTGCGTGACCAGTTTCCGGATCGATGCGCGCGCCAGCGAATTCTTCCGCACATTCCAAGAAGTGACTGGCGTAACGTGCGGAGTGAAAGCCCACCAGGTCGGACGCCAGCACGCCCTCGAGCAACAGGCTGCGCCAAGGCATCACGGCAAACTGGTCCGCGTCCGGCCATGGAATGTGACAGAACCAGCCGATGCGCAAGCTCGGGTTGGCCTGGCGCAGAAACAGCGGCGTGCGCATCAGGTGATAATCGTGCACCCACACCGTGTCGCCGTCCTGGGTCAGCTCGAGCGTGGCATCGGCGAAGGCACGGTTGGCGGCTTCGTAATCGTCCCAGGGCGCTTCATCGATCTGTCCAATCGCCGGGAAGCCATGCAGCGTGGGCCAAAGCACTCCGTTGGAGAATCCGGAGTAGAAACCCGCTTGCACCTCTTCCGAAAGCGCTACCAGACGCTGCTGATAACCCAAGTCCGGTAGCGCCGAGGGCTCGCTCTCTTCTTTGCCGCTGATCCACGTGCCGCGCCGCGCTCGAAGCAAGGGATCGAGCGCCGTCACGAGACCTCCAGAAGAGGGTACCCATGCCCCGTCTTGAACGCGCATCGGGCCGCGGTTGGACAGCACGGTGATACGTCCGCTCAGCTCTGGCTTTACGCCGTCCACGCGCGGCAGGCGACTGAGCGACAGCGTGTTACGGTATCTCGTGGAGAGCGGTGCGAACTTCTGGTTTTCCATAGTTGAACTCGGCGTGACGGTGCAAAGGTGACGATCTCGAGGTTGCTCACTGGTTGGGGGCGGCAGCGCTGATCCCTCCCAAGGCGGAACGTGGGTCGCGCTCGAGCGCCAGATCCCCCAGCGACACCATGCCCACTGGCTTACCGTTCTCCACCACCGGGATGCGGCGGATCCCCTTCTCGCGCATCACTGCTATCGCGCGATCGACGTCGTCGTTGGGCGTCATTGTCGTTATCTCGCGGCTGCAAATCGGACCGATCGTGTCCTGGCCCGGATCGCCTCCCGCTGCGATGCAGCGCACCACGATGTCACGGTCCGTAAGGATCCCGCAGATTTCGCCGTCCTCCTCGACCACGACCGCGCCAATGGACGATAGACGCATCTCTTCGGCCGCTTCGCGAATCGTGGCGTCCGTCGAAAAGGTACGCGGGTTCGCCGTCATCACGTCACCTATCGATTGTCTCGTCGCTTGTCTCGCCGTCGCTTGTCTCGTCGTCGCTGGTCGCTCCATGTTTTGCTCCTCGGTTGAAACTTGCGTCTCCGGCACTTGTTTCGAAGTCACTTCCGGACCTCGGCGTTCCCGCGACATTTCGCGCCAAAACCGCCGCCAAAATTGCAACGTTGCAAGGAGCACGCCTGACCCCTAACCGGGCCCTCGTGGCAATCGACCCCAGGTAAACCCAACGGCGCGAGCTCCGGTTTTGGTCTCTATTAGTCTCCTGGGGCAGCTCCGACACACGACGATGCGTTTCGCCTCGGGCGAGGCTGCGGTC
>CAZNZA010000026.1:9103-12723 GCA_964577325.1 uncultured Polyangiaceae bacterium
TTGCGCTGCACGTCGTGCTCTGACTCCACCCGCTGCCGGCCCACTTTGCCTTTGGCGTGTAGCTCGCTTTCGGACGCCGTCAGCGCCGCTTTCAAGGCACCGACGAGCTGCTCGACCGAACCTGCTGGAGTTAACCACCCGCAGCCAGCGTCGACCAGCTCTGGGATACCAGCTACGTAGGTGCTCACGACCGGGCGCTCCCGAGCGAGCGCCTCCATGATGACTACAGGCAGTCCCTCAGCGAAACTCGGCAGCACCATGGCTCGGCACGCGTCGAGCTCTTGGCGGATGAGCTCGCTGTCAGCCCACCCCAACAGCTTCACACGTTGCTGAAGCTCGAGCTCTGCAATGCGACGCTCGAGAACCGGTCTCAGTTCACCGTCACCGATCAGTCGCAGTTCGAACTCGTGATCACGCGCCAAGATGGCCGCCGCTTCGACCAACAGCACTTGGCCCTTTTGTTCGCTCAAGCGGCCGATGTTGAGCAGACGTATGCTGCCCGCGTTCGGGGGCGTGGTGCCGAGCAGCCACGAGCGGTCCACGCCGCAACGTACCACGTGCAACTTGTGCCACTGCTGGGCGGGACACCAGCGCATGAGCTGGCTGCGCCCGAAGTGGCTGATGGCGATGGCGAACTTGGCGTGCTTGATCTTCTCCGGCAGACCCAGAGCTACCGGGTGATCGTATTCCTCTGGACCGTGGCTCGTGAAACTGTAGCTCGGTCCGCCGAGCTGGTGGCAGAGCAACGCCAGGGTTGCGGAGTTGGTTCCGAAGTGGGCATGGACGTGCGCCACCCCATCGGCTTGCGACCACTCCAGCAGGACGCACGCTTCCGCCAAGTACGCTACCTGTTTACTTCCGCCATGATCTGCGCGCAGGCCGAGGCTCGCCGCCAAGCCTGCCGCCCGCGCGAAAGCCGCCGGTCTGCGGGCTGCTACTCGGCCGACAGCCGCCGCCAAACCCGTCGCGCCAACGTCCAAGATTCGGCGCGTCAGTCGCTCTTCAGCGATGTCCAGGGGGTCGTGGAGCGTCTCCGGCGGCCGGCGCACGGCGTAACGCTCGACGCTCAAGCCCAACCCTTCCAGGGCCTGGATCTCGCGCCGCACGAAGGTGTGACTTACCCGGGGGTACTGATTGGTGAGGTACGCGATCTTCATGATGCCTCCCGCTCGTCCCGGGCGGTGCGCACCCACGTGCGTTCTTGGCCTCGCAGGGCAGCCCGTACGTACATCGGCAACTTGGACAGCATGTAACCAGGCACGGTGAGCAATTCGGAAGCGGTGATGGTTTGGCGCCCGAAGCGGGACCAGGCGCGAACCACACCTGCGGCCAAGGCCGCGCCGCCGCTGCCGGCAATCAACAACGGCACCCATGCTCCAGCGGCCACCGAAGCGGCCGTAACGACCACCATGCCTCCCTGCAGCATGACCAGCAAAGACAGAGGAGGCACGGCTAAGTCGAGGCCCAAACCCAGCGCTCGGCTATCGCCCCGCGCGCCAGCCCGGAGCAAGCGCGGCACCTGACTCACGAGGGTTGCCAAGTGGCCCGTCTCCCAGCGGCTGCGCTGAGAGGAGGCTCCAGCATCGCTTTTCGGCAAACGGCTAGTCACACGCGCCAACGGCTCGAAGCGCGGACTGCGACCAGAAAGCGTGAGATTGACGCCCAAAATCATGTCTTCGACGATGTTCCCGCCGAGTTCACCCGCTGCAGCCTCGAGCTCTGCCCACGGGAACGCCATCCCACTTCCCGTCAGTTGACATGGCCAGCCGAGCCGGGCCGCTCCCAGCGGGCGCACCCGGTTCTTCACCAACACCGCAAAAGCCACCAAACGGCGCTTGGCCGGAGCACCGGGTTCCGCCGTCAACAGGTAGTCCGCTTGCACGGCTTGGCCATGGTGGAACGCACTGCGGGCTAACGTCTCGATGGCACCAGATTCCGGATCGCAATCGGCATCCACGATGATGACGACCTGCGGCGGCTCGTGCATGAGGTGCGCAACGCCGCACGCCAAAGCAAACCCCTTCCCCCGCTGCTCCGGATCGATCCGTTCGACGACTTCCGCGCCGGCGGCTCGCGCCTCGGAAGCCGTCGCGTCGGTGCAATTGTCCGCCACCACCAGCAGCCTGTCTTCGGGTTGCAACTGTGCCTTCACCTTCGCCACGACGTCGGCAATCTGTGCCGCCTCGTCGTGTGCCGGGATCAGCACCGCAACGCGCGGTCGAGGTACGTCCCCGCCCGACGCGGGAGCTGGTAACCGCTTGAAGGCGGCAGTCGGTTGGTCCTCGCCTAGGGCAGTTGCGGCGAAGCACTCTGCCGCAAACACGAAACATGGCACGGTCGTGACGGCAGCAGCGACACCCAGAACAAGCGGCAACACGACCCTGACCCTATCGCAGAAGCGAAGTCGAGCGGGTCAAAATTGGAGCTCCGCCCCATGATTGGCCGTCGCGCGCTGCCCCGCAGCGGAAACGAGATGCCAACCCCACCCGCGTTTGTTAAACGTCCGCCATGGCAGGCAACAGTTTCGGGCAACTCTTTCGCATCACCACCGCTGGGGAGTCGCACGGTCCCGGCAACGTGGTGATCATCGACGGTTGCCCGCCCGGCATCGCTTTGGACGAGGCCCAATTGCAGACGGATCTGGCGCGCCGGCGTCCGGGACAAAGCCACATCGTCACGCAGCGCAACGAGGCCGATACACCAGAGATCTTGGCGGGCGTGTTCGAAGGCCGCACGACCGGCACGAGCATTGCCATCCTGGTGCGCAATCAAGACCAGAAGAGCCGCGACTACAGCGACATCCAAGACAAGTACCGGCCCGGACACGCCGACCATACCTACGACGCCAAGTACGGTTTTAGGGACTACCGCGGGGGCGGGCGGGCCAGCGCTCGTGAGACAACGGCACGTGTGGCAGCAGGCGTGGTTGCCAAGGCCATTCTGCGTCAAGCCTTCGGCGCTGAAGTCATTGGTTACGTCAAACAAGTGGGCGACGTCGTGGCCAGCATCGAACACCCGGAGCGCGTGACGCTCGAGCAAGTCGAGCGCCTCAGCAACGGGGAGCCTAACATCGTGCGCTGCCCCGATCACACCAAGGTTGCCGCGATGGTCGCGCTCATCGAACAGGTGCGCAAAGACCAAGACTCGATCGGCGGCGTGAGCGAGATAGTGGCGCGCGGCATTCCTGCTGGTCTAGGTGAACCGGTGTTCGACAAGATCAAGGCTGACCTCGCCAAAGGTCTGTTCAGTCTACCCGCCGTCTTGGGCGTCGAGTACGGGATTGGGTTTGGCTGCGCCACCCTCAGAGGCAGCGAAAACAATGACCTGTACACCAATGACGGTGGCGTCGTGAGCACGAGCAGCAACCGCCACGGCGGCATCTTGGGGGGGATAACGAGCGGCATGCCGATCGTGTTGCGCGCTGCCGTCAAACCGACGAGCAGCCTGCCGCGTGAGCAGCAGACGGTAACCCAAAGTGGAGTGTCGACCACGATTCGCACCAAGGGCCGGCACGACCCGTGCCTGCTGCCTCGCTTCGTGCCTATGGGTGAAGCCATGGTCGCCATGGTTTTAGCTGATCACGCGCTGCGACTCAGAGCACAGACGGGCAAGTGGTAGCC
>CAZNZA010000026.1:12823-16816 GCA_964577325.1 uncultured Polyangiaceae bacterium
CCACTCCATCCACTGTCACGCCACAGGAGACCCTGCGACCATGAGCTTCAACCCCCTGACGGAACGCGGCATCCCTCTGGAAAAGCAATTCCGCAACTGGTCCGAATTGAACGTCACGCCCTACGTGGCCGAAGCGGTGCATCCCTACACCCGTTGCCGCGTGATCGCCATGAACGGGATCGAAGTAGAAGCCATCATCAACTCGCATCAGACCGCCCGCCACACCATCGACGCAGGGCTGAAACAACGCCTAGCCATGGTGCGGCGGGTAGAGCAGCAGCAGCAGAAGGCCGTCAACTGGCTCATCCCCGGTAGCGAGAACGTACTCGAAGTCACCATTGGCTATGAACAAGTCGCCGTCGACCTGACGGGATGGCTGGCGCGTCACGAGCCGGACCCCTACCTCAAGAAGGTCTACGAGTTCGCTCTGCTCGAAGACTACGATCACCTTTACCGCTACGCCAACGTGATGGACCTGTTGGGGCAGGGCGAGAAGGCCCAGGTCATCACGGGCAACCTCACCGAGATATTGCCCGGGCGACCGACGATATTTCAGCATCGCGACCCGCGCGACGACCTGCGACGACCCATGACGCTGACGGCCGCCAGCACGCAATCCGTAATGAACGCGCTGACGATCGTGGCGGCTGAACAGCAGACGATGAACTACTACATGAACGTCGGCAATCGGCCCGAAGAGCCCATCGCCCGGGCTCTGTATCTGGAGATCGCTCAGATCGAAGAACAGCACGTTTCTCACTACGAATCGATCCTCGATCCGAGCCTGAGCTGGCTGACGAACCTCGTGTTGCACGAGTACAACGAATGCTGGTTGTATTGGTCTTGTATGCAGACGGAGACGGACCCGCGCATCAAGGCCCTGTGGGAGCTTCACCTCAACATGGAGATCGAGCACCTGCGCCTGGCTTGCGAAAGCATGAAGGAGGTAGAGGGATTTGATCCAGCCGCCTTCCTGCCCGAAAAGGGCATGCCCGAACCGCTCACCTTCGAGCCCAACAAGGAGTACGTGCGCGATGTGCTGACCCGCACCACGGAATGGTCGGCCTATGACGCCCAGTTCGTGCCGGTGCAGTCCTTGCCCAAGGATCACCGCTTCTTCCAGTACCAGCAAGTAGTGAACCGAGGTGGCTCGCCCACAGAACAGGTGATCGAGATGCAGCGCGGAAACAAAGGTCACGACTATCGCGTCGCCACCGAAGGCCCCCACCCGGTCGGCTCGTTGCGCGGCGGCGAATATGGCCAAGAGTTCCCTTACAAGCAAGCCGTCATGAATTCACATCCAGGAGTCACCCCATGAGCAGCAACACTTCCACCAACGAGCACGGCAGGCTTCAGCATACGATGGGCAAAGCGCAAGATGCGCTGGGTGGCGTTGCCGGGCGCATGAGCGCCGCCATGGTCACATCCGCAGATCAATTCGTCGAGAACGCGGCCATTGGCGACATGTACGAGATAGCGGCAGCGAATGTGGCTCTGCGCAGGGCCTCGTCGCCGGCGGTCCGGGCTCTCGCCAAGATGATGCACGACGACCACACCACCAGCATGCATCACCTGGTGGCTGCCTTGGAGATGACCGAGACCTTGGAAGTCGCCTCTCCACCTACTCAGCTGGACGCGCGGCGCCAGAAAATGCTCGAGAATCTGGAAGCGGCACCCGACGACAAGTTCGACTCGACATACCTGGACCAGCAAGTGCTGGCTCATGAAGAGACGCTGACGTTGATGACGAGCTTCCGCGACAAAGGCGACAATCCGCAGCTTCGTTCTTTAGCGGCGGCCACCGCTCCCGTAATTGAACGCCATCTGCGACACGTCAAAGCGCTTGCCAAGGGTGAGGTGAGCTGAGACAGTGGTTACTTGGAAGAAGTAGGGCTCGAGCAGCAGGGATGGGACATCGATGAATGACAGCATGAACGGCGGGCTGCGCCCAAGGCCAATGGGCGCGGCTGCGCTCCCTGTGAAAGCAGGTCCACCGGTAACCGTGACCGTCAACGGGAAAGCCCAGGCGTGTCAGCCCGACGAGCGGCTCATCGAGCTGCTCAACCGGCTGAAGCTCGAGCTCCCGCAGATGTGCTACCATTCGTCGCTGGGCGTGCTTGCGACCTGCGACTCGTGCATCGTCAAAGTCGACGGCAAGTTGGTGCGGGCGTGCGAGCAACAGGTTCGCGCCGACATGCAGATAGACGTCGATGACGAGGACGCATTGGCGGCGCGCCAGGAGGCCATGAACCGCACTCTGCGCAATCACGAGCTCTACTGCACGATCTGTGACTTCAACAACGGCACCTGCGAGGTGCACAACGCCACGCAACTCGTCCAGCTGCGGCACCAGAAGTACCCGTTCAAGCCCAAGCCGTACCCGGTCGACGATTCGAACCCATTCTACCGCTACGACCCCGATCAATGCATCCTCTGCGGTCGCTGCGTGGAGGCTTGTCAGAACGTGCAGGTCACGGAAACCCTGAGCATCGATTGGGATGCGGAACGCCCGCGGGTACTGTGGGATGGCGGTCGCAAAATCAACGAGTCCTCCTGCGTTTCTTGCGGCCACTGCGTGACCGTCTGTCCGTGCAACGCCTTGATGGAGAAGTCCATGCTCGGCGAGGCGGGCCTATTCACAGCGGCGCCCCAGCCAGTGCGCGAAGCCTCGACCGAGCTCGTGAAGTATTTGGAGGAGTTCACCGGCTTCGCGCCGTTGTTCATGACCTCGGATGCCGAGGCAAAGATGCGCGAGCCGGCGATCAAGAAAACGAAGACCGTCTGCACGTATTGTGGCGTCGGTTGTGCCTTCGACGTGTGGACCTCGGAACGCAAAATCTTGAAGGTCGAGCCCAATCCGGAAGCGCCTGCCAATGGCATCTCGACGTGTATCAAAGGCAAGTTCGGGTGGGACTTCGTCAACAGCGTCGATCGCCTCACGTTTCCGTTGGTCCGAGACGATGGGCGCTTCCGACAAGCCAGCTGGGACGAGGCGCTTTCGACGACGGCGCGGCGCTTGCGGGAGGTGGTAGCGAAGTGGGGCAAGGACAGCGTTGCTTTCATCTCGTCTTCCAAAACGACCAACGAAGAATGTTACCTAGTTCAGAAGCTCGCTCGCGCCGTGTTTGGCACCAACAACGTGGATAACTGTGCGCGCTATTGCCAGAGCCCGGCCACCAAGGCCCTCATGCGCACGGTCGGCCACGGGGGGGACGCTGGCACCTTCCAGGACATCGAGCTTGCCGACGTGGTGCTCATCGTCGGCTCGCACACGGCTGTGTCCCACCCCGTTCTAGCCTCTCACATCAAGCGACAACAAAAGCTGCGTGGTCAGCGCGTGATCGTTTCCGACGTCATGCGCCACGAAATGGCGGAGCGGGCCGATCTCTTGCTGCAGCCCAACCCGAGCACCGACTTGATCTGGGTGAACGCCGTCGCGCGCTACATCCTGGAGCAGGGTTGGCACGATGCACGGTTCGTGCGCGATCACGTCAACGACTTCGACGAATACCGCAAAAGCTTGGAGCCGTTTACCATCGACGCAGCGGTGCGCGCCACGGGCATATCGGAAGGCGATTTGATACAAACCGCGGAATGGATAGCTAAGGCCGACCGGGTATGTGCGTTGTGGGCCATGGGTCTGACCCAACACCACAATGGGACTGACACCTGCACAGCTCTCAGCAACCTTCTGTTGCTCACCGGTAACTACGGACGCCCGGGCACGGGAGGCTATCCATTGCGCGGGCACAACAACGTCCAAGGGTCGTGCGACTTCGGTGCCCTGTACAACTTCTTGCCCGGTTACGCAAAAGTAGACGACGACGACGCCCGCGCTCCATTCGAGCGGGAATGGGGCGTCAAGCTGCCCAAGGAGCCGGGCTTCAACAACCGCACGGTGATCGATGCCATTCACGACGGTAAGATTAAGGCCTTATTCGTCGTCGGCGAAGAACTGGCGTTGGTCGATTCGAACATCACCCACGTGCAGAA
>CAZNZA010000026.1:16916-44178 GCA_964577325.1 uncultured Polyangiaceae bacterium
CACTTGAACAGCGGCCGCGTGCTGGAGCACTTCCACGAGGGCAATCTCACCTACCGCAACCCCGGTTTCGAACAGAAGGTAGAGGCCGCCTTCGTCTTCGTGTCGGATGAGCTGGCCAAAGAACGCGGCCTGCAAGACGGCGACTGGGTGCGGCTCATTTCACGTCGCGGTCGGCTCAAGACGCGGGTCGTCATCAGCCCTCAAGTACGGGAAAAGGAGCTTTACATGCCCGTGTGCTCGAGTGACGAGCGGGTAAACCTGTTAACGTCCAGCGATGCTGACCCCGTCGTGGACACACCGTCTTACAAGGAGACCGCCGTGCGGCTGGAGAAAATGGGTCAACGCGGCACATCACCCCTGCCCCGCGCCAACCCGCGCTACGGCCAGCCCACGCCGCAAGTGGGCGTAGAAGTAGAGCGCAAGTGGAGACGACCCGACTACTCGTTCCCCGGCACATCAATTTCACGGCAGGAGCGCTCCGATGGCTGAGCCCCTCAAGTTCCGTGCCCCGCCGGCGGAAGTGGACAGCGCCCAGGCCGAACTCCAGAGCCTGCTCAACGTCCTGCACGAATCAGGGACGCTGCGCGTTCTGCGAGGCTTGTTCGGAGGGATCCCAGCGGTAACCGACATCGCGCTGGAACACGTTCATTCGGAAGGGGGAAAACGTCTGAGCGGCAATCTGGCGGTGCTAGCGACGGGTCTCACTCATATGGAACCTCACGCCGTGCAGCGCTTGCTCCGCGGGTTGATCAAGGGCAGCGAACTGGTGGTGAAGAAGGCGGCGCGCACCCCGCCCGGCTTCTTCAGCTTGCTGCGAGAGATGCACAGCGAAGAAGCCCGCCGGGGACTGCAGGCGCTCGTCATCATGCTTCAAAGCATCGGGCGGGCGCTGGTCGCTGAAGCAGACAACGACCAGCAGTCGGATCCAGCAGTCTTGCCGGAGAGGCGTCCACAACCTCAGGCCGGCACAAGACCTCAGGGCCCGTGATCGGCGGGCGTGCTGGACAGACCGAGCTCCGACCGATGCTCAGCGTCAAGGCGTGGACCGATGTCGAGGGGGATCAGCTGCACGTTCGCTAGCACCACGCGAGTAGGCGCCGCAAACTCTGCGACCAGCGATCGCAGACGGTCGTAGTACTCCAAGTGGGCACGGTGGATGTGCCAGTAACCTTCGTCCGACACTGCGAAGACGTTGTGGGAAAAGAGAGCGCCTTGCCGCAGAGCAGTTTCGCTCAAGCGCTGGCACCCCACATCCGCCCAGTGTTGTTTCAAACGCAAGTTGGCTCGAGGATCGGCGCTCGTATCGACGCTTAGAATGCGGCTCGGGTGCCAGCGTCCGCGCACCCAGCGGATTTGCCCTGCCTCCTTCAGGGCTTGGAGTGCCTCTTGCTCTTGCTCGAGATCAATGCCTAACCATTGGGCGATGAAGCCCGGCTCGTGGGCGCTCAGCTGTTGGTAAGCCTGAAGCTCCAGGACCCGCAGTACCGCGTGGGCCCAGGGCATTTGGTAGGCCAGGTCGCGCTGGCGTTGCAGGTCCTGATAGTCGGGGCTCAACGCCGGAACTTGCGTCGGCTCGACCAAACTAGCCACGAAGTCGAGCACCCGCTGGGTCGTCAGCTGCAGAAGCTGCAAGAGCTGCGACACCCGCGGCTCCGTGTCGCCGCGCAACCAGCGTGCGACGGTGTTTCGGTTGCAATCCAACTGGCGAGCGAGCTCCGCCACCGACCAGCCTACGGTGAGCTCGCGTAACCAAGCCGCGCCGTCCACTCCACCGGGAAGCGATGAACGCAAGTCGAGGTCAGCCTTTCTGATCAGCGTGCGCGCCGCTGCCACGACGTCCACCTGGCTCAGCTGTGCGAGGCGAAACAGGTCGGTCATCGACGCTTGGCGCGTGCCCGTTTCCCAGGCGTGAGTGACGTTGCTCGAGTAGCCCAAACGACGATTGCAGGCGGCTTGGGAACGTCGCCCGCGCAGCGCACGCAGGAGTTGGCGACTGGCCAAAGGCAGGTCCATGTGTCGCGTTTTATAGCAGCTCCCCGCGATATCGACCCATAGAATGTTCGTTCTCGCGCTAGCAAGTCCCCCCTGTGCTGACTAGACTGCCGCCTATGCCTCTTCACCCGGTCCTGCCGCTTGCCGCGTCCGCCAGCCTCGCTGTGCTGCTGGCGGCATGCGGCGCGCAGTCGCTGGATGAAGACGAGTACGGCGGCAGCTTGGACGGTCCCACGGACCATGCCGGCGGCCAGACCGGGTCGGCTAGCATCGGCAATCCGCCCGAGTGCGTGTGTGACGCGGTTGCAGGCGCCGTCGTGCTGCGGGCGGTCGTCGACGAACTGACCACGACCGACGTCGTTGTGGAGGTCACGACGGTGCTGGCCAGCGATCTCGGCAGCGCCAACCGGGTGCAGCCGGGAACTCGACTGCAGGCGAGCTACCAGATCGGCTTGCCTTGCACCCAGACGGAACCGAGCGGCTTGCGCGAGCGGATCGCCATCGGCAGCTCGGTACTGGTGCACATCGCCGCCGACCAGGCTTCCCTCTCCGCGGTTAGCTCCATCTCGGTGGTGCCGTGGGAGCCCACCCTGCAATTGACTGAGTGCGCCCAGTTATCACGAGCCGAACTGCCGGTACTCTTGGACGGGGACGCGTGCTGGGAGCGCTTTGTGAACTCGGACCCGCCGCCGGAATTGACGTGCGGACGTGTCCAGTGAGACACGCATAGAACGCACAGCTGTATTAGGTTACCTATTCCGCACGTGCTCGCAGCGCGTGCGTCAACTGTTAGTTCAACTTCTTGTCTTCGACTATTGGAGGAGAGATCATGTTATTGATGCGCAATGTTAGTGGTTTTTTGTGTACGGGCGTGCTGCTCGCCGTCAGTGGTTGTGGAGATTCAAACAGTGCCCCCACAGCGGATGCAGGCGGCGATACCACCAACGACTCGACCGTTGACGGCAGTGCTGGAGGGTCCGACTCTGGCGGTGCGTTGCACGATTCCGGCGTCGCGCCAGGCGTGGACGCGAGCGACGACGCCACGACGGACGACCCGCCGACGGATGACGATGACGCCAGCGCGACGGATGACACCAGCACCGACGACGGGTCAGATCCGGCGCAGGATGCTTCCGTGCCCGTCGCAGACGGTGGGACGGACGTTGGTAACGACAGCGGCTCCTCTGAGGATTCCGGGGCAGAGGACGGCGATGCTCAGGCGCCTCCGCCAGATCAGGGCTGGAGCGGTTGCCCGAGCGCCGAATCCGTGGTGCAGGATCCGAGTTCCCCGTTGACGCTCGAGGTCACGCAAGACGCTATCTACTGCGCAACCTACAACGAGACGCGGACGCTCAAAGAGGAGCTGGCCGCTAAGATGCAGCTGCGGCTAACTCCCGGCACCTATCAGGTCCCGAACGAGGCAGGTGCATGGACGTTGCCAGCGTGCCTGAAGTCGCCGAGCGGCGAAGTGTCGGCCTCGAGTGGGGGACAGAGCGAATACTCGAGCAGTAGCTTCGACGGCACGACGAGCCACACGTTTGCCACCCGAACGACGTTTGGCGCTGAGCAATCGCCGCTACTGCGCGTGCGCCTCGACGCCACGACCGACGCGGCGAGCGCTCCAGGGTTCACGGTAGACGGCGTCGAAAACGGCATGGACTTCGACGCCTATCAATCGTTCGAACTGTGCAACGAAGCCGGCGAAGATTGCTTTCCCGACCGCATTTTCGACTCCTGCAGCTACGAAAGTGGCGTTCCGAACTTGCACGAAGTGACCTTGGATACCGGCACCGTGACCTTCGAGCTGCGCTTGGGCGATTCGTTCGCCGGCACCGAGCCGGGGGCGTACGTTCGCGCGTCGGGTGAGTTCAAAGGCGTCGTGTTCGACCAAAGCGACTACTTCAAACTCATCTACCATCCCACTCACCATCATTTCGAGCGCGCCTTCGTCGTGCTCTTCGATAGCCCCGTAGACGGTGCCTGCGGCATCGAGGTCAGCGCCTTGGAGCCTTTTGGCGACGACGTGCCGGACGAGGCTTTCACCGTGGACTGCGCCCTGAATCGGCTAGAGCCATTGACGGTGGTGGCCCACGAGCTCACGCGGTGATCCCGGCGGTCCATGTCGAACAGCGAGTGACGAAGGATTGGATTCATGACGACCATCAACGCGTGTCGAAGCGGTGTGCTTGGCCTATTGCTCGGGCTCATACTCGTCGGATGTAGTGAGCGCGTTACCCCGGACGCGAGTACGCTACCCGACACCACTACGCCAACGGAAGCCGGAAGCCCGAGCTTCTCGGACGCTGGCATCGAAGACGCTGCTGTACGCCCCGACAGCAGCGTCGACGACGGCGGTGCGCAGGCTCCTGGCCAGGACGCCTTGTACCAGCTCCACAGTCTGGATGACTTTGCTCGGCTTGCCGCGGTGGGTAACGAGGTCAAGTACCTGCTCGATGCCGCACCGTCCCTCGCGGACGCCGGTGGCGATGACGCAGCGGCATCGCTGCCCGGACCTTGCGTTTTTCAAGACACGCGCAAGTACCCCTATCACCTTCAGTTCCTTCGTTCGTTGGCGGGCTACGAAACACTCAGCGCCGAGCGCTACGAAGAGAGGGTGTTGTGGCGAGCGACGCGGACGATGTACGCGGGCGTACTAAAGCTGTTCTCCGCCACCCCTCACCCCGCCAGCGGTAAGCTTGGCGTCTTAGCCTTCACCGTGTATGCGGCCGGAAGCGCCGACGAGCAGCTGACCGCCGCTGAGTTGATCGACGTCCATCAGCGGCTGAGCGACTGCGCGGGCACCTTGTCGCAGTACTTGGTGTACTTGCCTCAGACACCTGCGGAGCTGCAGGCAGCCCAGCGCCACGCGTCCGAACTCGACGCAGCTGGTGTGGTCGTGATGAATCCGTCTGATTTGCGACCAAGCCTGGAGGCCGAAATCTATACGGTTGGAGAGGCGTACGGCTTCTTGCGCTACATCGACGGCCAAGCTGCCGTGGACACGGTTGGTCCGCGGGATGTGGTGATGACCGACGCGGCGCCCAGCGACCTCGGGCTCGTGGCGGCGCTCGTGACGCGCCATCCCCAAAGCGGCGTGAGCCACCTCAACTTGAGACTGCGAGAAAAGAACATTCCGAGCGCTTCTGCGCCGCGCTTGTTCGACGCAGCGTTACTTGCGCAGCTGGCGGACAAGCTCGTTCACCTGCGGGCTGAAGGCGATTCCGTCATCATCGAGCCGGCGCGCGCGGCCGATGCCGAGGCGCACTGGGAAAAAACCCGCCCCGCTTTGGACGCCCCAACGGCCGATCTGTCGGCGACGGAGCTTCTGCCCCTGGCGACCCTCGAGCACGAAGACGCGGACAAGTACGGCACCAAAGCCGCCAACCTGGGAGAAATCATCCGTGCCTTGCCCGAACGTAACACGGTGCGCGGCTTAGCCATTCCCTTTGCGGCCTATGCCGAGCACATCCAGCAGCACGAACTCGGCGCTCGAGTAACCGCGCTGGCCACGAGCAACCCGTGGCAAAGCGATACTATTTCCTCCTCTCTGGAAACGCTGCGTGACGCTATCCGCAAAGCGCCCGTGTTGCCCGAGTGGGAGGAAGCGCTGCTGGCCGGCGTTTCACAGTTGTGGGGCGAAGCTGGCTTGCGCACTCGGCTCCGCTTTCGCAGCAGCACGAACGTCGAGGACTTGCCGGGGATCTCGGGAGCGGGCTTGTACGAGTCGGCGAGCGGATGCTTGGCGGACGATCTGGACGCCGATGACACAGGGCCTTCCCTGTGCCTGAGCGACGAACAGCGGACGTACTACGAAAGCGAACTCGAGCTGCGACGGGAAGAGCTTGCCGCGCAACCCGAGCGGCAACACTTGCACGACCTGATCGAGGATCTCGAGGACGAGCTCACGAAGGAAAAGAGCGCGCGCCGGGCCCTGCGCAAGGTGTGGGCAAGCCTTTGGAACCGCCGTGCCTTCGACGATCGTCACTACTACGGCATTGACCACCGCCAGGTGTACATGGCGGTCGCGGTGCACCCCGCGTTCGTCGGCGAGCAACTGGAGGCGGTGGTAATCACGAATCTAGAACCCGACAGTGATACTCAATACTACCGCGTCGCGAGCCAGCGCGGGGAAGTCGGCATCGTGCGACCCAGCGATCCAAACGCCGTTGCAGAACACCTCGGCTTTCGGCGCGGGACCGACGACACCGTGGTCGACGTCACGCTGATCAATCCTTCCTCACTGTCCGCAGGCGGGAAGTCGCTTTGGAGCGAGTCGCTGCTGGAGGAGCTCGCGACGCAGGTGTTCGTCTTACACGATGTCTTCGCCCAACACGTGTACCCGGAGATCTCGCCCTTGAAGCTCGACGTCGAAGTCGACGTGACTCACGATGGTAAGGTGGTCTTCAAGCAGGCCCGACCATACTGAGAAAACCCCGCAGCGGTCATACAACTATGACCGCTACAGTCACACCGCCTCGCCGTCGGTCTCGGTTGACTCGGGCAAGGCCACGTCTACCCGATAGTGTCTGCCGCTCTCGACCACCTCGATACGCGCCGGCGACACCAAGACTCCGTCGACACGAGTTTCTCGCTCTTGCACACCAGCATCCCGGCGCACCTGGAGAGTCAGTGTCGCGCCACGAAAACGTCGCTCCGCTCGGGCGGCCTTCCAAGCGCGAGGCAGCTCTGGTTCGATGCGCAATCCTTCGCCTTCGCCGCGCAGTCCGAACAACGACTCGATGATCGACCGGTAAACCCACGCCACCGTACCCGTGTTGAACAAGTGACTCGATCGCCCTGCCGTGCGTGGGTGTTGCCGGTAGGCACCGCGATAGTAGTTAGGAATGTACACCGGCATCTGGCCGCGCTGCTTCAGGTCGTCGATGTCTGGCCCCGGCAGCATCTTGCGTAACGCCGTGAATGCGCGCTCGGTCTCTCCAATTTGATACAAACCAGCCACGTAGAAAGCCGCTGCGTGATTGTACACCGATCCATTCTCCCCCGAGCCGGGGAACTTTTGGGTCACTCGACCCACGTCTTCGCGCATGTGGGTGAAGGCAGGTGCACACAATTGAACGCCGTATGGAGTCTCCAGCTGCTGATCTATCGCCGCCAGCATCTTCTCCTGCTGTTGCGCGCTTGCTGCCCCACACAGGAAGGCCCAGCTTTGAGTGTTGATGAAGATGCGGCCTTCGTCGTCGGTATGCACCCCAAACTTCACGCCGTCGTCGGTGATCCCGCGCGCATACCAGTCCCCGTCCCATAAGTGTGCGTTGACAGCCTTCCGGAGCTCGACGATGCCCTTTCCATACCGCTCGCCGCGGGCCGTGTCGTGGCGCTGTCGACAAATGGGCAGCAAACACTGCAAGGCATGACAAGCCGCCTGTGTCAGCCAACCCGAGACGCCCTTTCCCTTGTATCCCACCATGTTCATCGGATCGCACCAGTCCCCCTGAGCGATGTAGGAAAGCCCCCGCTCGTCGCGAGCTCCAAGCAACCAGTCCATGGCCAGACACACGTGTTCGTACACCGCCATCTGGGCAGGCTCGTCGGCGAAACCGACCTTTTCATCCAACAGCGCCCAGTCATTGGTTTCGTCGAGATACGCCTGAAGGCAAAGCGCTATCCAGACGCAGTGGTCGGTGTGAGGGATTTGGTTGATGTACTTCAGTTCAGCTTCTGGGTGCAGAAGAATGCCGTCCGGCATCTCGCCGCTGCGCTTCTGTTGCGCGAGGGCCGTGAGCAGCGCCGTGCGGGTGCGCCGAGCATCGACGTAAACCATCCCCATGGCGTCTTGCATGTAGTTGCGCGTTTGCGGATCGGTCGTGAGACGGTTCACGTCCCCGTGATAGTACACTTGCCTGGGCAACCAGTGATTGACGAAGTGATTGAAGGTCTCGTCCGGAGTCTCAATCTGGATCGAACCGCGGCCGCGCTCGATGTAAGCCGCATACTCATCGCGAGCCCTCGCAAAGCCGTCGACGGACAACCAGTCGTGACGCAATCGCGCCACCTCGGCGCGGTCTTTGGCCGGGCCAAACAGGAAGCGCAGTGTCTCACTAGCACCCGGTTCGAGGTGTAGGGCGTAGTGCAACACGCAGGCTGGGATCTCGTAGCGTGCGTCGCCACACGCCAACTTCGAGCTTCGCAAAGCGTCCGGCGCATGCAGGCCACCCTCTCCCTCGAAGGCTGCCTGGTTGGCTTCCCATGATGTCGGTGCGCGCTCCGCGAGCAAGACGGTCAGGTCCTTCCAATCCTTGCGTTTGAAGTAGTCTTGCAACTTCTGGTACGGCGCGACGCAAGAAGCCACTACACCGCAGAGCTCCGGCTCGTACCGAGCTTGCATGTTCATCCATGACGAGTAACCAACGGGAAAGTACGGGATCAGGGAGAGGCGTCTGGGTCGCGACGTGACGTTGCTCACCTCGACCTCCCAAAACTCGGCCACGACGTCCGCAGCAAGCCCGAGCCGCAGCTTTATCTCGACGCCGTTGCGGCGCACTCGCCATCGAATCTCGTTAACATCCGGGATAAATTCGAACGCGTCCAACGCGGCACGCGTTGGCTCGTAGGGAGCCGAAAACAGCTCCTGGGTCTCGTCGTCCCGGACGTAGAAGAAGCGCCCGGGGTGATGCGTGAAGTAGGGCTGCTCTGGCTGCATGAAGCTCACACCGGCCAAGGTCGGAACGTGAGCGTATTTGGCGGGATCGGGCTGCATGAATTGCGCCACGGCAAAGCCGCGACACGTCGTTTGGATCATCATGCGCTGATTCCACAAGTAGCCGCCAGCTTGGGGGGCAAGAGTGGGGCTATCCAACACGTAGCTTCGACCGTCGTCGCTGAATCCAGGCATGCTAGCGGTTTAGAAGCACCCAGCCGCAGTGAGCAACTTCAAACGGGCGTCGGGCATGGTTTCTGCACCTCTATCGTCGGACGATCCCAAGGCCATCGACCGATGCCCGCGCCGACGGCGGGACAAGGGCCCGGTCGTCCGTCCGCCGCGCTTGGCGGCGATTTGACCATCAAAGGCGATTGACCATCAAAGGAGCAAAGTCATGCAGGTTCAAGAGCTCATGAGCAAGAACGTGAAGTTGATCGAGGGAACCGCTTCGCTACTGGAGGCGGCGGAAGTCATGCGCGACCAAGATGTGGGCGTGTTGCCGGTATCGGACGGAGGTCGAACCATCGGCATGCTGACAGACCGGGACATCGTGGTGCGGGCTTTGGCGGACTACAAGGATCCCGCCCAAACCCAAGTCCGAGAGGTCATCACGCCGCGGGTGAGCACCGTGTACTTCGATCAGGATGTCAGCGAAGCCGCTGAGCTGATGGCAAAAGACCAGGTGCGGCGTCTCCTGGTGCTCGACCGTCAACAAAAGCCGGTAGGCATCCTCTCTCTCGGAGACGTGGGGAAACACGACGGCACCAACGGCGAAGGGGCCGAGGCGCTGCGAGGGGTATCGCAGCCCGAGCATCAGCACGCTTGGCAGCAATCGACCAAGCCATAACGGCGCGTGCCACCAAGCCTCGGGGCTACGCACCCGCCCCGGGGCACGCGCGCTCAGTCGATGGCCGCTCACAAGCACGGCCGCTGCATCCGGCACCTGAATCGGTACTGCAGCTCAATTGTCACTCCAGCCTCGCCCGCTTGTCATGCGCCGTAGCGATAGTTCTCGGGCCCCTCGAGGCCAAGCCGAGGACGCCGTCGAGCCGGCGCCCGGCTTTCAAGACCTGGTGCGAGTGCTAGCTAGAAGGGCACAGCGTCAGGCACCAACTTTACGTCGCCGGCACTACCGTCACCGATGCCGCGAAGAGCGCTACCACACCGTGAGGCGAGCACCCAGCGACACCGTAAGAAAGTGCAGCCAGTTGCTCGAATAGCCATCCCCAGGACCCTCGTCGTTGGAGCTCGTGCCTTCCGCACCACCTGCCAAATAGCGCACGTTGAGATACGCTTCGCTGTTGCGGTGAAAAGACAAACCCGAGCGCACATTCAAGTCCACGATTGACCCCTCCACGTCACTGTCGCCCCCGTTCAAGTATTTCACCGGCGCATAGAATCCATCCACTTCCCCTTCGAAGAACACCCTATGCCGCGTCGTGTAGCGCGTTGCGGCGCGCAACAAGGGAACGGGGCCGACATCACGGTTGGAACGAAATTGCTCCCCGTCGAGCGATGCAAACTCGATCGTGGCGTTGCGGATCTGCAGTCCCAGCCCCAATCCCAGTTCCCAGCCGGGCTGGTTGGGTTCCACGGTTGCCAAGTAATACGTGTAAGCCAGACGCCAGAACGGAAATCCATACCGATAGGTCATCGGGGTACCAGCCTCGAACTCCTCGTCGTCCACCCTCAAATCGCGCGGGGCGATCTCCTGGGAAACCAGCTCGAGCGGTTGGTAGAGAAGCGTTATGCCGTGAGAACGGAGCAGACGCAGATGCGCCTGCAAACGCGTGAACGGAAACAGGACGTCCTGCCCAGCATCGTCGATGTAGTCGATCTCTGAGCCGTCTTGCGAAAACTGAATCTCGTGGCTCAATGGCACCAAAAAGCCCAACTCCGCGTCGAAAGTCAGTGCTACCGCGCAACACTTGTCACGAGCGCTCGATTCGCGCTGCCAGTGGCCGTGCCCCATCTGTTCGTGGCGTTGCATTGCTCCATCAGGCGGCGGTGTAACAGGCGCATAGCGATCGAGTTCAGGTGCGGCAGTAGGCTCCTGAGAAGGGACCGGTGCTGGCTCGAGGCCGAGCGGATCGGTCATCGACTGCGCTCGAACGAGATCCGTAAAGGTCGCGCTCACCAAAAGCGCCAGGATTGGATAAAGGGGCTTGAGCGAAGGGGTATTCGATTTCACGGCGATCTCTGGGATTAAAGGAAAAGGTTACTGCTAGCTCCTAGGGCCGCCGCCGATCATGGCAAGCCTCGTTTTCCAATACCCAAAGTGGGGTTGGGTCCAGCTCCTGCCATCGACGCACGGCTCCCTCCCCTCCAGCCGCCCCATCGACCGCCCTGCGAGCAACGACTGCAGAGGCCCTGCGAGAGGATTGAGCGCCTGCCGGCACGGCACGAAGCCCGTTGAACCCACCGTCATAGATCGCTAACGTCGCCTGATGCGACGAACCCTCATCCTCATGCGCCATGGTCATGCCCAGGATGGTCCGGACGACTATAGCCGTGAACTTACAGCGGAGGGTGAGCGCGCTGTCGAAGCCGCGGGCGCCGCACTGGCTGCGCGAGGGGCGCCATGGGACGTCGTGCTTGCAAGCTCCGCGCCCCGCGCCGCCCACACGGCCCGTTTGGTCGCCAAAGCCGCTCAGTTTGCGGGAGAGGTCGTTCTCGATCGGCGCTTGTACTTGGCTTCTCCCGCAACCTACCTCCACATCCTGCAAAGCGTGCAATGCACGGCAACGGCCGTGCTGCTCGTCGGCCACAACCCCGGGATATCGACCCTCGTCGAGCGCTTGTCCGGCGAGTCGTGCTCCTTGGCACCGGCACAGTATTCGTGGCTTCAACTCGATGTGGAGAGTTGGCAGGCGCTGTCGGGCACCTGAGGGCAGAGTATCCATGCGCCAGGAACTCAATCTCGCGTTAGCCCTGCTAGCGGCCGCAGTGGCATGCTTGGCCCACGTGCCTGCGCTGGCTGGTGGCTACGTCTTGGACGATGGTGTGCTTCTAGTAAACAACCCCTTTTTGCGCGACGTGAACGGTCTGCTCGAGCTGCTCCGTTCCGAGTTCTTCGCCGCCAGCGCCGAGCCGCGCAGCGCCCCCTACTATCGGCCCGTGAGCGGCGCCTTGTACTGGCTGAGTCATCAAGTGCTGGGCAGCAAGCCTATTGGACAGCACGCGCTGAATCTGGTGCTGCATGCGGGCGTTGTCACCTGGCTGACGCTCATCGTGCTGCAGGCCACCCAGCAACGCAGAGCCGTCGCCAGTGTACTGGTCGTATGCGCCTCCGTAGCGGCTCATCCTGCAAGCCCGGAAATCGTGGCGTACGTCGGAGGACGACAGGAGCTCTTGGGCTGGAACCTCGTCTTGTCTGGCTTCTGGTTAGCCCTGCGCTTCTCTCTGCGGGGCGTTACCCTGGCGGCAGTCGTATTCTTCGTCTGCACGGCAGCGGCGCTCACCCGCGAGTTCTTTTTCGCGTCACCCCTGTTGCTACTCCCGTTGGCGTCCACGTCGAATGGCCAACGTGCTCGCCGTGCGCTGACGATCGTCGGCGCCGGCGCGCTCGCGCTGCTGCTGGTGTTTGGGCTGCGTCGCGCCGTGGGTGTCGCGGGTTTCGACATCCCGCTCGAGCTCGGCTCCCTCACCGCGATCGCCGCCGGGATCGCGCTGCGCGTAGCGAGAGTGGTGGTGTGGCCGACGGATGTCTCGGTCGAGGTGACGCCTCCTCTCGTTTCCCTGCCCGGGTCGGTGCTGACGCTACTGGCCCTTGCCGGGCTCACTGCATGGACGTTGCACCGGGTCTGGAAACGCGATTCGTTGCTTCTGCTCGTGAGCCTGGGATGGGTATGCCTCTGGTGCACAATCGTGTTGCACGTCCCCGTCGTCAAGGCGTTCCAGGTCTTCTCCGATCGCTATGTGTATGCGGCATTGATCGGCGTGGCTGCCATGCTGAACGTGGGCGTACAGCTTTTGCCATCCCTCGCGCGTAGGCGTCGCTGGCTTGCGCTCGCGAGTGGGGGCTTGGTGGTGCTCGTGCTCATTCCCTCGAGCTGGGCTCGGGCCGCGGAATGGCGCAATGAACGAACGTTGCAAGCAGCTATGTTCGAGCGGCGGCCAACGGATCCCCATTCCCAGTTGGCCGAAGGTCTACGTCTGTTTGCGGAGCGTGAGTACGAGTCGGCGTGGCAGCACTGCCTGGCGTACCACCAAGCCTTCCCGACGTCGGACAGGGCTGGGCTGTGCTTGGGAACGTTGCTGTTGATGCGGGGTAAAGCCAGCGAAGCTGCCGTTCATCTAGAGCCGTACGCTTTTGCCCGTCCAAGCTCCCTGCGGGCGCGAGTCACGCTCTTCCGAGCGTGGTTCGAGGCCAACGATTTGGCCGCCGTCGAACGCGGTCTCGCGTACTACGGGCCTTTGTTTTCCACGGCGCCCGACCTCGATGCGGCACGCACCGAGCTCCAGCGCCGACAACTTTGATGGCGTGGGAGGGAGGCGAGCGACGGCGTACGGAATTGGTAGACGCTTCAAATTCCCGCTATTTAACCCCAGAGTTCGGTTCAGTTGAACCGAACTCTGCAAGTGTAGCAGTCCCACCGGCTGATAGTTTGCCGTACAAGTAGCGATTCGAACGCCCTCGCCCAGTGGGGCGGCTCGAATCGCGGTAGGGTCAACACAGCCGAACCGTGGGTTTAAGGCCGGGCTGGGGGAACATTCAGGCTTTGATGGTCGGGGTCGGGAATGTGGTAGCTGTACAAGAGGGTGCCGCCCTGAGCAATGAAGTCGACCTGCACCATTTCTGGTGAGACGTTTACCCGGCCGTAACCCGAGTCGGGCCAATAGTTGACGTAGCCGGTGTCGTACGTATCGAACTTCCACGGTGCGCCTGCGCTGCCGGGCAGCGTATAGTGAATGCCGTCCACGACCATGTCGGTGAACACGTGGTCGTGGCCGTAGAAGAAGATCTGAACGCCGGCTTCTTGCATCATCTCGTGAACGAGCGCCTGCTCGCCGATATAGGCGCTCAGACCGCCTCCGCGGCCGTAAGCGGCGTTCTCCGCGTCACCGCCCGCGCCTCCCACGACGTGGTGAACGAGAACGAAACGCCACTTCGACGTAGCTTCGTCCAAAGTCTTCTGCAGCCAAGCGAGCTGCTCGCTCCCCAAAGTCCAGTCCTCTGGTCTGCCGTCTTCGTCGCTGGCAAGGGTGAGGTCGTGGCAAGTTTCGGTGTAGGTCATCACGTTGAGCACCACGAACAACGCATCGCCCCATTGGAACGCATAGTAGTCCTCGTTGTCGCTGCCGCCTTCGGGATACGTCGTCGGTTCGGGCGCGGGCAAGTACCGAAGGCGTTGACTGCGGGAGCGATCGATCACCTCGTCGGTGAAGCATCCGTTCTCCCCCTCCCAGTTGCCAATCACCGGAAAGTGGGCGGCGTTACCCAGAAGTGGGCCCATTAAAGATCGGTAGTTCATGTAGGCATCCCGACTGCCCTCAGGCACGAGGGGAGGCTTGTTGAAACCGTACAAGTGAAAGTCGAGCATGTCACCGAGGTTAACGATGAAGTCGGGTGCCTCGAAAGCTGCCACGTCACTCATGACAGCCGAATATGTCGCCTCGATGAGCGCCCGCGATTGCGCGAGGTCGGTGGCTTGCGGCACGTGAGTATCAGCGATGATGGTGAACGAGAAAGATTCGCCTCGGGGACGTTGTGTGGTTGCACTACCTTCGAAGACGATTTCTGTTTGGGTGCCGAGCAGCGCGGGAGCCTCGATCCGATACTCGTAACGCGTCCCTGGTTCCAAACCGTCTACCAGCCACTGCGCAACATCGTCGGCGGGATGTGACGGTGCGGACGGCGCTTGATACTCGCCGCCTCCCGCTTTGCGCACCAAAGCGCGCAAGCTGCTCACGTCGCCGCTCCGCGCGACGACATGGATGCCGAACTGGTTCGATGTCGGATTGAACACCAACGGTGCGCCGAACAAGTGCACACTGGAGGTTGCGGAAGGGGCAGCGGGGACGACTGGCCCGGACGTGCTTGGCGGCGGGACTTCGGAGCCAGGTTGCTCAGCACTACAGCCCAGTGCGGTCACGACGAACGCAGACGATAGCCACCACCTGCGCGCTTCGATCGTCGTCATGCGCGGGAAGCGTACCGAAAAGTCCATGACCCCCGTGACAGGAAGGCACCGGCTGATGCATCGCGTGCGCAGCGACCCGGTGCTGCTGGACTATTGCAGCGGCCCGGTTGCGCGGCGATGGCTCGGCCTCATTCGTTGCATGGCGATGGCGCGTCTGCGGTACGATAGCGTGAGCCGTATCCCCGGCGGCAAACGTCACCGCCACCCCTGCTGGACCATAACGCAAGCCGAAAGATGCGTTCGGCGCTTGCGCCCGCACCGAGAGCGCCCTGCAAGACCTGCGACCTGCAAAAACCCGTGAAACGTCCTCAGCCCCCTCTCCTCCCCACGCCACGGCTTCAGTATGCCGCCGATTCCGCGCGCCGCGTTCAGCGGCACCTGCGAGCCCTGCACCTGACGGGGCTGCTCGGCGCTGCCCTGGCGAGCGCAGCCTGTAGCGGAGGAGAGCGCTTCGAGCACGACTCTGCCGGGGCAGCTTCCACCCCTGCCGGTGCGGTCTCGCACCCCACGGCCGACTCGTCGAGTGGCGGCGTGTCCCCTGCTCCGACGGCTTCCGCTTCCTCCGATGAGACGGCGACCGGCATTGACGACGCCGGCTCGCCGGCACCACCCGCGGTCACGGACGAGGACGCGGCTTCCGAAGAGACGACCACCGACAACACGCCGTGCCAGAGCACCGCGGGGTGTGCAAACGCGGGAGCGGACGCGGCGACGCAAGAAACATCGACAGCGAGCGGTGATTCCACCAGCGACACGAACCCCGGCACCACGTCGGATGCCACCACGGACAGCACGGGCGAACCGAGCGCAACGCGCGACGACAGCTCAACCGAGTCTGACACCGAGTCTGACACCGAGTCTGACAGCTCCGACGACAGCTCTGCCGGCTCGACCACGGACGACGGTTGCCCGCAGCCTGACGCGCGGCTGATAGCACCTTGCGGCTGCGGCTTCAGCGCGGACCTGGGGTGTGACATCTTCACGTCCCACCTCGTGCACCGCTACTCCTTCGAAGGCGCTGGTTCTGACGTCGTCGATTCCGTGGGCGGTGCCAACGGTCGCGCCGTCGATACTCAACTCGATGGTAGCGGCGTACTGCAGCTTAACGGCTCGAGCGGCTACGTCGAACTGCCGAGTGGCATTTTTTCCGCGCTGAACGACGCAACATTCGAGATTTGGGTGCGATGGGACGGCGGAGACTCGAACCAACGTGTTTTCAACTTCGGCATGCCGGGCAACGATCATGATGATTCGCCGGTCAGCTTTCTCTCGTTGTCGCCGAGCAGCGGCGATGACGGCAGCATCACGGTGCAGTTTCGAACCGGAGACGGACGACGCGGCGATCGCACGACCGGTCATCAAGCGATGTCGCGCGACGTGGTGGAGCACGTGGTGGTCGTGATTGAGGGCGATGAGGTCGAACTGTACGTGTCGGGTGATCTGGTTGGGAGAAGCTCCACCGAGCATCGCCTCGATCAACTGCAAGACAACTTCAACTGGTTGGGCCGCGCACTGTACGCGCGTTACCCATACCTCAAAGGCGCCTTGTACGAGTTCCGCGTGTACGACGCGGCGCTGTCGCTCGAGCAGATTGCCATCAATGAGTTGCTCGGACCCGACGTAGCTTTGCCCCATTCACTCTGATCTGGCTAGCTGGCGTCCGGCATGGCGCGCGACGGCAGCTCGTCATTGGGCTGCGGCTCTTGCTTTCGACACACATTCGTCACGTTCGGTGCGCTCGGCGCTGTGGGCCGTGAGATGATCGTAGTGAGCTTCGATGACGCGCACCACTGTCTCTACTGACACTTCACCATCCACCCGCAGCTGATCACACGACGCCGTGCCGGCGGCGTCAATCAAGCACCACAGCGCGCGCTGCACCGGGTTGTTGAACTCGGGAGGGCACATCCCACTCATTCCGAGCACCCGGGTTTGCGGCTGTTCTGCTTCCTCTGCGAATTGGTAGTAGTCACCCCGCGCGTGCTCCATGAGCATGCCTGAGGACGGCAGATCGCGCACGGCGGGCATCGATCCCTTGAGCGCAGAGAAGTCACCTTGTACGTCGGGCTCGGTGGCAAAGCTTGCAAAGTGCACGAGAGCGGCCGTGGCCGTCGTCCCGCGCTGAACGGCGATCACGTCGGAGGTGTAGACCAATGCCTCCTCGGTGCCTGGCGTTGGAATGAACTGCAGCGCCGCATCCGCCTCGTCCGAGCGGAACACGTCGTGGGGGCAAGCGATGGCCCGCCCACACGCATTGATCGAGGACTTGACGAAGCCCGGAGCCCAACTACCCATCACTAGACCGACTTCGCTCCCTTGAGCCACCCGCGTGACCATCTCGTCCCACGTGTAGGAGGTGGCAAACAAGTCACGCTGAGCAAAGACCTCGTCGAGCACCTCCGACAGACCCGACCGCAGTTCCGCATCCAACTGGCAGCCGGCGTCAGTCGAGCAGTCGTCGGCACCATGGCCCCCAAAAAGGGTGCGGTAGAATTCTGCTCCCTTGCGCGCGATGAGCCAGTTTTCGAACACCACGAGTGCCACTTCCCAGGGGTGCCGAGCCGCAAAGCGAACCCCGCTAGCCAACACATCGTCCCAGCTGTCGAGGGCATCGGGAGCCAAGCTGGTATTGATATACAGTCCGTTGTCCCGGTGAACATTCAGCGGGATTGCGATCAGCTTACCCCCAACCGTTATCTCGCACGCCACTTCTGGCCAGAAGATGTCCGCGCTCATGTAATCGTCCAAGGGCAGAAGGTTCGTCGTCGTGCTGTCGGACGCCATGCGGTGCGCCCAACGACGAAGATCGTGGCCCGCGTTGGCTTGCAGGCCATCGATGGTATCGGTTCCGGTTGGGGCATGAGATCGGCCCGCCAAAGCAAGTTCTTGTGCCGCACGTTCACGGGTCAGCTGGGAGTCGAAGGACGTCGGGTGCTCGATCTCGATGTCGAACTTGGCTTTGAACTGCGCCACCAGGCGCTCGAACGGCAGGCCCTCCGTGCCGTGGATCCACCATACCCACAGGTTGGGCGTCGTCGTTGCGACGCGCTGCGTCTGCGGGTCAACCGGTGCACACGCAGACGTGGCCAGCACGAGCCCGGCGACCGCAAGGAACGAGCTGTGTTTGTTAGTCACCATGCCTGTGTCGTTCATCTAGTATCGCGTCGGCTGAGTCAACGCTAAGAACACCGCTGTCGTCGTGTTGGCCTTCCATGCCTTTTGCAACTCAGGCCGGTGTTGTACAAGAGTCTGCACCATGTGGATCATCCGTCGCTGCCGCTCTACGTCCACAAGACGTATTCGGCTGCGCGCGAGCCTGGCTGCCGCGATCATGCTCGTAGGGCCGTGCTTGCAACGGGCGGCGGCGCGACCGCCGTTAGCTGCCCTGCCCGGGATGCCGCCAGCAAGCGCGTCGGCAGCGGCAACAGCCAGCGCGGATTCTGCCGCAGCGGTCAGTTCCACACTGAGCGTCGAGAGCTGCGTCGACGCCCACGTGCGTGTCCAACTCCATGAGCGCCGGAACAGCTACAACGAAGCTCTGGCTGCCTCACGTGGCTGCGCGGATCCACGCTGCCCGCGCGAGATCCGCGCTGATTGCGTTACCTGGGCACGTCAACTCGATGCCCGCATGCCACGCGTTCGAGTCGCCATCGAAGCGAACCCTCAGCAACCCATCGCCCTGTGGTTGGACGGTAAGCCGTTAGACAGCACCACCTATCCCGTCACGTTGCGGGTCGATCCCGGCATGCGCGAGATTGCAGCATCTCAAGCGGGGCAGACGGCCCGGGTGCGTCTCACCCTTCAACCGGGTGACGAGCGAGACGTGACACTGGTGTTGCTGCCGACTGCCAACGATGACGCCGAGGAGGACGATCTGCAATGGTGGCATTGGAGCGTCGGCGGCATTGGTTCCGCAGCCGTGGTGGCCTTTGCAGTCCTGGGCGTGCAGGCGCGCCAAGCTCACGCCCAGGCATCGAAAACGTGCGCCCCGTTGTGCACGGACGACACCGTCGCCAGCATTCATCAGCGGGCCGTGGGCGCCGATGTGGCCTTGGCGCTAGCCGCGGTTTCGGGGCTCGTGCTTTGGTACTCTTGGCCCAAGACTCGTGAGCGAGCGAGTACGGTCGCCGTCGCTCCCATGGCTGAATCCGGTGCGGGGATACGTGTCGAAACCACTTACTGACCTCGTAGTGCCGTACGGCCGCGTCGTGCTCCTCAGCCTGTTCATTTTGGGCAGTGGATGCACGAAAGTGATCGACGCCGATGAGTTGAGTAGCCGCACGTGCGGCGAAGGTGAGAAGGTATGCGCGGACGAAACGGGGAGACTGACGTGCGTGGCGACCAATTTGCCCGAACATGGTTGTGCGAGTGCATCCTGTTCACCGTGCTATTTTCAGAACGCCACGGGCTCGAAGTGTAGCAACGGGCTTTGTTCACCTACAGCGTGTCGCAAAGGATTCTTGAAAGGGCCGGGCGCGAGCGACAACTGCTCCGTCGACATCCATCACGACCCGCTCAACTGCGGCAACTTGGGAACTCGCTGTCGTCCAGGCGAGGTCTGCATCCGAGGCCGCTGCACGGGCAGCAATTCAAGCGACGGGGGAAGCTGAAACGGCAGGCAGAAAGCGTGAGGTTGCGCGCGTCGCAAACTCCACTCCAAGCTAGTCCTCGTAGTCCTCGGGTTCGAACCACACGTCGTCTAGCCCGTCGTTTTGCATCTGGGCGCGCAGCGCCGCGAACGCGATGTGAAACGCGTCGTATCGGGCACTGAACGTGAAAAACTCGGCCTCGCTGACCGGAGGCAGCGCCGCCAGGCGATCGTTGACCATTTGCTTGTCCTCTGGCGCGAGGACGAGCTCGCTCGAAGGACCTGGGTGGGCGTGCCCGGCGTACAGGACATCGTAGGCTACGCCCACGGGATTGGTGGCCAAATATACTAGTTGGAGACACAGCTGCCACTGGTGATCGTCTTCACTTGGAACCCGCCACAAGCCGTCGAACTCGAGCGCCAACACCTGCCCAAAGTAGGCGCCGAGGGAACGGGCCAAGAGCGTCGTTGCTTCCGGCCGCGTTCGCAGGTCCTCCCGCGCCTGAATCGCGTAGTGGTCGAGGAGCGGCAGGGTCTCGTGGGTGAAGTCGAGCTCGATGCCAAGACTAGCTCGTACGAAGCGCACACAGCTAGCTGCTAATTCGCGGACTTGCTCGGGAACGGCCGAAGGAACGTCGTGGGAATTGCCATCACTCACGGCCGACGGTGTAGCGCACCCAGGTCCGGTTCTCACGCTTTGTCGTACGTGGGCCGGATACCGCCCTCGGGATCTCGCTGGCCACGCCCGCCGCTCGCGGCTGAAGAGACCGCGAGTCAGAGCGGTGCTCACTTGCCAGCGTCTGCCCCGGCGTCTGGGGAGCGAAGCAAAACGTCGAGGCGACGACCCATCGTCGCTGGGAGCGACTGATGCCGCAGGTTGGGTCGCATGGGGCCTCGCGCCTCGCTGGTACCCAGACCACGAATGCCCTCCACCCTCTGGCGAAACGCTGCGGCAGCAGTTTCTCTGCGCAAGGGCTCGAGCAGGCGTGGCGGCGGCCCGGAGCCCATCGAGCGGGAAGGTGCCAGCTCGCGCACCTTTCCCCGATCACTGGTAGGTATGGCCTCCTCCCCTTCGTCCGCCGTCCCCACGCTCAAAAACCAAATCCCAAGCAGAAGCAGAACCACGCCGCCCCACACACCCAGCCGCGTTGGGTTCGATGCGCGCCTCGACGAAATATCGGCTGCGCCAGGCGGGCTCGGCTTGGGAGCAGGCGACTCGGGCGGATGTTCGACCTCGGCCATCGGAAGCAACCAGGTTACACCGGTTCCGGAGCAGCGCCCAGCTTCTCACTTCGCCGATGCGGCGTGAAGCGCGCCAGGGGCGCCGTCGCACACCTAGCCGCTCGCGGTTCTTGACACGCCGTGCCCAAGCCAGCATGCGTGGCATCCATGCGCGCGAAGCCTGCGGTCGAAGCCATGAACCCCTATGTTGCCCCGCTCGAGGGTCGACGCGGCCTGCTACGACTGGATTTCAACGAGAACACCGTCGGCCCGAGCCCGCGCGTCGTTGAAGCAATTCGAGCGCTGCCGCCCGAGTTCTACGCCACCTACCCCGAGTACGACTCGTTCACGGACCGCTACGCGAGGCACATCGGGCTCGCCCCTGGCCAGGTGGGCTTGTTCAACGGTTCAGACGCTGCCATTCGCGCCGTCTTCGATGCCTACGGGGAGCCGGGCGCAGTATTCGTCACGACCGAGCCGACCTTCGGCTACTACCGGCCATGCGCCGAAATCGCTCAGATGCGTCAGGTAAACGTTCCGTACCACGCCGACTTTTCCTTTCCTTGGCGCGAAGTGGACGAGGCGCTGGAAGGCGGTGACACACGTCTGTGTTTCATCTGCAACCCGAATAATCCGACCAGTACCCTGGCCGCTGCGGAGCAGCTGTTGGCCTTGATCGCCCGTCACCCCGAGACCCTGTTCGTTGTTGACGAGATCTATGAAACCTACACTCAGGTGAGCGTGTTGCCCGAGGGAGCGGCACTGCCAAATCTGGTGGCATTGCGTTCGCTGTCGAAGTCCTGTGGCATCGCTGCGCTGCGCATCGGGTTTGCTTGCGGCGCAGCAGCCATCATCGAGCGCTTGAATCGAGTAACTGGGCCGTACGACATCAACCAGTTTGGCGTCGTGGCTGGAAACGCCGTGTTGGACGACTGGACCTACGTCGAGGATTACGCTCGCGAGGTAAACGATGCCAAAGCCCGCACGATGCAGGCGCTGGCCAGGCTCGGCGTCAAGACCTTCTCAGGCGGAGGCAACTTCTTCCTGGTTTGGCCGGGCGTGGATGTGGCCCAAGTGGAGGCGGGCCTGCGCGGGCGAGGAGTGCTCGTGCGCAGCGTCGCCTCTAAACCAATGCTCAGTGGGGCGTTTAGGTTGAGCGTGGGGACGGTGCAACAGATGGAAGCTTTCGTGGAGCAGTTCGAAGACGTGCTCCTGACGCTGCGTGCTGGATGACGTGGACGCCTTCGGCCGCACCCTGACGTCAGGCTTTCTCCTACGCCCGACCACAGGAAACAGCGACGTTCGAGCAGGGAACTTGTCGCGACGCACGGTTTAAGCGACGCTGATTGCACGTCCTCGAAATGAAATCCGTATGAGTCAGCGTAACCCAAGCTCGAGCCAAGAGCTGCGTTTGGAACTCGAGCGCACGGTAGAGTCGTGGGGTATCGGTCAGTGGTGGTGGCGCATGGGCAGCGACGCCATAGAACAGGACGCAGACTTGCGTCGCCTCTTCGAATGGCCACTCGAAGCTGAGGCCATGCCGTTCGAGCACTTCATGACGATTGTGCATCCCCACGATCGGGCGATCATCCAAGGCGGCATAGACGCCGCTCGCGAGACCGGCGTTTACCCGGACCAGCTGTTTCGTGTGGTGCTTCCCAGCCGCAAAACGCGTTGGATGCTGGCGAAAGGCCAGGTCATGCGCGACGCACGCGGCAACATCGTTCAGCTCTACGGCACATCCATCGACGTGACCCAAAGCAAGCAGAACGAGGCGGCGCGAGAACGCGCCCAGAAGTTGGAGGCCATGGGTCAGCTGGCGGCGGGTGTGGCCCACGACTTCAACAATCTGCTCGTCGCCATACTGGGCAACGTCGAACTCGCCAAACAAGCACAGGGACCCGAGGAACTGGGCGAACTGCTCGAAGAGGCCGCGCACGCGGCGACCAGGGCCCGAGACTTGACGCAGCAACTGTTGGCGTTCGGGCGCAGGCAGCCGCTCAAACAGCGGCGCGTCAACGTCAACCGCATGCTTTCGGACACCTTGCGCATGCTTCGTCGCCTGTTACCCGAGAACATACACATCCATGCCGATCTGAGCTCGGACGAACCTTCCGTCCTTGGTGATGCCGGTCAACTCGAGCAAGTGGTGGTCAACCTGTGCGTCAACGCACGCGACGCCATGCCTCACGGCGGAAATCTGCGGATCTGCTGCACCTGCGAGCGTCGCCACAGCACGATCCCGGGTCCCGCTGGCACGGCGCTCGTCCACGTTGCGGTAGCCGACGAAGGAATGGGTATTCCCGATGACGTCTTGCCGCGCATTTTTGATCCCTTCTTCACCACAAAGTCCGTAGGTACTGGTCTCGGGTTATCTACGGCGTACGGAGTCATCGCTCAACACGGCGGCACCTTGATGGTGCGCTCGGGCAACGGGGAGCGCGGCAGCGTATTCACCATCTCCCTGCCGGCGGAACTGGGAAGTCAGCCCGCTCCCTCTCCGACCCGCCCAGAGCCTTCCCCCCGAGGGGTGGGAGAGACCATCTTGGTGGCGGAGGACGAGGCACCCGTGCGCAACATCGTCAGCCGGATTCTCAAGCGCGCAGGCTACTCGGTCATCGAGGCCCGAGACGGCTGCGAGGCGGTCGAATTATTCCGCGCCCACCGCGCAACGGTCGCGCTCGTGCTCCTCGATGCGGTGATGCCGCTCAAGAGCGGCGGCGATGCATTGGCCGAGATCCGCAGCTTGGCGCCCGGCTTGCCCGCGATTCTCAGCAGCGGCTACTCCGATGTCTTGGTCTCGACCCGTGACTTGGCTCCGAACGCGGAGTTTCTCAGCAAGCCCTACGAGCCGGATGACCTGCTACGGACCGTCAAAAACCAGCTCGCCAATTCCTCTCGCCGCTCCGGCCTTCGTTGAAGTCCCGGCCAAGTCGGTACGCCTTGCCCTCCGGGCACGGAGGGGCCACCATCAGTCACCACCCCGTTACGAACCTTATGCGCATCGGCATCCTCAGCGACATCCACGCCAACTATGAGGCCCTCAGTGCCGTGCTCGAGGCATTTCGAGGCGAAAACATCGACCGCTACTACTGCCTCGGCGATACCGTTGGCTACGGCGGCTCGCCCAACGAGTGTGCGGAACTGGTGAGACAGTACGCCGCGGCGACCATTTTGGGCAATCATGATGCGGCGGTTGCTGGTCGCATGGACTACTCGTACTACTATGAGGCGGCGCGGCAAGCTCTGGACGTGCACTCCCGCATGCTTACCCGGGCCAACTTGGATTGGCTGAAGCAGCTGCCGTACTCTCACCTGGTGGATGAAATTAACGTAAATCTGTGCCATGGATCCCCGGTGAGACTGGAAGAGTTCGAGTACATTTTTGCGCCCGAACAGGCAGAAGAGTGCCTGCCGATTTGGGACGAGCTGGCCCACCTGACCCTGATCGGTCATTCTCACCTGTGTAAGGTGTTTGCTTTGACCCCCCAAACCGTGCGTGAACTCCCGGCCGAGGACGTCGTTTTGGATCCCGCCTTGAAGTACATCATTTCGGTGGGAAGCGTCGGGCAGCCGCGCGATGGTGATAACCGAGCGAGCTACACCTTGTACGACAGCGAAAAGCGTCGGTTTGAGTTCAAACGCGTCGAATACGACGTCGAGGCGGCATCCGGAAAGGTGTTCCGGAACAGCCTAGAACGCAACTTTGGGCACCGTTTGTACATCGGTGCTTGACCGTGTGCGTGATACCGACGTCCGACTGGTGTGTCGCGTCACAGACGCCTCCAATGTGCTGGAGCATCCGCAGCGTGGCGAAGCCGGAGATGACGAGCTATGCGCGGACGCCCCCAACCCACCAATCGAATCAGGAGCAAGCCTGCACTAAAGCCGCCAAGGTGAGCGGCAAAGGCAACGCCGCTGGCATCGCTCCCCGCCGTCGCCTGAAAGGCCAGCACGAGGTTCTGGCCGAGAAACAAGAACGCGATCACCCAAGCCGGCACAACTACTAACACACCCAAAATCAGCCACAGCAGCGGCATCATGTTGAACGTCACGACTGGCGCACGCGGATGGAGCATCAGGTATCCACCGACCACGCCTCCGATGGCACCAGATGCGCCGATCATCGGCACGGCGCTGTCGGGTTCCACGACGACTTGAGACAGAGCCGCCAACGCCCCGCACGAAAGGTAGAAAACCAGGTAGCGCCCACTGCCCAAGTAGTCCTCGATGTTGTCACCGAAGAGCTGTAGGAACCACAGGTTCGACGCCAGGTGATATGCGCCGCCATGAATGAACATGCTGGTGAGGATCGTGATGAGCTCGATGGGGGCATCATGCGACAGCCGGCGCGGGACCATGCCGAATGAGGCATGCAGAACCGACGCGTCACCTGCGGTCGCAGACCACACGTACACCGCCAGATTTACGCCTATGAGCAGGTAAGTCGCGACTGGCGCCGAACGCGTCGGGTTATGGTCACGGAGGGGGAAGAACATAAGCCGTAAAATCCGCGCTCGGCCCGTCGAACGGGCCCATTGCTGCGCCTTCCTTGGTCATACGATAGCGGCAGGCGGCATGGAGTGCGAGTGCTCCCAGCGGCTCACGATCAAGCGCAGTGGGGCCCGGCCACCTTCCCAAGCGCGTATGCTACGCCTGTTTCCGGATGCGGATTCGCGGGATCCCGATTGCACCCAAGTAGCAACACACTATTCTCCCGATCCGATGAGTACACGCTCCGGCAGTCCCGCCTCACCCTGGATCCCGATGCTCGCGATGGTCTGGAGCTTGACGCTTGCCGGCTGCGGTGGACCGACGCTGAAGAACGGAGTGTTCAGAGCCGAACATACGGCTTTCAAAGTCGGTCCGATCCCGGAGGACTGGGAACCACTGCCCGACGTCGCGAAAGATCCCGATCTTGCAAGCTTCGCCTTTCGCGATTCGGACACTCATGCCACCGTCGGCGTCGCCGCTCGCTGTCATCGTGACGGCGACGATGTCCCGCTGCGCGCACTGACGCAACACCTGTACATCGGCTTCACGGACCGTCAGACGCGATCGGAAAGAGAGTTCATGCTGGACGGACGCGCCGCCCTCCGCACGGAGATGGTGGCGAGTCTGGACGGAGTGCCGAAGGACCTGGTGTTCGTCGTGCTCAAGAAAGATGGCTGCGTCTACGACTTTTGGCGGGTCGGGGCTTACGAGGCAGCGGACCCTGACTTCGAAGCATTTGTCTCAGGATTTCAGGTGCTGGCGTCGTGAAGAAGCAGAAAACAGCCGCTGCTCGCGCCGAGGCCACGCATTCCGATTCGGCGCGGCCCTCCGGGCGCCCTTCTGCGCTCGCGTTGGCAAACGCCCACCGCTCTCCCAGTGTCGTGCGAAAGGTCGTGGACGCTATCGCGCAGCTGGGAGAAGCATCTGTCATGACTACGGGCGCGACGCGAGCGCTCTTTCGCCGCCCATTCGAACTCCGAGAGATCATCAAGCAGATCGAGAGCTTAGGAGTAGCCTCCGTGGGCATCGTCTTCGTGACGAGCGTGTTCATCGGTATGGTGATGAGTGCTCAGTTCGCCTTCGGCCTGCAGAAATTCGGAGGCATGGAATACACCGGTCGTGTCGTAGCATTGAGCTTCGCGCGCGAATTGGCCCCGACGTTGACAGCCGTCATCGTGGGCGGGCGCATTGGCGCGGGGATGACCGCAGAGCTCGGATCAATGGCGGTGACGGAACAGATTGATGCCATTCAAGCTCTCGGTGCCGATCCACTAAAGAAGCTTGTCGCACCGCGTCTGATAGCATCGATCATCGTCATGCCCATCCTCGGCAGCGCTGCGCTGATCCTCGGATTCTCGGGCGCCATGCTGATCACGGACCTGCAGTTCGGCATTCCCGCCCCCTTCTTCCTCGGCTCGGCACTGAACACGCTCACTGTCCAAGATTACCTCTCGGGGATGCTCAAAACCCCCTTCTTCGGCGCCGTCATTGCCATCGTTGCGTGTCACTATGGCCTGCGCACCCGCGGCGGCACTGCAGGTGTGGGTCACAATACCACGACGACCGTCGTCGTTACCTCGATCGTCATTCTCGTGCTCGACCTGCTCCTGACCAAGTTGGCGTTTGCCCTCTGGGGATTCATATGACGCGACCGAGACGCCAAGGCCCAGATGGCGATGGGTTAGCAGTCGTTACCGGCGCCAGCCGCGGAGTCGGGCGCGCCACCGCACTGGCCTTCGCCACACGGGGGGTACCGATCGTACTTTTGGGTCGCTCAGCGGACGCCCTAGCAGAGACTCGACGCATGTGCGAGGACGCGGGCAGCTGGTCGCAAGTCGTCGCTTGCGACCTCAGCAGTCCGCAGCTGATTGACGAGGCGGCGCGGTCAATCCTAGAGCTGGGGCCAGTGCGAGCGTTGGTGAACAACGCAGGGGTGATGCAGCGTGCGCCCTTGTCGGAAATCACTCTGGCAAGTTATCGGCAGCAGATGGACGTCAACCTACTCGCGCCGATTTGGCTCACGCGTGCGCTCCTCGAGCCCATGCGCCGGGCCAGGCAAGGCCGCATCGTCAACGTTGGAAGCATCAGTTCGACGTTGGGTTCCGCGGGACAGATCGTATATAATGCATCCAAGTGGGCACTCGTGGGCTTCACTAAATGTCT
>CAZNZA010000026.1:44278-46050 GCA_964577325.1 uncultured Polyangiaceae bacterium
GCCGTTCTCCCGTTGCACGTCTTCGAGCCCCGCTACCGCGCCCTTACGACGGATGCGCTGGCGGCAGACAAGCTGATATGCATGGCCAACGTTTCGGGCAGTAGCGACGACTCCAATACTATCGCGACGCCAGGTCAGCCGCCGGTTGCCCGCGTTGCCGGAGTAGGCGAGATCGTGGATCACGAGCAGCTACCCGACGGACGTTACCACCTCCTACTTCTGGGTCGGGCGCGCGTATCGGTCGATGAATTGCAATTTCGGCCGCCGTACCGCCGCGCTCACCTGACGGTTCTGGCGAGTCAAGGGCACGAACCAAATAGCTCGGACCGCGCCGCGTTACGCGCCGCAATCCAACGTCAAGTGCAGACGGTGAGAGCGAATCATCCGGAGTTCGAGTTCGACTATCCGGCATCACTGCCCACGCCCCAGTTGATTGACCTTTGCTCCCATTATCTCGTCGCAGATGGTCATCACCGGCAAGTACTGCTGGAGACCCTGGACATCGAGCAGCGCCTAGCGCGTTGCCTTCAGGTCCTCATGGATCAAGGCAAGACCTCGCCCCCTGACTACAACTGAGACGCCGGCAACGAAGGAAACTGAAGCCTTGCTTGCACTAGAGCCGGGCAGCCCTACAAAGCTGGCTGGCTGAGTCGCGAAACGGCCCGACAAAAATGAGAGGGCCCGCCACACCCGCTTTCCTCCACCGTTGCTCCCTTCCGGGCCTGGCGGGGTTCGAGGCGCGCTGTCGGCGGACCCACAACGCACTAACTGGTAGTGCGAAGGTGAGGCTGTACACAAGGCATTTGTCTTCAAAAGCCCCGCGCTCGGGTCTGGCGCCGTTTCTTCTCAACCTTCCGGGCCGGCGACCGCTTCGCCACCACTCTGGCGTGCGTCTGCTATACCGGAAGTTCGCTCCGTCGCCTTCTGCGCCGCCTACCCCTCGCATCCGGCCTCCCGTCATGTCTCCCCGTCTCCTCTCGGCCTCTCACCTGCGCCGCGGCCTGTTCTTGGTCGCGTCAGCCGCGCTGGTGGCCGGGTTCATCCACCTCGCCCTGCAAACGCCGGCGTTGTTCGGGATCGTCCTCGCGTTGTGGACGATTCGCGCTGCTTACCGATACACAGCCAAACGCAAGCTGCAGGCCATCGTCGACAGCGGAGACGTCGCCCGTCTGCTCGAGGTCTGGGAGAGCGTACCCGTGGCGGGACCACAAGGGCGCGCGGTGGAGCGCCTGCTGCGAGCCACGGCGTTGGCCAGCTACGGATGGACGACTCGAGCCCGGCAGCTGCTCGAGCTAGGTGGGGAGAACTTGCTCAGCGACACCATGGAGCACCGAGTCTTTCTCGAGGTGTTGCTCAGTTCGCTCGAAGGTGACCACAGCCGCGCGCTCCAACTGGCGTCTGCGCTCGAGGCGCTGCCACTACCGCGTCGCCAGCGCCTTCGCGTGCGCGCCCTCACTCAGCGGGCCGGAGCGTCGGCACTAGCGCGGGCATTCGCCAAGTGTGGGACTGCAGGGGATCGGCATCGTCTGCGACGCGCGTCGCGCCAGAATCCATTGCTGGTGTGGCCGATGCGCTACGCCGAAGCACAACTGAGCCTCCAACGCGGCGATCTCGCTCGAGCGCGAGCGCTGTTGGCCAAGGCGCCACCTTGGCCAGAGCAATCGGTGTTTCGCAAGCTGACGGAAGCCCTGCGTGAACGCACCGCGCTGCCTCATTGACCGCGCTGCCTCATTGACCGCGCTGCCTCATTGACCGCGCTGCCTCATTGACCG
>CAZNZA010000026.1:46150-48231 GCA_964577325.1 uncultured Polyangiaceae bacterium
ACCGCGCTGCCTCATTGACCGCGCTGCCTCATTGACCGCGCTGCCTCATTGACCGCGCTGCGCCTGGTGCAGCCGTAGCTGGGCGTCGCGACCAAAGGCAGTCGCTACAAGGGGATGTTACCGTGCTTCTTGGGCGGCAACGACTGACGCTTGTTGGCAAACAGTGCCAGCGCACCGCTCAGACGGCGTCGCAGCCACCTCGGCTGAATGATTTCATCCACAAACCCCAGTTCGGCGGCGCGATAGGGGCTCGCAAAGCGCGCCCGGTATTCGTTGACGAGCTCGGTCCGACGCTGCGGAGCTTCCGCTAACTCCTGGCGGTGAATGATGCCTACCGCGCCCTCGGGACCCATGACAGCGATCTCCGAGCCGGGGAAGGCCAAGTTCAAGTCGCTCCTCAAGTGCTTGCTGCTCATCACATCGTAAGCTCCACCATAAGCCTTGCGCGTGATGACCGTCAGCTTCGGAACCGTTGCCTCGCAGTATGCGTAGAGCAGTTTGGCGCCATGCAGGATGATGCCGCCGTGCTCCTGATCAACCCCGGGAAGAAAGCCAGGCACGTCCACGAACGTCACCAGTGGGATGTTGAAGGCGTCACAGAAGCGGACGAAGCGCGCCGCTTTGCGGCTCGCATTCACATCCAGAACGCCCGCGAGCACGGCTGGTTGATTGGCGACAATCCCAACTGAGTACCCGTCAATACGCACGAAACCGGTGAGAATGTTTGGTGCGAACGCCGCGGACAACTCGTACAACTCTCCGTTGTCGGCGACGTGACGCACGACGTCTCGCATGTCGTACGCGCGGTGGCTCTCGAGCGGCACCAGGTGGTCGAGCTCCGGGATCTCCCGCGCAGCGGGGTCCGTAGACAGTTGCCGTGGAGGGCTTTCAGTATTGTTGGAGGGCAAGTAGCTCAAAAGTTGTCGCAAGTCGCTCAGGCACTCGCGCTCGTCGCGGCTGGAGCGATGACAGACACCACTTTTCGAGGCGTGAGCAGACGCGCCGCCGAGTTCTTCCTTGTCGACGATTTCATGCGTGACCGCCGCAATGACTTCGGGACCAGTGATGAACATGTGACTGGTTTGTTCGACCATGTAAACGAAGTCGGTGATGGCTGGTGAGTAAACAGCTCCGCCTGCGCATGGTCCCAAGATAGCGCTTATCTGCGGCACTACTCCGCTGGCCAACGTGTTGCGCAAGAAGATGTCGGCATAGCCGGCCAAAGACTCCACGCCTTCTTGAATCCGGGCGCCGCCGGAATCGTTCAACCCGATTATGGGTGCACCGCACTGCAACGCGTGATCCATGATCTTGCAGATCTTCTTGGCATGCGCTGCCCCCAGCGAACCGCCTAGAACCGTGAAGTCCTGGGAGAACAAGAAGATTGGACGACCGTCGACTTCAGCATGGCCCACAACCACCCCATCGCCGACGATGCGTCGCTCCTGCATCGCAAAGTCATGGCACTGCGTACTGACGAAGCGGTCGACTTCGACGAAGCTGCCGGGGTCGACGAGCGCCTCGATCCGCTCGCGCGCCGTCAGTCGTCCTCCAGCGCGTTGCTTGGCGTTCCGTGTCTCACCGCCGCCCGCCAGCGCCATGCGGTTCAGTTCGTCGAGTCGATCCATAGCGAGCCATTCTTAGCCCGCTCTCGGTACGATTTCCTCACAATTGACTTAACCCCACGGTTCGGCTGTGTTGACCCTACCGCGATTCGAGCCGCCCCACTGGGCGAGGGCGTTCGAATCGCTACTTGTACGGCAAACTATCAGCCGGTGGGACTGCTACACTTGCAGAGTTCGGTTCAACTGAACCGAACTCTGGGGTTAGGGCAGCCATCTCCCACAGCGGGCGGCCTGCGCCACCAACGCCCTTAGTAACGTTCGTTGAAGGGATCGAAGGATCCGCTGGGTTCCGGCCCCGGTGGCCCCTTGCCCGGGGTACCCGTGGTGGGGGCGCCAGCGGTGTTCCGGGCACCGCGCGGAATGGGTTCCTTCAACTCAGGTTCGGATTCCGCGGGTCTAACGGCGGGAGCCGAGCGGCGAGTTGCGGAGCTAGCTTTCGCTGAGCGCGCCTTTCCT
>CAZNZA010000027.1:0-1132 GCA_964577325.1 uncultured Polyangiaceae bacterium
ACTAGAAGATGACGAGATCGTCGCGGTGCACGACCACCGCCTCGAAGTGACCATGGCGCGTCGTGAGCTCTTCCTTCGACTTGCCCGCGACGCGCGCCACTTCGACCACACCCATGCGCGTCAAACCTCGGCCTATCTCTTCGCCGCTTGGCGTGAGCAGCTGCACGGCTTCACCGGGTGAAAACTGGCCCCGTGCACCGAGCACGCCGACCGGCAACAGGCTGCAGTTGTCCTTGCGTAGCGCTGCGGCGGCGCCTTCGTTGACGAGGACGACACCCCGGGGTTTCAGGGTGTACGCGATCCAGTGTTTGCGGGCGCGCAGGGCATTGACGGTAGGGGCGAACAGCGTGCCCACATCCTGTCCCTGCAGCAGGCGAACGATGACGTCAGGCTCCGCCGCGTTCGCGATCACCACTGAAGCCCCGGCGTGCGACGCTTTACGCGCGGCGGCAATCTTGCTGGCAATGCCGCCGCTGCCGTGGCTGTTGGCATTTGGACGGCTCCCTACCATGCTCTCCGGCCGCATGAGCGGAATGCGTTCGCCGTTGGGGTCGAGCACGCCGGTAACGTCGGTCAACAAGAACAGCGCGTCGGCGCTGACCAGCGAACACACCATCGACGCCAATTGGTCGTTGTCACCAAACGCAATCTCGTCGGTCGAGACGGTATCATTCTCGTTGACGATGGGCACAGCGCCGGCAGTAAACAATGCATCGAGTGCCTGCTGCGCGTTGATGAGCCTGCGTCGGCTCGCGAGATCCGAATGGGTGAGCAACACCTGTGCCGCTGTTTTGCCGTACTGAGCAAACGCCGTGACGTAGCGGAACATGAGTTCGCTTTGTCCCGCCGCTGCAGCTGCCTGCAGCTTCGCCATTTGGGTCGGACGCTTCGTGTACCCCAAGCGCGCCCAACCGAGCGCTATGGCGCCGCTCGACACGATGAGGAATTCGCGGTCTTGGTCGCTTTCAGGGCTCGCGACTTGGCGCACGATGTCGCCTATCATCGCTGGATTGGTGGCAAGCAGACGCGAGCCAATCTTGACGATCACCCGCCGGGCAGCGGGCAATGCGTCGCGAGCAGAAGCGAGCGCAGAAGTTGTGTCGGCCACGTCTGAATCCGCCACGTCTGAATC
>CAZNZA010000027.1:1232-20386 GCA_964577325.1 uncultured Polyangiaceae bacterium
GCCCGCTGGCGTTAGAGAAGAAGATGGTGGAAGCCACGCTGCAGAAAACCTTCACTGAAGCTCAGGGATGCTGAGCTCGAGCCGACACTGGGCACTGTTGGCAGGTTGGATGGCAAGCGGCGCCAAGTCCTGCAGCACGCGTTTCACTCCGGGCGCCACCGACAATCGCGACAACTGCGACCACTCACTGGTTTGGTCCATGCCGAATACATATCGCAACAGGGACGTCTCGCGCCGGGGTAGCTCGATGATGGTGGCCTGATCGCTCAGGCCCGCTTGCTGCCGGGCGTACTCCAACGCCTGACGAAAGCCACCCACTTCATCGATCAGACCATGCGCTAGGGCTTGGCGCCCCGTCCACACGCGTCCGTTGGCCGCACTTCTCACTCGCTCCGGAGACAACTCGCGCGCCTCGGAGACCCGCGATAAGAACAGCTCGTACAGGCCGTCGACCTGGCGCTTCATCGCCGCTCGCTCGGCTTCGGTCGACGGTCGAAACCAAGAATCAGCGTCGGCGCTGGGGTGCGTCTTGTAAGACTCCACGTCAATCCCCACTTTACCAAGCAACCCCGACACGTCGGCCTTACCGTAGAACACGCCGATGGACCCCGTAACGCTGGTGGCGTTGGCGAACACGCGACTTCCCGCGGACGCCAAGTAGTAGCCGCCGCTAGCGGCCACGCCGCCCATACTGACAACCGTTGGCTTGCGCTTGGCGCTCAAAGACACGGCTCGCCACAGCGCGTCGGAAGCGCTCGAACTACCGCCCGGGCTGTCCACCCGTACGACGATGGCTTTGACGCGCCGATCTCGGCCGAGTCGCTCTAGTGTCTCACGAATGGTCTGTGCACCAGTCGCCGTCACCCCGAGCAGGGGAAAATCCGCACTCGTTCCGTCGACGAGCTCGCCCTCCACGTGCACCACGGCCAATGTCCCTTGACGGTTCCAGGTTTGCGCGGTCGTCGGCACGCGAAGCTCGTCCACCAGAGGCGTCGACCTTCCGGTTACTTGTCGCACCTGGTCTTGCAGTTGGTCCTCGAAGGCTACCGAATCCACGAAGCCCTGTTCGAGGGCGGCTGGGGCCAGAAACGGACCGGCAGCGATGCGCTTTCGCACGACGGCGGGCTCCATTTGGCGCCCCAGGGCCAAGGCCGTGGTGAACTCGATCTCGAACTGCTGAAGGAGGTTGATTCGGCTTTCCCGCGTCGGAGCCGAGGCCTGGCGCTGGGTGAGTTGCTCTGGCGCCCCCTTGTAGTCCCCAGCCCGGACGAACTCGGCTTTTACACCCAGACGAGCGAGTAGCTCCGCGAGGTGGACGTATTCCGAATGTAATCCGGCTACGCGCACTTCCCCAGCCGGTGACAAAACGAGGCGATTGGCCGCCGCGCACAAGTAAAGCCCGCCGACACTCACGCTGTCAGCGTGGCAAACGACGCGTTTGCCAGCGCGGCGAAGTTGGAAAAGTGCGTCACGCAGTTCCTCGACCGCTGCGGCGCTCCGTCCCGGTGGTGCGCGAAGGGTGAGGGCTACGGCGTCGACAAGTGGATCCTTTTCGAGCGACCAGAGCGTTTGGAGCAGCGCGAAATGGTCGCGAGCATCGGGCGCCTCGTCGAGCGTCACGTTGGCGGCATAGCGGCCAACCTGGGCACCCACAGGCTCGCGAAAGCTTCGCGTGGCGACGCTGAAATAAGGGCTATACAAGTGCTCCTGCCCAAAGGTGGTGCCAGTGGCTACTCCCCCTGATAGTTCGGTCGACGCAATTGGTGTGTTTAGGTTCACACTCAGGCTGAGCGCCGCGTGCCACGAACGCGCTGCACCTCCTCGGGGGTCTATGACGGAGAACTCCGAACGCAGTCGTCCTATTGGGGGCAGGTCCAGCCCGAGCAAAACCTTGGGCTGCCACGTCTCATCGCGGCGATTGGTCGTGCTCTCGAAGGCCAGCTCGAGGGTGCGAGAGGAGAGGGGACGGACCGCCATCCCGGCGGTGTATGAGGGGCGATACGAAAAGAAGCGATTCGAGGGCTGATTGATGTCGTGGCCGACGAATGAAAGCGCGAACCAGTCGGACATCCGCGAGGTGACGCCTAGTGAGACACTCGTGAGGTCGTGAGCGACGGCCCCATCGGAGTACGAGTGCTGCACACTTGCTCCAATTGCGGCGCCGGGACCCAAGGGCAATGCCAGCGCCCAAGTGAGCCACTTGTAGTCGTCGACGGCAACGTCTGCGATGTTCTCCTGGGGGTAGACCATGTCCAGACGCACTCCGGCGCCCGCGTTGAGCAGAGGTACCTTCAGACCCAAGCCCAACGCGTGTCCGTTGTAGGGCAGTGCGCTTTGCTCGTCCATGAACACGCCCGTCCAACGGAACTCGCTGCCGTTCATGAACGCGAGGTTGGCGGGGTTGACCACGATGGCCGTCGAATCTTCGACGCTGGCAATCGCACGGCCGAACTCCGGAACCCTCAGCGCCGTGTTCATGGAGGGTTGGGCAACGACCGTACCGCTGCCTGATGCTACGGCGAGCGCACTGGTGAACGCCAAGCCCCAATGACCTTGCAGGGGCCATCGGCGGGTCGCCTGGCGGCGCATCGGCGTATGTCTCACCCCCCAGGCGCGCTTCATGTGATCATGCCTCGATCGCGCGCCACGAGGGTTATCTCACCCTGTCGCGCCTCGAGTTCAGCGAAGTCCTTGACCGGTAGAAAACGCGATTCGGCACCCACACGCGGTAAGTGCAAAAACTGGGTATCGAGAGCGCTCGTCAGCTCACCGAGCAAGCGCTCGAATTGAATCGCCGCCTTGCCATTGACCTTTTTCTCGACGGTGAAGTAGGTCCATTCGAGGTTGGGGTTCAGCAGCGCATCGGCGTTGATGTGAAAGGTGTTGGTGCTGAAGACGCGCACGCTTGCGGGATCGAAAGTATCGGGGATCCGGAACTCTTCGAGCACGACCGGTTTGCCGTCGAGTCGCGCCGGAATGCCTCCGCGATCAGTTCCCACCTTGTCCACGACTTCGCAGGTCAGTGGCTTGCCGTGCTCGACGTGGTAGCCAATGATGCGGGCGTCGAGACTGGCACCGAGGTTGTCGATGTTGGTCAATGTCACATACTTGCCGCCGCGGTCGATGAACCGCTGCAACAGTCCGCTTCGCTTCAAGGCGTCCGGCAAGTCGCCGTGCCCGGGCGCGTGCAGGCTTGGCCTTTGGTTGTCGTCGAGAAAGAGCCTGCCGTCAGGGGTGAGACGAGGACTCAACTCTTGCCGGAATGTATCCAGGTAGTCCGCGTCGATGCGGTCTCCCAGAGCTTCTCGAATGCCAGCGTCAGTGGCATCGCTCGTCATGAGCCACAAGGGGACTCGTCTGCCACTGCGGCGCTCCAAGGCCTTGCTCTCGTTGAGCCGTAAATCCAAGAAGCGCTGGCCGGGTAATGCTTCCACCAGCGCTTTGATCACCCCGCCCATGCGAGTAGCCATACCTCCTGCCAGCACGACCATCGCGCATTGGCCGGCTTTCAAAGCTTCCATTCCGATGCGCTCGAGGTGCTCACTTTCCGGGCTTCCGAGCGGTGGCATGCGACCAATATCCTGCTCTTCCGGCGCCGTGACCTTGCCGGTGACAAAGTTAGAGTGGTTCACTTCACCGGTGAGGCGCCCAGCCAAGCGCAGGAAACGCTCGAGCTGAAACCCGTGGGCAGAAAGGGTGGCGCGGACGTCTTCGGGAAGTTGGGCGACTTGACTGCTGAGCGACGAGTTCATTGGCGGGAGCCTAAATCACGTTGGTCACTGGCGTCCGCAGAATTTCTCGCCGGTGCGGCAGCGTCGGCTGGGGGTTCCAACCAGAGAGCAACAGCCGCGCTCTGGAACCAAGCATCCGGCGATTGGCGGAGCGCGCCGGGACTGCGAATGATTCGGAAAAAAACGCGCCTCGAGCACGTGAGCGGGGAGCGCATCCGTGTTTAACTCAAGCCCATGCGGCGAAAGCTTCTCGGTAACTGTGGTGTCGCGCTGCTTTTGGCGTCAACGGCGTTGGCTCAGTCCGAGCCCGTGCTGCACGAGTACTTCGATTGGTCCACGGAACAGGACATGGTGCTGCCGTCGTCCGCATTGCCTGGCGCACCCTCTGATGCGCTGCCCGCCGCTTCACCCGAGCACGCCAACGTCATTCCGTCGGCATTGGCTCCTCCAGATCCCGCCGTTGCCAACGGTGCCGTTGCCGACAACCGGGAAAGCGGTGCCGAACAATACCAGTTGGATGGCAACACCTCGCAGCCGGATCGGGTGGGGTATTCCGACCCTTTCACGCCGTCCATCCCCCCCTTCAAGCGACTCTTTGCCTACGATGCAGTGAGCCCGCAGTTGCGCCTGATCGTAGCCTCGTCCGCGTTGACAGCGGTGTCGACCGGCGGCGCCCCCCGCGCCCGCGACGATCAGTTTTATGGGGAGGTGCCCCTTCAACTGGTGGCGGGTCAGCCCGCCCGCTTGCCGAACGTCGGCCCCGGGGCACGCATCATCACCTCGAGCTTGCAGCCGAGCGCGCGCTTCGAGCTGCTGAGAGACAGCGCCGAAAACCTCTTCCTGCGCAGCGATCGCACCCTGAATGCGGAATGGGTGGTGCATTTGGCGATCGAACGCGCTGCTTTCGGCGCGCCGTACCCCGGCGTTTCTTGGCGTGCGCTGGCGCGCAAGCTACCGCGGCTGCCACCAGTCGTGTTTCAAGCCGCGAAGCCCGTGCTGGAGCACGTCGGGGTGTCGCAGGAGATGGAGCCTGCCGAGGCGGTGAGACTGCTGGTCGACTACTTTCGCGGCTTCGCTCCGGAAGAGGTGACTCTTCCAGGGGAAGGCGTGGCACTGTATCGGGAGGTCTCATTAACCCGTCGCGGTGTGTGTCGTCATCGAGCATTCGCCTTCACCGTCTCCGCCTTGGCGTTAGGCATCCCGACCCGCTTCGTGCGCAATGAAGCTCATGCCTGGGTAGAGGTTTACGATGGCACGATCTGGCACCGCATCGACTTGGGTGGTGCAGCTGGTGAGATGAATCTGACCAGTGAACTCGACGTGCCTCACGAAGCGCCGGCTGATCCGTATACGTGGCCACCTCGCAGTGAATCAGGGGAGCGCATGGTGGCCCGGTCGCTGCGCGGAGCCACCGGATCCGGCTCCAACGGCGCTGGCTCATCGCCTGGCGATGATACGGCTAACCCGGCTGTAAGCTCCGGGTCGAGCGCGACATCTATGCTGAACTCACCCGAACCAGGCATTGAAGAAGAGAACGAGGAAATGCAAGCGGCTGACGCGACACCTCAGACGGTACTAACCGTCCAGTTCTCCGGCGCTACACTGCGGCGCGGCCAGCGCTTTGCTCTGCAAGGGACTGCTCATACACCCGACGGCGCGACGTGCGCGTTGATGCGTGTCGATGTCGAGCTCCATGACCCAGCAACCGGCGCCAGCCATCCCGCAGGCACGTTGGTCACGGACTCGGCGGGCAGGTATGCGGGCGAACTCGTGCTGCCTTCCCGGGTACCGGTCGGCGACTACGCGTTGCGGGTCACCACACCTGGCAATCAGACGTGCGGAGCGGCCGAAGGCGGCGCTTAACGCTTCTTTTGCAGCGCGGCCTCGAGGTCTTGCAGTACCGCCTGGAGCCGGGAAAACTCGCTACTGAAGAAGTGGTTGAGGGCACTGACAGCACTGTTGACCTCCTCTGAACCCTTGCGCCGCTCTTCTTGAGTCCGGCTCAGCTGTTCGACCATGGCACTGATCTGCTCGATGGCTTGGGTCATTTGCTTGTTGCCCCGCGACTGTTCCTGGCTCGACCGTTCCACCTGCTGGGCTATGGCTCGCATTTTCTCGGAACTCGCCATGATGAGCTCGGAGCCCCGGGCCTGCTCTGCGGTAGCCGCAGCGATCTGCTGCACCGTTTCTGCAATGCGACCGATGGAGTCGGTAACCTGACGGCTACCCTTGGCTTGCTCGACGGTGGCGCGCGCAATGGCGCGCACCATGTTGGTGCTCTTTTGCGAGCTTTCCAGGATTTTCTTCAGTGCAGTCTCTGCTTCACCAGAGACTTGTACGCCCCGTTCGACGTTCTCTGCGCCACGTTCAACCGCGCGAATCGCATTCAAGCTCTCCTGCTGGATGCCTTTGATGAGCTCCGCGATTTCTTTGGTACTAGCACTGGCGCGTTCGGCCAGATCCTTGATCTCATCGGCCACGACGGAAAAACCTTTGCCATGCTCACCAGCCTGCGCGGCAATGATCGCCGCGTTGAGCGCAAGCAGGTTCGTCTGCTCGGCGACATCGTCGATGACGTTGAGGATTTTCCCCACGGCAGCGATGTGGGAATCGAGGTTGGACATCACCTTCACCGCCGCGGAGCTGCTGACGCGGATACGATGGATCTCTTCGATCGTTTTGAGGATTGCTTCGGCACCCGTTTCCGCGTCGCGCGCAACTTCCTCCGATAAGCGGGCGGTCTCGTTCGCGTTCGACTGAACCTGATCGATGCTCACGTCCATCTCGTTCATGCTGGAGCTGGTCTCTTCAGCCGTGAGAGAAAGAGCGTCCACGTTGCGCGCCACCTCACGCATCGAGTACGTCATCTCTTCGATGGATGCGACGGATTCGCGAACGCTGCTTCCGAGTTCTCCGATGTTTGCAGCCATCTGGTCGTTGGTCGCGGTCATCTGCAAGATGGCCGAGCTGCCGTCTTCGGCGCTCGTAGCTAACAGTTCGGTGTGCTTGAGGACCGCTACCAGGCCATTGGCTAGTTCTTGCGTCTGCTTGGAGGCGCGGTCACTCAGGTTTGCTTTCTCGTGCAGCTCCGACTCCAGTTGTTGCAGCTCTCCCGCGAGCTGCTGCACCAAGCCTTGGAGCTTAGCCGTGCCTTCTAGGCCGCCCGCGGCCTCCACCTCGGCAAGCTTTCGCTCAGCAGCTTCCAAACGGTCGCGCAGCTTGGCTTGTTCAGTATCGACGGCCTGGGATAATTTCTCGAGCTCTCCATAGCAGCGGAGCTCTCCCGGTTGAGCGTCGTCCGGCACGTCGCCTAGGTCTTGGCCCGTTCGCAGTCGGTGTAGAGCAGTGGCAAGTCGCGCGTAAGCGCTTCGGCTGTGTTGTCCTGAGGCCATTAGCCAAACTGCGGCCAAGCCGGCCATAGCCGTCACTAAGGCGGGCCACTTGTAGTCCGGTTCGACGAGCAGTAGCCCGAACGCGCAGAGGAACGGGAGGACAAACGCGATGAGCTGGCGGGGAGCTAAGTTCATGGGCTTCGAGGCACAGACGTGACAGGACGATTGCTGACACACACCCGCCGTGGTCGCCAGACCTTTTGGCGATGCCACGCCGGCCAATGCTCTGACGGCACATCCCCGAGCCAACTAAACCGACGCGTCGGGGCGCCTATGTAAGTGACCGCACGTCATGGCTCGCGGCCTTGACCCGCGTATGCGGGAAGGTGGCGCGAAAGCACGCGCCGCCGAGAGGCGAGGCGTCTACCTTCAACCAGCCATCGTGGGTCGTCACGATATGCTGCACCATCGCCAGACCAAGACCCGTGCCGCCCGGTTTCGTCGTGAAGTAGGGAACGAAGAGCTGCTGGCGAACTTCGGCGCTCAAGCCGGGGCCATTGTCTTCCACCGTCAACGTCCACGTCGTGGCTTGCTCCAGCGTTGACACGATGACCGTCGGCTGCGGCGTGCCCGCGACCGCGTCCAGGCTGTTTTGGAGCAAGTTCGTCAGCACTTGGACGAGCTGGTCGGGATCTACCCGCACGTGCTCTGGAGCTGCGCAACGCCCCTCGATGTACGGAGATGTGGAGCGATGCAGGTTGAGTACGCGCTCGATGAGGGGAGGCAGCGCAACGAGTTGCAGCTGCGGCTCGGGCAAGCGAGCGAACTGGGTAAACTCGCGGATGATGGACGTGATGCGCTCGACTTCAGTCAAAACCGTATGCGTGGCTTCTTCGAAGTACTCGTCGAAGGCTGGATCCTCCCGGCGCCGCAAGCGACGCAACGTCTCCATCGCTGCGCGGATGGGAGCCAGCGGATTTTTGATCTCGTGCGCCACGCGGTGAGCGATCTCGCGCTGAGCGGCGATGCGCTCGCTTGCCGCAAGTTGTGCACGCAGACGAGCTAAGTCGTCGAGTGTTTGATTGAAGGCCGAGGCGAGTTCTTCCAGTTCACGGCCGCCTCGGGCGCGGATGGGCATGGGGTCGAGGGACGCTACGCGCCGCGCCTGTACCGCAAGCTCTCGGAGCGGATCGCCCAGACGCCGGGCCAGCCAATATCCAAGCGAGAGCCCCAGCGCGAGCGTGACCAGGCCCCAGGTCACTATCTGCCGGTTCAACTCTGCGATGGCTTCACTCATGTGATCGGTGGTCGGTATTGCTTGCAGGGTCACCCCAGGCAGCTCCTCGAGTTCGATGGTGGCCGACCAAGAAGCTGCTCCCGACTTGGCACCGAGATGCAAAGCCAATCCCGAACCCTCTGCCAGTTGTTTCAGTATCGAATCCAGATGGCGGCTTGCTCTCAATCCGACTTGGACGCGGGCCGAGGAGCGGTTCGCTGCTGCCTTCGTACACTCGGCGATGAGTCGAGGCGGCGCATCCGCGTACTTGGCGTGGGTGGTCGTTACGGCGCCATCGACCAGTGAAGGGTCGCGCCGACCAATGAGCGAGGGGTCGTGGGCGCCCAATATCTCACCACTCCCGGTGAAGAAGATGAGTTCGTCGAACCCGAACGCCTTTTGTGACGCCGGCACGAGCTGGCTCAACGCGTACTTGCGATCGTGACTCAGTCCCCCCTGCTGCAGCGCCACGAGCGTCGAATCCACCATCTGGCCGTGTTCACACAAGGGAATGAGTTGGCGAGGTAACTCACTCGTGGCTTCCACCAATCCGGCACGCACGCGCTCGGTCAGTTGTCGAAACTCGCTATCGTAACGATCCCGTTCACGAGCCTCCCACGACCTTTTAACCCCGACACTGATCCCCGCGCACACCAACACGACCAGCGCGCTGATGCTCAGCATGATGCGCTGGACGAGCGTCATGGCTCAGTGACAGGACCCACCCACGAAACGCGCCACGCTCAAACCGCTGCGCGAGAGGTCGTCGAGCAGGCGGTCCGCGGGACACATGCCTCGTTGCACGAGTTCCCCAAGAGCCAACAGATACTGGGACTCGTCCCGTCCATCAGCGTCGAGCAATTGCCTGCGTCGTAAACCGGATTCTGCTATAGCGAGCAACTGCTTCGCGAGCTCCTCGAGCGTCGTCCCCGCCAGAGCGGTGGCTAGACCCTGTTCTGGCAGCCTAGCTTGGGCCTCCAGGGCTTCGGATACCGTCACGCGTTCGGCCAAAGCTCGAGCTTGATCGAACGCCATTTCGTCGTACGTCAAGCCTACCACCAAGGCCGGCAGTGCCATACTCAACTCCAACGGCAAGCAGTCGCAACACCGAACCTCGATCGTGCGTTTCAGACGTACTTGCGGAAACAGGGTGCCCAGATGCAGCTCCCAATCTTCGACGGTCGGCCGGTGTCCATCGAACCCGTCTTGAAGAAAGCTGCGAAAGCTTTGGCCTGTATTCATGATCGGTGTGCCATCGCGGTAGAAGAGGAACATGCCGGCTTCTAGCGCCCAATCGACGTAGTCTGAGTACGTGGGATGCGTCTTGTTCCAGAGCGTCTCGAGTAACCCCGAGCGGCTAGGATCCATGTGCAGCCACACGTCCTGACGTTCGCTCTTCAGGCGGCTGACGCGTCCTTCGATGAGGGGCGCGTTCAGTGTCATGCCAGCAATGATTGGAGACAGACGCAGCAGGGTGAGCAGCTTGCTCATGGCGTCCGCTTCGCTGGCGTAGTCGATGTTAGCCTGCACCGTCGCGGTGCGACGCATCATGTCGAGTCCTCGCGCGCCTTTGCGCGGGAGATATTCTTTCATGATTGGGTAGCGTAGCTTGGGCACCCAAGGCAGTTCGTCCTGCCGATGCAACGGGTTGAAGCCCAAGTGCACGAAACGCAAGTTGAACTGCTGATTGACTTGATCGAGTTCGCGATAGTGTTCCTTGAACTCCGCGTATACGGCGTGCAAGTCGTGGTGCGGCGAACCGGACAGCTCGAATTGAGCTCCTGGTTCCAAAGTGATGTAGGTACCATCGCGCTGCAGGGCGATGGTGGGGCCGTCTGGCGTTTCCCGACGCGGCTGATAGCCGAAGCGTTCCACCATGAAGTCGAAAACGCCCACCACACCACGCTTACCGTCATAGGTCAGCGGTTGCAGGTTCGGGCAATACATCCCGAACTTCTCAGCCTCCATCCCAATACGCCAGCGTTCGGCGGGTTTTTCGGCGCTATGGAAGAGCTCGGATAGAGCCTCCGCATCCAGGACTCGTGGTTCGGCCATGTCGGTGCGGTGCCATGTAAGCGCTGCTGCGGCACGACGCAAGCTTTGCCTCGGGCGGCGGGCGCTGGATTGCCCTGGAGCATCGTGAAAGGGCGCGGCGTAGGCTCGCTAGGCAAGCGGTACCGCAAACGGCTGTCCCGCCGGTGAATGGTTTCCGTGGCCGGATGTCGCAAAGTGTGGCTCGCCGCCCCTCAAATGTGAACGAACGGGGGGCTCACGCCCCCGCTCGAGCCGCCGTAGCGGTCCAAGCCGGGGCGTTCTCTCTCACTTGGCAGTGACCTTCGGCTCAATCGTACACGCCACGGAGCAGCCGTCGTTGTTGACGCGATTGCCGTCGTCGCACTGCTCATCGCCCTGCACCTCGCCGTCACCACAGCGCGGTCCGAGTTTACAGTCGGCGGTGCAGCCATTGTATTCGCCAGTGTTCATCTCGGTCGTGGCATCGCACTCTTCGTCGAATTGCGAGTCGACCACGCCGTCGCCGCAGAAGCCGGGCGCCACACATCCTGGTGCACAAGACTCGGCGGACAACTGGTAGCGGTCTTGGTTGAAGCCGTTGTCACACGCCTCTGGCCCATTGACGACGGCGTCGCCACACCGTTCACCCAAGGTGCAATCGGCCTTGCAGTGTCCGTAGCCGGCACCATTGAACTCCTGGCCTTCATCGCACTGTTCATCGGCGGTCACGATGCCATCGCCGCATTGGGGCGCACACACCGACGTGACTTGGGTGAAGCCGGATAGCGTCAGGCGGTAGTTCGACTGACACGTATGCCGCTCGGCCTGGAACACGGCCACCTCGTACACCTGGCCCTCCACCAAGTTCAGAGGGTTGCCTGCGACGTCGGTGGTGGTTGCCGACAGCCCAGCGCAGTTCGGTTGCTCTTGCGGTACGCCCAAGCCCTCGTCATCCACCACGGCCTCACCTTGAGCGTCGCGCTCGACTTGGCCCCAGGTGTTGCCGCACACGTCGCCGCCCAGCGGTTCGTGCAAGCCTCCGAGGTCGACGACCAGTTTGCCGTCGATGAACACCCACACGTCGTCGTCGCCGCGGAACACCAGCTGCTCACCGCCCTTGTACTCGAACCAGTAGCGGATCTCGCTGGTGAAGGAGAAGTTGTGTGTGTCCACGCAGTCTTCATCGTCGCCGTAGGGCAAGCACTGCTCCCACGGGGAGTTGGCGATTCGCTCGCAGCGGGGAGCTTGGATGTCGCAGATGTGTTCGGCGAGCAGCGGGTCCCAGCAACCTTCCCCCAACCAATCCTTCGGGCGCGCTTTCTCTTCCCCGCTCTCCACGAAACCACGACCATCGAGCGGAAAGAAAGAGGCATCGTCGAAGACGAAGGCGCCATCATCTTCGGCTAAATCCAGGGCGCCGCGCACCGTCATGTTCACTCCGGGTACGTCGCGAAACCACTGATCGAAGTTGGCTTTAGTGGAGGTGACGGCCTGGGCGGCTTGGGAAGTCGCGGCAAACACCGGCTTGTTGTCGGTGGCGTCGAGCTGTGCTGCGACGATGCCGGGGCTACCGCTGACCGAGTAGTCGTTGTTCAGCGAGTAAGCGGTGTGCTCGAAGTCTGGGTGATAGCCGGGTTGTCGATATAGGGTCGGATCGTCACCGTCGGCGTAACCTTCGCCGATGAAGTCGCGGTAGATGACGGGTAGGGTGAGCAGGCGTGTCTGGGTCGACGCCAAATCCTCGCAGTAGAATCCGGCCTCGATCTCGCACGTTTCCGAGCAGCCGTCGCCGTTCTTGCGATTGCCGTCGTCGCACTCCTCGTTGTCACCGGGCAGCATGAGGCCATCACCGCAGGTGGACGTGCAGCCAGCCCCAGGGGTACACACCGGCTCGCTGATGCACCCGGGAGAACAACCGTCGCCGAGATCGTTGTTGTCGCCATCGTCGCAGCCCTCCGCTCCCTCGCGCATGCCGTCGCCGCACACGGTCTGGCGGCAGGCTTCGCCTTCCGGACAAACCCAGCCGTCCTCGGTGACGCACACCCCGGAGCAGCCATCGCCGTTGGTGATGTTACCATCGTCGCAATCCTCGCGCCCTCGCAGCAGGCCGTCGCCGCACACGGGTTCGCAACGGATGCCGGGTCGCGCGCAAGCGTAGCCCTCTTCCAACACACACGTGTCTCCGCAACCATCACCAGCGACAGTGTTGCCGTCGTCGCAGGTCTCAGGACCGCTGATCAGCCCGTCACCGCACACGACTTGATACACGCAGGGCTGTCCCGGCTCGGGGCAGCTGAAGTCCGCTTCCGTCAAGCAGGCATCGCTACATCCGTCTCCTGCCACAGCGTTGCCGTCGTCGCAGGTTTCGGGAAGGCTGATGCGCCCATCGCCGCAAAACTGGGTATACATACAGGCGGCGCCCACCGTCGGACATACCCAGCCCGGTTCGACTGCCGAGCAGTCGCCGGCGCAGCCGTCATTGGTGAGGTTGTTGCCATCGTCGCAGAACTCGCCCTCGTCGAGTTTCGCATTGCCGCACGCAGGTGGAGGATCGTCTACGGGGATCAGAACGGGTCCGTCGTCCGGGTCGACACCGGGCTCGTTGGGACCGCCGCCTACGTCGCCGCCGTTACCCCCTCCGGGATTGCCTCCCTGTCCCGGGGTGGGCCCGGTAATGATGGTCGTTCCGTCGTCTTCCTTGCCGGCAGAGCAGCCCAGCGAGAACAACCCGACCGCCAACAACGGGAGCCACGAACGGCCGAGACGTGTGGCTGAACGACTGGAGAACGAATTCATGGAGATGACCTGCTACGAGTGAAAGGACGAATGCGACGGAGTACGAAACGAGCGTGCGGCGACCCATGAATTGGCCGCCGCGCGGTGGGCTGCGGCGATGTCTCGCCTCGCGCACACCTCCCCCGATAGGGGGTCGGTTGCGGGTTATTCCCACAGCTCAGCCAGTCCTTCAAGAGGACCGCAGCAAACCCTCCCGATACGGCTCAATAAAATGAGCACCTGGGTACGCCAGTTCGCAGTCACGACGGGTAGGCGACATTGACAACGGAAAGTCGAAGCCTGGACAGATTCGACATCTCATCCCACCCTTGCGCACCCGTGAGCATACACACCGGCAGCGCCCGTCGTCGCATGTCCGTCATGCGCACCAACTGCGTCAGCTCAGGTTTAGGTGTGCCTCAGGTAAATGGTGTGGGTTGCTGGCTGAAGTGTACGCGCCGACACCGGGTATCACCCATTTTTGAGGCGACGACTCTCGCGGCCCCGGCCCCCGTGCTGAGGAGCCGCCGCACTGGCGCAGGATGGACGCCGCCGGGCGCCGCTGCAGGCGCTTTTGCGACAAGCGTAACCCCCGGTAGCGGAGGGTTGTACCTCGGTGTCGCTGAGCGCCGGCTCGCCTACTCGAAATGCGACTGAAGCTTTGGTCAATGCAGGCTTGTAATCTGGTGTGAGTATCGATCAAGATCACCGCTGTCAGCGCAATTTCTTCGAAAAGCTCGCGAATTGGTTAAGTCCAACGGCATACTGCGCCGTCACAAGGTACTGTGGGCTTCGTGCACATTTTGGACTCTTGAATGGTTAACAGCGCTGAGCTAAAACACGGATCGGTGAGCAACGCGGCGGCGCAGGCTTTCTCGAGTGGTCCAGTGTATGTGGAACGAGCGTGCGTCGAACCGCTGCGCGCCAAGCAGGTCTCTGCCAAGCAGGTCTCTGCCAAGCAAGTCTCTGCCAAGCAAGTCTCTGCCAAGCAAGTGTGTGAGGAGCCAACGTGCACCGAGCCGGGCCCCGGCACTCCAGGAAAGCCATGAGCAAACCTTTAGAAACGAGCGACGTTCAGTACCTTCCCGAAAGCGAGCTCAGCGCCTCGTCGGGGGGAGGTGCTGTGGGCAAAAAGCCGGGCCGGCGTCGTGTCGGTAAGTACCGCATCGTGTCCGAGCTCGGGCGCGGCGGCATGGCGAACGTGTACTTGGCTTTGGCTCGTAGCGCCGGAGGCGTGAGCAAGCTCGTCGTCCTCAAGGCCTTGCGGCAAGAAATCGCTGAAGAGCCAGGGGCGCTGCAGATGTTTTTGGATGAGGCGCGACTGGCGGCTCAGCTCAACCACCCAAACGTGGTGCAGACGTATGAGGTGGGAACGGAGGGCGACCGCCACGTCATCGTGATGGAGCACCTCGAGGGGCAACCCTTGTCGCGCATCATTCGCTTGGCGCAGGGCGTCGATCGCCAAATGACGGAGGGGCTGTTCCTCCACGTCATCGTCGGCTTGCTCGAGGGCCTGCACTACGCCCACGAACTGAAGTCGTACGAGGGGGAGCCCCTGCACCTCGTGCACCGCGATGTTTCGCCGCAGAACGTTTTCGTGACGTATGATGGCCAGGTAAAGGTGCTGGACTTCGGCATCGCCAAAGCGGCCACCACGTCGACGCAAACCAGCGCCGGGGTGATCAAAGGGAAAATCGCCTATATGGCCCCGGAGCAAATGTCGGGAGCCACGCTCGACGGCCGTGCCGACGTATTCTCAGTCGGGTGTATGCTCTGGGCTGGGGCGACGGGGCGGAAGCTGTGGAAGGACCTGACGGACGTCCAGATCGTCAAGAAGGTGCTGGGCGGGGAGATCCCCAACCCAAAGAGCATCAATCCCCAGTGCTCCGACGAACTGGCGCGCATCATCCTCAAGGCGCTCGCCATCGATCCCGAGGAGCGCTACGCGAGCGCTCGGGCCCTTCAGATGGACCTCGAGAAGTACATCGAGCATGCCGGGATCCACGTGAAGCGGCGCGAACTCGGCGAATTCGTCACCAGTTTGTTCGGCGACATTCGCGCCGAGTTAACGGTGCACATCGAGAACCAGCTCTCGGAACTCGCCAACTCCGACACCATCACGCCAAGCGGTTACGAGCTCATTCAACAGGAATTGCGGCGAGTAAGCGCCCATCCAGGGCCGGGTGAGCACACCAACACGCTCGGCGGCTCACAAGTTACGATGGTGTCGTCGGGTGTCCCCAAAGTGTTGGTGGGAGTCGCTTCTGGGTTAGCGGTACTGGTGGGCGTATTGGGTTGGGTCCTGCTCAACAACGACAAGGCGGAACTGGCCAGTGAACGAGCCCGGACTCCGGCACAAGCGCAAGTAGCACCTGTCGCACAGGATCAGCGCGCCTCCGTCAAGAAGGCTACGTTGCGGATGAACATCAAGCCCGATGACGCGCAGGTCCAACTGGACGGCAAGGCCTTGCCAGTAGGCATAGCCGCTTATCCGGTGGAGGTCCGAGAGGAGCCATACCACCTCCGGGTCACAGCACCTGGGCACAAGACCGTTGAACGCCACTTCGCCGTGGAAGGGGACATGGAGTTGTCCTTGTCCCTAGAAAGCTCGACCGCTCCGCCAGCGACTGCCGCGGCTGACAAGAGTGAAACCGACAAGCCCTCGGCCGTCGCGCCCGCTCGCCCACGCACCTGGACCGCACCCGCGCGCAAACCGGCGACTGAAGCACCGGCGCAAGCTCCCAAGACGGAGAGCAAGCCTGCTGGCTGCGATAACCCGTTCTATCTCGACAAGAACGGCATCAAGAAGTTTCGTCCCGAGTGCTTGTGAGCCCGCGAGCTTGGCTGTCGTGGGCCGGGTTTTTGGCGGCGTCGAGCCTTGGCTCGTGTATCGGTCAGCGAGGAACGTCAGTGAGCGAGCCTGCGGCTCGTGAAGAGAGTGCAAGCTCCACTTCCGAAACGCCATTGCTGACGGCTGTGGGACCAGCTCCCGGTGCCCCCGACGGAGTGCAGATGGAGCTGTTCTTGCTCATCGGGCAGTCCAACATGGAGGGCACTCCAAAGCCACAAGCCGCGGATTTGGAGGTGGATCCGAGGGTGTTGGTCTTGGGTTACGACCGCTGCGGCACCCGGCGCTACAATCAATGGGAGCCAGCCAAGCCGCCGCTGCATCGCTGCTGGGCCGGTGTTGGTCCAGCGGACTCCTTTGCCAAAGTCATGGCCGAAGCCATGCCGCGTTCCACAATCGGCCTGATCCCTTGCGCGCTATCCGGAGTGGACATCGACTTGTTCCGCAAAGGTGTCGTGTCCAAACGGCGTGCTGAGTTCGAGATCCCACCCGACAATTCGCGCAGCGGAGCCTACGAGATGGTACTCGAGCGAGCGCGGTTGGCGCAGAGGTCAGGTACTATTCGTGGGATCTTGTTTCACCAGGGCGAGTCAGACACCGGCCAGCAGGTGTGGGTGGAGAAGGTCGCCGAATTGGTGGCGGATCTCAGGGCTGATTTAGACCTGCCCGAGAGTGTTCCGTTCATCGCCGGAGAGTTGCCCTACGGCGGATGCTGTTCTTCACACAACCCCTTGGTCAATAGTCTCTCCCAGGCCATTCCCAATGCTCATGTGGTTAGCGCTGAAGGCCTGAACTTGATGGATCAGTACCACTTCGACCTCGAGGGGCAGCGCACCTTGGGGCGGCGCTATGCCGAGAAGATGCGTGAAGTGTTGGGATTGTGATCCGCGTCAGGTGCATCCCCTGTATCTTAAGCGCAAACCACCCCCGCCGATTCAACTGAACCGAACTCTGGGGTTAAAGCTCTGGCGATGGCGTCAGGTGTAACGCATGAAGTTACGGTCGAAGAGCCGCACCCGACGCAGAAGGATGTCCAACAAGAACAACCCTAGCGCTGCCAACAGAACGTACGGCCATAGCTGAGAGACGCTCTTGACGCGCTCACCGGCGGGATCGATCAGTGCTTGCGGGCTAGGATCGAGGTCTCCACCCGTGACGGTTGCCGCAGCCTGCAAGCGCGCTGCATCCGCTTCGAAGCTTTGGTACTCGGTAGGATAGGGGTGGGACAGCGAGCCGTAGCTCGTTCCCACGCGCTCCAGCTCCCCGTTCTCGGTCTCACGGAAGTGCTCGGCCTGAAGCGAAAACGTACCGTACTCTCGTAGCGGGAAACGAGCTTCGTAACGCCCTGGAGCTACCTGGGGCATGGGATACTGGGTCGGATCCGTTGTCTCACCGCTACGTCTCAACGTCAAGGTTGCCCGTAGATCGTTGTCGAAGCGTTCATCCGCGGTGTACGCATCTACGGTAGCAATGACCTGATCCCCGACGAGTGACGTTTTCATGTCGAATTCTCGACGGCTCTTCTGGCGCATGTGTTCGCGCACCAGCTGCCCCCAGAAGCGACTGAATCCCGGCCAACGCAACCAGTCGACGGCCCAGTTGTTTTTCACATCGCTCGTCCAGGCCAAGCTATGGCCCAACCCCACTCGCCAGCGCGCAAGGATGGGCTCGCCTGTATCGCTGGCCAATATTTGTTGCGCCGGAGGCCCCTTCATCTGGGTGGCGACATAGCCGTGTAGTAGCGGCGCTGTATTTATGGATATGCCTCGCAAGAAATCGGCGTTGCTGGTCTGGATTACTGGAAACCATTCCTGAACCGCAGACTGTCGTGAGATCATCTCTGTCTCACGCGTGAAGATCCTGGGTAAACTATTGGGGTCGGCCGCATGATGATAGCGGCCACCGCCCGTCTCAGCGATCATGCGTAGCAGCTCACCGTCGGCTCCGTCTCCTAAGCCAACCGTCGTCACTGTGATGGACTCCGCCAGCATGGCCTGAACCAGATCGCGGATGCCCGGAGTATCGGCGCGTCCGTCGGTGAGGAAGATGACGTGCTTCTTCCTCGCTTGAGCGACCGAGATGTCTTGATAGGCCATATCCAGCGCCGGAAAGAAGTCGGTTCCACCTTCCGATTGGATGCGCATCACCTCATTCTGGATACGGCTGCTATACCGTGCCGGTTGCAGCTTTACGTAGCGTTTGGGCTCCGTATCGAACGCGATGATTTCCACCAGATCGTCGTTCTGCAGAGTCGCCACTGTCGCTCGGCACGCAGCTTTTGCCATCTCCAACGGCAGTCCGGACATCGATCCGGAGCGGTCGATGACCAGCGCCATGGCGACACTCGGGATGTCTTTCCTTTGCTCGGCGTCCATGCGCACGGGTAGCAGTCGAGCTATGGTCGTGTTGCTCCAGCCACCAAGCGAATATCCGGCAACGCCGCCTGCAAAGAGAAAGCCTCCTCCCAAGTCACGCAGGTAGCGCTCGACCACGGCTTGGCTTTGGGCGGACACTTGATTGGCCGCAACGTCGCTCAGGATGACGAAGTCGTAGCGTTCGAGCTCGGCCAAGGATGTGGGAAAGGCCGTCGGTTGACGCACGTCGACGTCGAATTGTTGCGCTGTCAAAGCGCTCGCCAAGTAGCTCGCGCGCTGTGGCTGACCCTCTACGTACAGCACCATCGGGCGCCCTGGCACGTCGAGGTGCGCGCTGTAGCTGTTGTTTTCGGCGAATCGGTCATCCTGCAGTTCGTCGACCACGATGCGGTAGACAACCTCTCCTCCGACGCGCACGACGCTGTCGAACTCCACGTCGGTTACTCCAGGGGTCAACTCGAGTTCTCGCACCCCACCCAACCCGTTGAGCGTTTCGCCTTGATAGAGGCGCGCCCGCGCGCGGGTTGGACGCGTCGAGTAGATGCTAGCGCGAACTTTGAACGACTGCCCGAGCTCCACTTTTTGTGGCAGCTCCAGCTTGTGGACGGCTACTTCACCGGGCGGGGCTTGAGTATACGGAACGGCAAAAAGCCGCACACCGAAGCCTTTGGCACGGCTCGCCTCGGCCAAGAGGTTGCCTTGCGTTTCTATCCCGTCGGAAAACAAGACCACACGCTTGAGTTTGCCAGGTGGCAGAACGCCGTACGCCAGTTGCATGGCGGCTTCGATGTTGGTGGCTGCACC
>CAZNZA010000027.1:20486-41516 GCA_964577325.1 uncultured Polyangiaceae bacterium
GTGGCAGAACGCCGTACGCCAGTTGCATGGCGGCTTCGATGTTGGTGGCTGCACCTGCTTCCGTCTGGGCAGGCGGCGTCTGGGCAGGCGGCGTCTGGGCATTCGTGGCTGACTCTGCAGCGTGTCGTAAGGCAGGAGCCTCAGGGACGCGCCACGTGCCGCCGGCGGGATCGCGCGAGAGCTCGTGCAAACGTGGACGTGATGCAAACGAGATGAGCTGTGCCTCGGCATCGACCGGCAACTGAGCTAGATAAGATCCAAGGGTGTCTCTGGCTTGTACCAGTGCTTCGTCGGGCACGGAGTCGCTGACGTCGACCAAGAACACGATTCCGAGCGCTTGGGAATCGGAATGGGTTACCAGACGCGCCAACGTCAGCGCCAGCGTCCCCACCAGCGCAACCCGCAACAGCCACGACAGCCACCGTTGCTGCCACGGCAGGTCGGCCAAAGAAAAACGCAACCCCAACAGGAGGAGGGGGGCGACCCAAACGATTGCCAAGTACTCCGGGTGCAGCAGCTCGTAGTTTTGACCTTGCCAATTGAAGGTGAGCGGGCCGAGCCGCCCAAGCCAGGCGAAGGTGAGCACTCCACCCCCTCCGGATAGCAAGGCAGCAGCTAGCACGAGCAAGATCGCGCGTGCTCGTGTCATACCGTGATCCGTCGGTGATAGGTGAACCATTCGACGAGCAGAACCAAGGCCACCACACTCAGTAGCACCAACCACAGTTCGCGTCTCACACCGGGTGAAAACCCGACTGGTGGCGTCGCCATCACGCTGCCCAGCTGAAGCTCGGCTCTAACGTCGAGACGACTTTCATCGGGGTCGTTGAGATTGGCAGCGAAACGCGTGAGGGGTTTCCCATCAGCAGTACGCACGGCAAAGAAGCCGGACGTTTCACCGAAGTAGCTGGCCTCGCCGTGGCGCACGGGGAGCACCGTTTCTTCTCCTCGCGGGGTGGATAGCACTACGCGGTCGAGGTCGTCAGGCGCTTGCAGATGCCACACGGTCCCGGTCCGATACGACGAGTAGTCGCTCGCGTCCGGTTCTGCGAAAGCGTGGATGCAATTGAGCAGAAAGAGCGGCCAGGCGACACGTAAAACGATGTCGCTTTGTCGCGGGTCGAAGCCCAGCGCAATGAACGGCTGACTGTCTCGCTCGCCCGAGATGAGAATCGGCCCGAGTTCACTCGAGCCAACCACTCTATCGCCGCGCTCGGGGCGCAAGGCGTGGCCTTCCAGAACTTGGATGTTCTCGGGCGCGATCCAGCGCAGCAATGGACTGTTCTTCTGCCAGGAGTCGAAGCCGAAGCTCTCGATCCTGGCGGCATGTTGGACGGGTGCGCCTTCGCTAGGGGGATTCAAATACAAGAGCGCGCCGTGATGGCGCCCGAGGGACGGTGCCACCCCGTCGAGAATGGTGACATCGAATGGCCCGGCCGGGAGCTCCTCATCCGGTCCGGCTGTGGTCACCTGCAGGTACTCGTCCAACAGCAGGGCAGCTTCCAAGTAGGTATTGCCAGGCGTGACGACCAGCACCCGGCTTCGCTTGCGCTCGGGCAGAAGTGCGTACGCCCGGTTGTCCACGGCAAGTCCATCTCGAGCATCGAGCAGGGCGACTTCGGCTTCGAGGGATTGATTGCCGCCACCGAGGTTCTCGTAGAAGCGCGCCAGCACCTCATTGGGCGCTAGCATGAACTCGGTAACGTCGAGCGCTTGCCCGTCCCCATACAAGGTCACCTGCACCCGGTGTGCCACATCGTTGGTGTTGGTGACCTCGAGCAGCACCTCGAAGCGGGACCGGTCGAGCGGATACCGGCGCACCGAAAAGCCCGTAACGGCCACGTTGGGCGCGGGCTCTCCAACGGGTACGTAACGCAGTGAGACATCGCTGGCGGTGATCACGTCGGACCAGCGATCGAGGTCCTGCCTAAAGCCACCGTCACTCAGTAGTATGATCTCGGGCTGACTGTGCGAGCGCAGCGCGTCCATGGCGAACTGCAGTGCCGCGTCCAGATTGGTGCCCGTTTCGAGCGCCTGTATGTCCCGACTCGCTTGCCTCAAAGCACTGACGTCATCGGTCATCGTCGTGAGCGGAACCACTGTCTCACCCATCTGCGCGATCAGCATCCGGTCCGAACCCGACAGGCCGTCGAGCAACTGCTCGAGCTCCGCACGCGCCTGCTCGACGCGGGAGCGTTGCCCATTCGAGGCTTGCATCGATGCGCTGGTGTCTACCAGCACTACCAGGTTGCGTCCTTCGAACCAGTGCTGAGCGAGCCGGGGATCGCCCAGTGACAGCACTATCAAAGCCACGAGTGCCAACTGCAAGAGCAGCGACAGCCAGCGCTTGAGGTTCGAGAAAAGCCGTGATGACTCTTGGTCCCGAAGCACGCGCTCCCAGATTGGCAGAAACGCAACGCGCACGGCTCGTCGCCGGAGCTTCAACACGTAGAGGAGCACCGTCAGCGCCGTCGCTGCCGCGCCAATCAACAACAGGGTAGTGGTGCCAAAACCCGCAAAAACCATTAGCGCAAGAATCCCCCCTGTCGAAACACGCGCAGAATCAGCTCGTCAAACGGCGTCTTGGTGTCCGCAGCGAAGTAAGGGATCTGGGTGCTCGCGCAGAAGGTTTGTATGGCTTGAGTATACTGGTCGAAAGCAGCCTGCAGGTTGCGCAACACTTCGTCGGTAATGGTGACCTCACGGCCGATGTCTGTCTCACAGTCATGCAACTCGACGTCTCCCCTCAGTGACGGACTTCGCTCCGAAGGATCGAGCAAGTGCAGGACGAAGGGCTCGAACTTGTTGAAGCGCAGCATGTTCAATCCCCGTTCGAAGCCCTTGGGGTCGAATAGGTCGCTCAGCAGCACGGCGAGCCCGCGTCGCGGGTGTTGTCCAACGAAAACCGAGAGCGCTCGCTCCAGGTCGGTCTCACTGGCCGTCTCCAAAGACTCCAAGAAGCGGAAGACCTTGAAGATTTGTCCTTTGCCGCGCGTCGCCGGTAGCCGTGCTTGCACGCTGTTGCCCACACCAACGATGGTGATGCGATCCAAGTTGGCGAGGCCGACGTAGGCTAACGCCGCGCACAGTCGTCGCGCCTGATCGAACTTGGCGCCATCACCAAAACCCATCGAACGAGAACAATCGACGAGGAAATAGATGCTCAGATCTTCTTCCTCTTCATACAAGCGCACGAGCAACCGACCAAAGCGCCGGTAGATCCCCCAATCCACGAAGCGGAAATCATCGCCCGGAGCGTAATCCCGGTGATCGGCGAACTCGATCCCCGCGCCACGCTTCTTGGTGCGGCGTTGGGCGCGCGAGCGTCCGGCGAACACGCGCCGGCTCACGACAGCCAGGCTCTCCAGCTTCTTCTGAAAGTCGTCGTCGAACAACGGTGTCGTGGTCGCAGCGCTGCTGCCCCGTGCAGCGGTACTGCCTGGTTTCGAGCGCGATAAGATCTCGAACAAGCCCATCTCAGCCCTGGGTTTCCGGGAGCTCGTCGAGCACCTCGCGCAGAATGTCGTCCGTTCGAATGCCTTCCGCTTCGCCCTCGAAATTGAGCAGCACTCGGTGCCGCAGCGCGGGCAGGGCGGCGGCCTTGACGTCATCGATGGCAGCCGCGTAGCGTCCATCGAGCAGCGCGAATATCTTGGAGGCAAGCAGTAGGGCTTGGGCTCCGCGTGGTGAAGCTCCCGTGCGCACGTAGCGCGAGACGCGAGCCATGGCCTTGGGCTCGTCAGGATGCGTGGCGAGCAGCAGTCGCACCGCGTAATCCTTGACGTGGTGCGCCGCGGGAACGGTACGCACGAAACGTTGCAAGTCGAGCAGCCGTGGCGCGTTGAGAACCGGGCTGGCCTGGTTTTCGTTGTCTGCCGTCGTGCGGTCCAGGATCGACATCAGATCCTCGCGGCCTGGAAAGGGCACATGCAGCTTGAAGAAGAAGCGATCCAGCTGCGCTTCGGGCAGGGGATACGTGCCTTCCATCTCCAAGGGGTTCTGGGTGGCGAGCACAAAGTATGGCGCAGGGATTTCGTGCGTCGTACGGCCTACCGTTACCCGGCGCTCCTGCATGGCTTCCAAGAGTGCACTCTGTGTTTTGGGCGTAGCGCGATTGATTTCGTCGGCGAGGACGACGTTGGCAAACAGGGGACCTTTACGAAACTCGAATGTGCGCGTTCCGTCGGCGGCCTCCTCGAGCACCGTCGTTCCGATGATGTCGGCGGGCATCAGGTCTGGAGTAAACTGTACGCGCGCAAACTCGAGCTCCAGCGCCGCTGCAATAGTTCGCACGAGCAGGGTCTTGCCCAAACCAGGCACGCCTTCGAGCAGGGCGTGGGAGCCGGCGAGTATGCAGGTGAGCACGCCATCGACAACCTCGCGGTTGCCGACGATGACATTGCCTATTTGTTCTCGCAGCTCGCCAATCGTCTTTTGGAAAGCTTCCACTTCTCGTTGCGGTTCGCTCATCTCGTTCCTCGTCTTTGCCACAAAGGCAGCGTTGGTTGCGACCCAGCTGATTCATTCGCGCGGGCGGATGAGCTGGAAGTAGCGGCGCACGTAGAACTTGTAACCGGCCGGGATTTCATCCGATTCCAACACCTCTTCCGCCACCGCTTTGTAATCCGTGTAGACTTTTCGGTAACCCCCCGCGGTAAAGCCGCGGCTGGCCGCTCCGTAGACCACCTCACTTGACGCCGTTCCTTGCCCCGAGTCTATGCCCGCGGCCGCGACGTCTTGGGTCTTTCCTTTCAAATCCGTCGGCTCTCCACGCACCTCGCCTCCGGCCGTCGCTCCGGCGCCCTCCCCTTGGCCGCCCTTGCCTCCCGCACCAGGCTCGGACTTGCCCTGACCGGGCACCGGGATCTCCAGACTGCTGCCTTGGCCGGCTCCCAGTTTGAGTTCAGGCGTTCCCGGGCGCTGCCCTGGAGTACCGCTGGCATCGCCCGGCTTGCCCCCGCGCGCCCGTTGACGAAAACGCTCGAGCTGCTTTTGGCGCTCTGCGTTGCCCGACTTTGCCTGTCGCAACAGCTCTTTCAATTCCTGCAGCTGTTTCTTCAGTGCTTCCTTTTCTTGATCGCTGAGCTGCCGCTGCGCGGTGCGGTTGAGGCTTTCGGCACCCGCTTCGATGCTCTTGGCGGCCTCACCCATCTCTTTCATGAGGTCTCGAGCAGCTTGCGCCAATTGGCGGTCGAGTTCCGACATCTGTCGAGCCGCGCTCTGGGCTTTTCGCTTTTGTCGGTCGAGGCGTTTGAGTTCCCGATCCTGCTTGGCCAACGCCTCGTCCGCCGCTCGTCGCTCGCTATTCGTCTTCGCCTGCTCCTTCTTCTTCAGTAAGCGTTCGCGGGTTTGTTCGGCGGCTTGGCGCTGCGCCTCCAAACGCGTGAGTCGTTCGGCGTTACCGCGACTGGCAGCATCCAAAGCATCTCGCAGCTTTTGCAACTCTTGCTTGCTAAGTGCTTCGGGTTTATTGCGCAGGCGCTCCGCGAGTTTGCGCAAGGCCTCCTCGGCATCAGGCAGTTCGTTCTCGGCTAGGGCATCGCCGGCAGCTTTGGTAAGGCGATGCTTGCGCAGGGACTCTCCCAGCTCACGCAGGCTCTCGTCCAGAGCTTCGCGCTCGAGGGCCGAACCTTCGACGAGCGCTTGCTGCAGGGCGTCCATTTGCTGCAACACCTGTTTGCGGTCCAGCCTGCCCTGGGCCATGTCCTCCACCAATTGGTTGAAGCGTCGAACGACCGCTGCCACCTCCGGGTCGGACGCTGTTTGAGCCAGCTCCCGTCCCTTCTCCTCGAGCAGAGCCTGGTCGTCGGCGCTCAGCGTAAAGGGCGTGAAGGCCGGCTGCTCCGCAGGCAGCGCAGCGATGCGAGCGTGCTGCACCTCCACCTTCGAAAGCACCAGCAATCCAAGCAGCAAAGCACCTGAGAGCCACAACTGCCGAGGGAAAGGGACGGGGGCCGCCACAGCTGGCGATAGCCGGTCTGCAAAGCGCGTCGCGTCTTCGATCGCCGTGACTTCGAAAGGGGTACGCTTGGACGATCGCGAGAAAGCCACCGCGTTGGCAACACGACCGCGAAGCCCGTGCACGCGATCCAATAATACAGCCGCGACCAGGGCGCTTCTCCCGCGGACGACCAGCGCAAGCACCGATATGATGACGATCGCTACGGGAAACAGCGTACCCCACGCCCAGAGCGTGATGGTGCGTGACGAGGGGTGCAGCAGTTTGATGGCAGCCAGCCCCACCACCATGTAAATAAGTGGGAGGGGCAGCAATAGGGCGAACCGCTGCAGCGCGTCAGCGAGTACGAGTCGCAAGCGCGTACGTTTGACGGCACGCAACAGCGGGACAGTGGCGTCATTGGGCGGCGGCACAGGCGAAGCCTAACTCGAATCGACAGCTAGCGCCGCTCTCATGCGGAGCTCTCACCACCGACGGCATAGGCTCACCCGCCCGGGCGCGCCACCGATCTTCGTACTTTGGGAGGAGCACGATGGGTTTTGGCTTGACCCGAGTTCACAGGTGCTTTCGAATACTGCCGCACCGGGAGCTAGTTGATATATGTCGGAGAATGAAGAAACAGTCGTGCTCGTCGCTGACGATGAACCGAGCACTCTCGCGCTCGTTACAGCGCACGTCCGTTCCAAAGGATTCAAAGTCATCGAAGCCTCAGACGGGGAGATGGCCTGGCAGCTGGCTCACCAGCATCTGCCCCATCTCGTCATTCTCGACGTGATGATGCCTGGTATGAGCGGCTGGGAGGTCTGCCGCAAGATACGGGAGTCACTGCCTTTGGCGCACACCGGCGTCATCATGCTCACGGGCATCGGTGAGAACCTCAACGAGATGACGTCTCCACTATACGGAGCGGATGCACACGTCGACAAGCCATTCGAGTTTGCTGATTTGGACGACTGCATCGAAGAGACACTCGCCAATCGCCGCGAAGGAGCCTTCGGTCGTGCAGACGGTGCAGACGAAGAGACGAGTGGCTCCGATGACGACGACGATGATGGCTACGAGGACGATGACGGCTATGGGGACGATGATGATGAGGACTCCGACGCCAGTGACGACGCAGATAGTGATGATGAGGACAGCGACGACGAGCCGAGTGACGTCGAGGACGACCTCGATGACGAAGAGGACGACGAAGACGAACCGGCAACGGTAACAGAGAGCGGACGACCTTGGCCTCCGGGGCCGCGTGAAGCTGTGGCCGCAAGTGCCGAGCGGCTGCGCGCCAAGACCGCAAAGCGGAATGCGAAACAGCCCGCGAGCTCCACTCGCAAGAAAGCCAGCAAAAAAGCCGCGAAGAAGACCGCCACTAAGAAGACGGCAAAGAAGGCCAGCACGGGACGAGTTGGCAAGAAGGCAAGTCGCAGCGCTCAGGCAACTTCCAAGAAGAAGGCCTCTCGCGCTAGCGCGGTGACCTCTTCCGGATCCAAGAAGACGGCGAAGGCAGCGAGCAAGAAGAAAGCAGCCAAGAAAGCCGCGACGAAGAAATCTGCGACCAAGAAACCTACGGCGAAGAAACCTGCGACGAAGCATTCAGCGAACAGCAACGCAGGGCGGAAGACCTCGAAGAAGGCGACGAAGGCCCAGGCCAAGAAGAGCTCCAAGAAGGCGAGTGCCAAGGCCACCAAGAAGACCGCAGGAAAGAAGCGCGGCAAGAAGTGACGTTGGGGAACGCGGCTAGGTCCAGCGGTTGCAAACCTTTGGCTTAGCCGCGCGAAAAAAACGCCAACGCATCCTGCAGTCGTGTCGTGCGACGCGCAGCAGGCAGTGCGCTCAAGATTCGCTGACCATAGCCCTTGCGACAGATGCGTGAATCCAATAGCGCTACGACACCACGGTCGCTGTGGCAGCGAATGAGACGGCCGAAGCCCTGCTTCAGCGCCACTTGCGCACTGGGAATGAACAAGTCTGTGAATGGATTGAGCCCCGCTTCTTCCAGATGGTGGACGCGCGCTTGAATGAGGGGATCGGTGGGAACGGCAAACGGGATTTTGTCGATGATGACGAGCCGCAAAGCGCTGCCAGGCACGTCCACCCCTTCCCAAAAGCTCGTCGTCGCCACCAGCACCGCGCGACCGGAGGCGCGGAAGTCGGACAAGAGGGCGGCCTTGGGGGCGCTACCTTGCAGCAGCAACGGTGGTGCTGCCGTCGGCCATGCCCGTTCGTTCCACACGCGCTTCAACTGGGTGTGCCATTCACGCATCGCCCGCACTGAAGTCGTCAGTACGAAGGCGCCACCATCGGCGGCGAGCAAAAGAGACATCACCGTATCCAGTGCCGCAGCTTCGAAGCCTTCTTCTCTTGGTTCAGGGAGGTCCTTGGCGAGATACAGCAGGGCGTTGCGCTTGAAGTCGAAGGGGGAATCGATGACCAGCTCTTGGACTTCGAAGTCACTGTCCGTCGCGCCGAGACGTGTTCGATAGTAGGAGAAGCGCGACTCGGGTCCTGGTTCGTCACTTTCCCATTCGGCGGCTACCTCCCCCTCAGTGCGCAGCACCGCAGGGGGAGTCGCTAAGGTGGCGCTCGTTAGGATGACGCTCGGCACACTGCGGAACAACCGCTCGCTCAGGATTGGAGCGAGATCCACCGGAGAAGCACTCAGTGCGTGACCCTGCTCGGAGATATCTAGCCACGTGACGTGCTTGCGCGGATCGTCGACGACGAAAGACAGCGCGTCGCGCAGCTCTCGCGCACGCTTGGCCACCGACTCCAGGCCTTCCCGCGTCGCAAGGTCGTCGTTGGACGGCGCGCTCTGCATCGCCGAGTTGGCGGCGTGAGACAGTCCCTCCAAAGAGCTATCCAGAGTGAGGTACGCTCGATGAGCCGGGCCGGTCCATGACTCGCGGTCCAAACGTGCGCGCTGGCCGGACGCCGAGCCCTTCAGCGCATCGAAAAGCGCCGCTTCCGCCTGCTCGACCTGGCTCGTGAGGTTGGTGGGAGAACCACAAGCTGAAAACAAGCTGGCCGCATCGCGCGTCAAGCTCCGCAGCCGACGTTGGGAAACGCGCACGCCGAAGAACAGGCCTGCGATGTCTTCCACCTGATGAGCCTCGTCTAGGATCACCGCATCGTAGTCTGGAATGACACGCCCGGGGTGAGGGCCGCGCAAGGCCAGGTCAGCAAAGAAGAGGTGGTGGTTTACGATTAACAACTGAGCCGCCTCGGCGTTGCGCTTCATGCGCGTCACGAAACAGCTTTCGTGATAGGGACAACGCGCGCCGATGCGCGTCTCACTGGATGACTGCACTAACCCAAGTACCGGATCTCCCTCCCTGAGCAGCTCGAGCTCCGATAGCTCTCCGGTCGAGCTTTCATGGCTCCAGGCTTCGATCAGGTTCAAACTACGTCGCTGCATGAGGCTTTCGCCCAGCAATGCCGTTTGCGTGCGTCGGCGGCACAAGTAATTCGACAGCCCCTTCATCACCATCGCTGACACGGAGCGGCCCAATATCTGCTCGATGAGCGGCAGGTCCTGATTCCAGATTTGATCCTGGAGCGCACGAGTCGCCGTCGATATCACGACGCGACGTCCGCTCTGGAGGGCGGGCAACAGGTAGGCTAACGTCTTTCCCGTTCCGGTGCCGGCTTCGCAAAACAAGATGCTTTCGTTGGCCAAGGCGCGTTCGACGGCTTCTGCCATTTGCACCTGGCCTTCGCGCACTTCGAAACTCGCCCAGTTGCGTCCAAACGCTCCGCCCGGCGTGAGCCATGAGCTGGCGGAGTCACGACTTGAAGGGGGGAAACGCATGGCAGGTCTCGAGGCGAAAGAAACAGACCGAAATGGGTCGACCGCGCGTCGTAGCGTCCCACGCAAGAGCGCGATGGTCTCTATGCTGGATCCTAGCTTGCTCCGCTACCGACGGATCCACTATCTTGCGCGCCGTGATTGGAAGACGATTTGGAACGACGTTCGAAGGAAATTAAGAAGCGGCTGGCTGCGGACGGGTTCCAGGTGTTTCGTACCCTGCAGACGGAGATCGTGCTGGCTGACCGCGTCCGCGACAATCTGATCATGGACAGCGGCGTGCGGGTTTGCCTGGACGGAGACGGGTACGCCGTAAGATGCGTGGTTCGCAGCCAGCGCTCCGACCACCCACAGGACACGGACGCGGAGGGGATGGCGCGCGCGCGCGCTCTCGCCGCTGGCCTATCGCAGTCGGGTTATCAGGCGGTGGAAGAGCGCACGTCGCCGATCGAGGATCCGAACGTTCCTGGCCGTGAGCTGGACTTGTGGTGCGAGCTCGTGTTGGAGAAGCGGGTGGCGGACTGGCCGGAGTTGGTGGACGAGTTGCGGCGCGCCCTGGCCGCGCCCAAGCTCGCCTGAGCGCGCGTTCAGTACCGCCCTCAGCATCGCGCGTTTACCCTGCAGCGTGGGCATGCTATGCGCTCGCCACCGAGCCTTAGAGTCGCTCGCGTGGAGACTTTGGAATGCTGAATCTGTTCCGCCAAGGCGGCTTTATCAAGATCATCATGGGTGCTGTGGTGGTGCTCATCATGGCTGCGTTTGCCTTCGACTTCCGAGGGGGCGTCGGGCCCGCCAAGCCGGAGTGCGTGGTGCGCGTCGACGAGTCGTGCATCGGGGTGAAAGACCTCAACGTGCTCACGCGATTGGTCGGCGCACCGGGGATGAGCAACAACCAACTGCGCAAGAGCGGTTTCACTCAATACGCCGTCAACGCCTTGGTAGAGCGCGAGCTTCTGCTCAAGGAGGCACGCCGGCTGGGGGTCAGCGTGAGCGAAGAGGAGGTGGACGACGAGCTTTATCTCGGCCGCGTTCACTTCTCCTGGCCTGTCGACGCGCCGCTACCCCAGGCGTTGTTTCAAGGAGTGCCTTTTCCCAAGGCGGGCGCCAACGAAATGATCGCCTACATTCGGGTGCGCAACACCAAGACCAATGCCTTCGACTTCGACGTTTACAAGCGACAAGTTCAAAACCTCCTGCGCATGAGCCCGAAGGAGTTCAAGCGCCAACAGGCCGATGAGATCACAGCCTGGCGTGTGCGCCAACTCGTCACGGCCCCGGTGCGCGTTTCCGAAGAGGAAGCATTCTTCGCGTTCGAGCAGCAGCAGAGCAAAATCACGGCTCGCGTTGCCGAAGCTCGCAACGACTGGTTCGAGCGCTTCGCCACGCGTGTGGACGAAGCGGCCGCGCGGGCGTACCTGGAAGCGAACGAAGCCGAGGTCAACGCGAAGTGGGATTCCGTGAAAGACAAGTGGGTCGCCGGATGCCCGCTGGTGCAAGAAATCATGATCAATTACCCGGCGGGGGCGGACGCCGAGCAGCGCGCGCAGGCGGCCGAACAGCTGCAAGCGGCGTCAACAATGTTGGCGAAGGGAGTATCCTTCGAGCGGGTGGCGCGTGCGGTGAGTCAGGGGGAGCATGCTGCCGTTGGTGGACACATGGGCTGCTTGCATGAAGGCTCGAACGCCGTGGCCGCTGACCAGCTGCAAGTGGTAAACGCCCTGAGCGATGGTGAGACGAGTGACATTTTCGAGACGCCCAGGGGCGTCCACATCATGAAGCGCTCAGCGACGCTTGCCGCCGACACGACTGAGTCTTTGGGTAAGGCCCACGTGGCCCGTACCTTGGCCGTGGAGGCGCAAGGCAGAGAGACGGCCCGAGCATTCGCACAGCGGGTGATAGCCGACGTCAAGGCGGGCAAAGAACTGAAAGAAGCGGTGGACGCGGCGCGCGAGGACGTGGTCGCCAAATCTGTGGGCCAAGCCGATCCCTTGTTCGCGGCCGCGATGGATTCCGTAGACGCTCCCAGCGTAGACATCTCGCGGCCCGTCTCACGGGGTACACCCGTCGTCATGGGACTCAAGGACCCTGCCGCCACCAACGCCATGTTCGCGTTGGAACCAGACGCCGTGTTGGCGGAGCCTCAGGAGACTCACCTTGGGTGGGCGGTGCTGCAACTCAAGGAAAAGGACGAGGCAAAGCGGGAAACGTTCGAGGAAGACAAGCAAGAGCTCATCCGCACCCTCAGCGACCAGAAGCGAGCAGTCGTCCTGGCCGACTACATCAAGCGTTTGAGGGAGCAGGCTAAACGCCTGGAGATCGATCCCCGCTACCTGGGCACGGCACCTCAAGACGATTCGGAGTCGCCCGCTGACAATAATGGCTGAGCGTCCCACCGCTGCCGTCAAGCCTGCAGATTGGCTGTCGCTCTACTCGGGCGGCGTCAAACGACCGGCGTTGATGAGCGAGCTTGGGAACGGCACGCAGCTCTTGGCGGTGCAGCTTCCCCACGCCCGACGACAAGTCCTGTACGCGCAGTTGGTCATTGGCTCGCGCTTCGAAGCGCCCGAGGTGAGCGGTCTGAGCCACTTCCTAGAGCACATGCTGTTTCGGGGCGTGCCGAGTCACCCGTCCTCTCATGCGCTGGCTCTGGCTTTCGAGCGTTGGGGGGGAACCCTTGCCGCCAGTACGGCTGCCGACCTGGGCGATCTGAGCGTGGGAGTGCCCGCAGCCAACTTCGAGCACATTCTGGCTCCCTTTGTAGAGGTGTTCACCTCTCCCTTGATGCGAGACATCGAGGTCGAGCGCGGTATCGTGCGCGAGGAGATCCTGGAAACGCTCGATGAGACCGGCGCGTGTGTGGATGCCGCCGAGTTGATGCGCGCCCTCGTTTTTGCGGAACATCCCCTCGGGCTGCCGATCGCGGGGACGGTGTCTCATCTCGAGCGCTTCGATGAAGCGCTGTTGCGAGCACACCATCGGCAATTCTACGTGGGTGCGGGCACCACGGTCGTTTCGGTGGGACCGCTCCCGCCCGAGCGGGTCTTGCGCCTGTTCGAGAGCGCGTTCGCTGGCGTCGCAGCGGGGAAACAGCCCGTCACTTCGCCGCCCTCTGCCCAGACGCAGCGCCGCATGCAGTTCGTCCCTCACCGTTCGAGTCAAACGGAGCTCGAGGTTGGGTTCAGGGCTCCCGGCTGCTACCACCGGGACGAACCGGCCATGGAGTTGCTCATGCGCGTGCTCGACGACGGCATGGCCACGCGACTGTATCACCGGATCTGCGACGAGAGGGGTCTTTGCTATGACGTGTCTGGGAGCTACGAAAGCTACACAGATTGCGGCTTGATCGAACTCAGCGCGGAGACCGGGCACGAGCGCGCCGCGGAGGTTTTGGAAGAATTGTTGACGCTCGTTAACACGCTCAAGAACGAACGCGTGCCCGACGAGGAACTGGAACGCGCCAAGCAGCGCTTCGGATGGCAGATGGATGCTGCCCTAGAGTCGCCGGGAGACTTGGCCGAGTATCTGGCGGCCGAATCACGTGCGCCGAGGCCGCGCTCCCCAGAGCAGCGAGTGCAGGAGATTCGAGAGGTGTCTGCGGAAGACGTACAGCGCGTTGCCAACGAGTGGTTTGCTCCGCAACATCTCAATGTCGTTGTCGTCGGCACTCATGGCCGCGCCTCGATGAAGAAGCTCAAGGCGCTCGTGGACCAGTTCTGAGCGTCGGCCGTTGTAGATGTGCAGGGCCATCGAGGGCCGAAGCAAGCTGTGCGCGTTGAAGCGCTTGCAACATTACCTGTAGGCGCGTTCGCAGGATGCTGCGACTCAGCGGTGAGACGGGTGCTTGTGTGCTGTACACGAAGCAAAAGCATTCGCGCAATGAGCCTCCGTAGGCGACGAGCCGCGCGCTTACGACATTCCTGGGGTGATGTTCATCGGTGACGTACAGGGAGACGTCGGTGTGATAGGTGCCGAGAGCTTGCATGCGCAGCGTTTCGTCGGCGGTCACGGACGGTCGCTCGAGCTGTGGCTTCCACAGCAGCACTTGACGCTCACAATCTGAGGCGTCCACCAAGCTACCTTCGCGCCAGCGTTTGACCAACAGCGAGCTCTGGGTCGCGTCATGAGTGGCGCGCCAGAAGGTTCCGTCGTTGCCGCCTTTCCACGCAGCCCCTTCGGGCAGGCTGACTCGTAACGAGTGTGCTGGCAGCGTGAACGCGCGCCACGCGGCGCCTACCAAGGGCTGGGGAGCGGAGCTTACCTGCAAGGGTGAGTCCTCGACCCCAGCGGCTGGTGCCGGCTCATGCCCAAGCCAAGGCTTTCCGTGCGGTGCTCCTGCGCAGCTCGGGGCCAGCATGAGTAGAAGCAGTCGGATTGGAGCACGGTGCACTGATGTGGCCATACGGCAGCCACAGTGTGGGCCGCAAGTCCTCGGCGCCGCAGCGTGGGCTCTGCTCACGATATCGAAACTTTTCTTGGGCGTAGCCCGAGGAGCTGTGGTATGTCCAATGTCCAGGTGGATGTGGTTTGGCGGTGCGACGTCGACGTTCAGTCGAAATCAACCCCTGCCGATCCCCAACGAGGCTCGCGGTGTCCGGGAAGCCTGTAGTTCTCGGAAACGCCTGCGGTTGCTGAAAGGACCGGGGTTTTTTAAAACTGCGGTTCCAATAGCTGCGGTCCCAAAAATACTTGACAACCAGAACCATTGGTGAGTCATGTTCCCACAAGCCGCCTTCGACACGATAGGTCTCGAGGCGCAGGACGTCAGAAAGATCACCCTGAGCAACCACCGCGGTGCGCCTTCGAGCGCGCACCCGCCCAGTCCGAGCAAATGGCACGTCTTGCCGTCCGTGATGGCTGGGCAATCCACAGGCTTGGGCTAACGCTACACGCACGGTCGCGCACGTCGGAGGCACACGTCGGAGGCACAGTTCAAACTGACAGGTTAAACTGACAGGTATGGGCTAACGGGTAGGACTGGGTCGAGGACTGGAGACGCCCGAAACTGAACGCAGTTACCACTGGACAGGCTTAGTCTCCGACTCCACGTTGCCAGCGTTCGGTGCGATCGACAGTCGCTTCACGGGCGACCGTCGACTGGACAACGCCTACGGAAACATCGCGACTCCGGTCGAACGCAACAGGGATTAGGGATGGATCGTCGATACGAGGCGACTCGCCAAACGAGAAACGAATTGAAGGGTATTCACGCGCCAAGTGCGCAGAGGAGCGCATCGCGTCGGGCCGCTTTCGGCTTCGATGAGGCGAGGCTCGACGTGGATGTGAGGAGTTGAAATGATGATTGAAGGACAGCGCCAACGGTCGAGTGGCGGCAGGAGAAGACGCAAAAAAGCTCGGGCAGAGCCAAAGCCCAAAGCCGAGCCGGTGATGATCGTAGCGCGCCGACCGGACTCCCCGTTGCTGATGAAGGTGTCCAACCGCAACATCGCCGCGTCGGCGCGACCGAAGCGCTCGAAAGAATTGGAAGAGGCAAAGGCAACGCCCGACGGTTCACCGCGTGACGGCGCGACTGGCGATCGCGAGCGACGCGTCGCTCGTATCATCCAGGCTCCCACAGCGGTGCCCGATGATACGCAGCTACGAAGAGAACGCTTGCTGGATCGGTTGGTGAGTAGCGAGGGCCGTTCCGCCATCTCGCGCATAGCGGACGAACTGCTCGAGGATGAGCGCGTTTTGCCCGAGACCCAGGAAGTGCAGCTGCAGTTGTTGGAGCATGTCGACGAGCGCCGCGCCCGCGACGCGATGGACGTGATGAGCCGGCTGCTCACCACTCAGGCGCCGATCAAGCGCCCCATTCTCGACCAGCGTCTGCGGCGCTTGGAGTCGGAAGCTGACGACCAAGAGACGCGCGAAAAGGCAGCGCGCCTGCGTCGCTCACTGCGGGTGGCGTGAGGGTCCGTGAACGAGTGGGACAGCCAACGGTTCGAGCAGCGCTTTCGCGAGCTGTTGCAAGACGTGCGTTCCGGGGGGAACGAAAGCTGTGTGGAGTGCGTGTCCTGTTCGGCGTGTTCCAGATGCACGTTTTGCAGTGAGTCCAATCGCTTGGTTGGTTGCCACTATTGTGTGGACTGCGAGCACTGCACGGATTGTTCCCATTGCAGGCAGTGCGTCAGACTCGTGAGTTGCCATCATTGCATCCAATCCGAAGACTGTACCGGCTGTCGTTACGTCGTGCGCAGCGTTGCGCTTTCCGGGTGCAACTACTGCTTTGGCTGCGTCGGGCTGTCGGGCAAAGATTTTTACGTTCTGAACGAGCCTTATGCGCGCAAGGACTACTTCGAGCTCGTCGAGCGCTTGACTCGACAACTACGGATGTGAGGTAATCTTGACGGGGCGCAGTATGGTGGCGGAGTGCGGTACGGTGGCGGAGCGCGGTACGGTAGGGGAGTCCGGTTTGTTAGGGGAGCGCAGTATGGCGGCGGATGAGCAAGGTGCGACCGTCAAGGAGGTGCTGGTCGACGAGAATGCGGAGCCGCGCCATGGAACGTCGTGCGGGGAACGCGCGGCATGGCAGCGTGTGGTCGCGACGTGGGACGACCCCGCCGCCCACGCGGCGTACCTCGGCGAGTGCCACGACGCTGCGGACCTGGCGCGTGCGGCGGGCAATTATAGGGCATATCTCGACGATTCCGATCGCAAAGCGGTTGCGGAAGCTCAACTCAAACGCATTGCTTCGGCTGCCATGGCGCGTCTCGAGGTGACTCGGGCGGTGCAGCGGGTCGCTCCCTCTCGGCCATACGGCAAGATCCTACTCATTGCCACTTTCCTGCTCGGCACTCTCTTGCTGCTGAGTCTGTTGTAGAGAACTCCGAACGTGTGGTCGGGCTTGCCGTGAGCAGGTGGGGAATTCGAGAGGGCTAGTTTCGGGAGCACTTCCCTCGCTCCGGGAGTTCGTACTAAAGCCACGATCGAGAGCTCGGAGGCGTTCAGCTCCGCATTTACTCGTTTCACGCAGGAGGTCATCGTGAACAGCCTTAAGTTAGGTTCAATCTTTGCAACTTTGGTCATTGCTGCAGCATGCGCTGGGGAGGAACAGCCTCCGCCAGAGTACCCTGCGCCACCGCCGCCCCCAGTGGCACCTCCGCCGCCACCCGAGGCACCGAAGGCGGACGACGGTAGCAAGGCAGCGGTCAACATTTCGGAAGACATTCGCCGCGCGTGCGGCATCAGTGAGGCAGAAGCCAAGTTCGACTTCGACTCCGCCAGCATCCGTCAAGGCGATGCGCCGGTGTTGGACAAGCTGGCCCAGTGCTTCTCAACCGGAGCCTTGGCTGGACGCAGCATGCGCCTCGTCGGTCACGCCGACCCGCGCGGCGACGAGGAGTACAACCTGGTGCTGGGGGGCCGCCGCTCGGACGCCGTCAAGAAGTACCTGTTGGGAGCGGGCCTGAAAGACGCTCAAGCCCAGACCACCTCCCGAGGTGAGATGGACGCGGAGGGCACGGATGAGTCCTCATGGGCGAATGACCGCCGCGTAGACGTGGTTCTGGTTCAGTAAACTTTGAAAAAGAAAGAGCGTCCGGTAGGACGCTCTTTCTGCGTTTGGTGTCATGGCGCGGTGCGTGCCGTTCCGCCGTCATGAATTGGCGGTGGTTAGCAGCGATCGAACTCGCAAGCATGGCCCCTCGACAGCGTTTACAACTTCAATGCCTGACTTGCCGATATTATGAACGAGCCTGAGTCCTCTGCCAAAGCGCTGGAACCTTTAGACCTGATGATGCAGTCGTCCGGCGTCGTGCTGGTGGTTCTGCTCATCCTGATCGTGGCGTCGTTCGCCGTGTGGTTGATCTGGTTTTTGAAGTCCCTTCAGTTGCGTCGTCTGCAAGCGGCGCAGTCGCGTTTCGAGGAAGCCGCGAGCCGTGCACACGGTGCCTACGAACTCGAAGCCGTAGCCAGACAAGTTGCCGATGCGCCAGGTTCGCGCGTCGTGTTCGAGCTTCTACGCCGCCGCAACCAACCAAACTTGAGCGCCGAGCTGCTCATGAGTGTGGCCAAGCGTGCCATCGTCGCGGAGCAGCAGCGGGCATCGACACTCATGCCTACTCTATCGAGCATCGCCTCGGCATCCCCATTCATCGGCTTGTTCGGCACGGTTTGGGGCATCATGGATGCGTTCCTCCAAATTGGTGTGCACAAGAGCGCGTCGTTGCCTGTGGTAGCGCCCGCGATCGGTGAAGCTTTAATCGCCACCGCGTTTGGCTTGGTTGCGGCTATCCCCGCCACCATTGGATACAACTACGTGGACCAACGCATCCAAGAGCTCATGGGCGCTTTGGAAGCGTCGAGCGAGACGTGGGTCGAGATTTTAGCCTCCGATCCCCGACTCGGTCAAGCGGGCGGGCGACAGGGGGTCTAGCATGGGCGCTTCCGTCGGACGAGGAGGGCGGCGCGGGTTTCGCGAGATCAACGTTACGCCGCTGGTCGACGTGATGTTGGTGCTGCTGGTGGTGTTCATGGTCACCGCTCCGCTTTTGACCACCGGTCTGCAGATTGATCTCCCAGACGTCAAAGCCGCTAACACCCCGGTAACGGATGCCCGCTTGCTGGTGACAATCACGAAGGAAGAGCGGGTGTTATTCGGCGAAGAAGACGTGACAGGACGTGTTGCGGAAGCCTTCGACTCAAATAGCCGCGTTCAGACGGAGCGCGAGTTGTACATCCGAGCTGACAAGGAAGCGCGTTACGGCATCGTGGCTGAAGTCGTCGCCGCGGCGCGCTCTTCCGGCGTACAATCGTTGAATCTGCTGGTGCAGCCAGAGATCGAGGAAGCGGATGATGCGTCGAAGGCTACGGAGCCTGGCGCTGCGAAACCCGCGGCGGCTCCAACAACCAAGTAGAGCGTTGATTCTGTGCTAGCTGCGTTCAAATCGACGGAAGTGGCGGTTGCCGCTGGATTTGCCCTTCTGGTCGAAGGCGCGCTCGCGGCGTTGTTAATTTGGGCCAACGCAAGCGCGAGCTTGACGCCGGAACAGGAACCTGAGGTCAAGGAAGTGCCGATCGCCGTCAAGCCGGTGCTCGACGAACTTCCGTTGCTCAAGTTGGGCAGTAAGCAGAAGGCCAGGCTGCCTGACATGTGGACGAAGCCCAAGCCTAAGCCCCGCTACGAAGACAAGACAGCAGCCTCGACCAAGGCTGAGAAGAAGCTTGAAAAGCCGGTCGAAAAAGAACTGCAAAAGGCGGACAAGGCGGTGCCTCCCGACGAGGAAGCAGAGCTAGCCAAGAAGGTGGACGAGGAGGTCCCCGAAGAGGAACCGGAGAAGAACGAACCTCAACTGGCCGAAGAGGGCGCCGCCGACGGCATCAAGGAAGGCACGGAAGCCGATCCGCTGAAAGCCTTTGTCATCAGCCAGTACCGCATGAAGGTCATCGCCTGGTTCAAAGCTGGATTTTCACCTCCCAACAACACCTGCGACGCCGAGATGTCGGTGAGCGCCCAACTCGGCCCCGACCGTTCAGTCATCGGCTACACCATAGGTTCGCCGAGCGGGAATCCCGCTTTCGACGCGAGCGTTAAGGCGCACATGGATCGGAAGGTTGGCGGGCAGGTGCCGCCTCCGCCGCCCAAGTACGCCGACATCCTCAACGCAGTCATCAACCTGCGGTTCTCCGGAAAGACGTCAGCATGCAAGAGTACGACACCGCCGAAAGGCGGCTCTCAAGAGCCTTCCGACCAGGAAGAAACACCACCCACTTCTTTGGACGAGCCCGCGCAACCGGAAGCCCCGGCGCAACCCGATCCGGAGTTAGAATGATGTCGAGATCCGAGACACTTTTTTCAGGTTTTGCTTGGCCGTTAGCCCTGACCAGTTTGGTCATCGGAATGCTTTCGTGGAGCGACAGCGCTCATGCTCAAGAGTACGGCGCCCCACAAGCTGATGAGAGCGTGTTGGGTGAACTGCTCATCACTGGCGAAGCACAGGACAACCGTCCTTGGCTGGCCATCCTGCCCTCGCTCTCCCTGGCGCTCGAGGACGTCATCGTACGGGGGGTGGTGCGGCGCGATTTCGAACTCACGGGTCTCTACCGCATCATCAGTGAGCAAAAGGCGCCGCCGGGAGCGTATAACTTCGACGATCCCGTCAACGTGGCTGAATGGCGTAAAGCGGGCGCTGAGGTAGTCGTAAAGGTCGCGGCCCGAGCCCGTGCTGACCAGCGCGTAGAGGTGTTCGGGTTGGCGTATCTGCTGGCTGCAGGTGAGCAGCCAGTTTACGAGAAGAAAATTGTCGTGCAGCAGGAGGATGTGCGGGTGACGGCACACCGCATCACCGACGCACTATTGGGCGCGCTGACTGGGCGCGAGGGCGGCTTTGCCAGTCGGCTCTCCTTTTCGTCGAAGTGGGGGCGCAACCATGCCGTCTTTGCCATTGACGCTGATGGCCATAACATAACGCGGCTGACGGACCCGCAGCATACGAGCGTGGCGCCGGAATGGGGGCCAGGCGGCTACCTGTTCTACGCCAAGAGTCGCGACTACGCACCCTTCCAGATGATGCGCCTGGGCGAGGAGCGCCCGCTGAGCTTGCCCTTCCAAACTTCCATCTATTCGATGTCGTTCAGTCCCGACGGCAAGCGTCTGGCACTGAGCGTTGCGGAGGGATCTGGCTCGGCCATCTATGCTGGCAACGCTGACGGTTCCGATATGCGCAAAGTCTCGGCAACCGAGATATCCACGCGCCCGGTGTTTAGCCCAAGCGGAAAGCTGGCCTGGATTGGCGGTGGGGCCAAGCACGGCACCCAGCGCGTGTACTTGGATGGTGTTCCCGTCTCACCGATGGGCTTCAGCGCCGCTTCGCCGACCTTTTGCGACACGGAAGACGGCATCCGTCTTGCGTACTCGGTTTCGCTCGGCGGTGACCGGCGCGACATCGTTTGGAGCACCGAGCAGGGCAAAGGCATCTCGCGTTTGACTCAAAATCAGGGTTCCAATACCTATCCGGCGTGTAGTCCAGACGGACGTATGCTGGCCTTCTTCTCGACGCGTAAGGGTGAATCCGGCCTCTACATCAAGTCGCTCAAAAGCTTCGCCACCCATAAGATATCCGGGCGCAAGGGAACGTCATTGACGTGGGCGGCCCTGCCGCCACCGGGTCAAGGCGTTAAGCTCGTGCCCGAAGGCACCGAAGTTCCCGCTCGCTGACGATTTCTGGCGATCCCTGCGGCAGGTCGCGTGTTTTTTGGCGATCCCTGCGCGATCTCGACGTCGAGCGTGCTCGCCGACAGGAGTCGGCTGCGCGCGACTCGCCGTCGACCT
>CAZNZA010000027.1:41616-48065 GCA_964577325.1 uncultured Polyangiaceae bacterium
AAGGACTGTGGGGAGCTTGCAGGCGACTCTGATGAAAGTGAAGTCATTGGGTATAGCGGGTGATGGCGTGCGTCTCTTTGGCACCGAGCAGCTCGAATTGCACCCCAAAACCGTCACGGCTGAACCAACGGGCAATTGCCGGCAGATGCAATGGCGCTGCCGCGCCCGGCAAGGTGAAGGAGACTTGGAGCTTAGATCCGAATTCGGGGACCGATGAAGATACGAGGTACATGCCTCCGAGGCTGATGTCCCGACTCGTGACCTCGCAGCTAAAGCCTTCCCTTTCCGTGGAAGTACAGCTGACGGCAACGACCAGAGGAACTCGGCGATGACGGCGTTTTTCCTGCACGGCAAAAAGTCTATCAGGGATGAGGCCCAAGTCTTGGGACAAATTCGAGCGCAGCCAGATGCGCGGCATTCGGCAGACCGCCGCACATCCCTCACGCCGGTCATGACGTCTCGCCCCTCGAGCGCGTTGAAGCGTGTCAGTCGCGGATAGCCGGTGTAATAGAGGCCTATGGGAGACGACACGAGACCGGTGTTCGTAAGCCAAGGTCTGTTTGGTGGTCGTGGCACAGTGCGCGTGCAGGAGCTGTTGGCTCAGCAGAAAGCCACCTCCATCGCATCGGTCTTGGCGTGTGAGCTGGAGTCCGGCGGCAGCGTCGGCGCGCACGTCCAGCAGCAGTACGACGAGGTGGTGATCTTCAGCGCAGGTATTGGTTCGGCAGAAGTAAACGGACAGGCGCGGGACGTGGGGCCCGGTGTCGTGCTCGCGCTGCCGTGTGGCGCGACGCTGATGCTGAACAACCCAGGACCAGACGCCCTACAGTACTACATTGTGAAAGCGGTTCCCGCAGCCGAGTCGCCGTGAACGCATCGGCCAACGACACTCCACGCCCGCGCCGGGCTACGCGCCTTACGGGCTTCGCTTTTGCCGCCGCTTTGGTGATGGCTATGCTCGTGGTGCCGCGTGCGGAGACGCCGCACGCGGTACCCCTGCCTCCGATTGACTACCGCCTGCTCGAGCAGGCGGTAGTTCTGCGTCGCGAGCGTGTCGCGACGGCATACCACGAACCGTTGTCGTTAGCCGTCCGGGGCATAGGAGAAAGGGTCCGGCGCTACGGATTGTTGGAGCGCGCCATAGATGAGGCCGATGCCGCACAGCGGGATATGCAGCGCGACGTATTGCTGCAAGAGAGACGAGTGTTGCAGCGTGCGGCACAGGAGTTGGTGCAGGCTGGTCAAGACCGGCCGTTGCTCGCGCTGCGCGACTTGCAGTTTCATCTTCTCACCCGTGCGCTGCGGGATCCGGCGCAGCAAACCGAGGTATGGGAACTCGGCGGTCGGCTCGAGGAATACGCGCGACGGGCGGACGGGCCACTGAGCGATGTGGTGCGCGGTGTCTTGCAGGATGCAGTCGGTGGAGCGCTGGCGGAAGCGACATTGCACGCCTTGTTCGTCCGTCGTTGGGCGGAAGTAGTGGGCTTGGAAAAACATCCCCACTTCCGCACGAGTGCCAACGAGTGGCGCCTGATCCATCGCTTCCGCATCCAGCGACTGCTAGCGGAGCCTCCGGCTAAGAGCGGGCAGCACTTGCTGAGCGCCTTGGAAAGCACGCGGCAGTTTTCCCCGCAGTATCCCGTCGACTACGCGCGGGGCATCGTGCTGTACCGCATGGGCGCGTTCAGTGAGGCGCTCGACGCTTTCACGCGCCACATGGACGCGCATCCCCAGGGGCCATGGGCTTTGCGGGCACAGAACTTTCGCTTGAGCGCCGCTAAGGCCTTGGTGCAATGACCGAGGCGGCTCCGGCCGCCTCGAGCATGGGGCCGCGCCGGACCCACTTGTGAAAACACCGAGTATGCGCTCTAAACCAGCCCGTGACTGGCGTATCTGATGCAGTTCCCAACGCCGAGCTCGAGCCCGCGCGGCGGGCGCTGCACCTTCCGGACGACGTCGTGCGCGCGTCGACGGCACAGCTGTGCACGCGCCTCGAGAGCGCGCCGCCTGGGGTGACGTATGTTGCGCAAAGCGTGGGCTGCGGCCCCGTAATCTTGGCGCGGGAATGGCTGCAGCGCAGTAGCCGGAGGCTCATCTACGTTGCACCTGGTGCGGAGCAGTGGGCCAAGGTGGTGGATGATTTCGCCGCTCTGTTACCTCGCGAGGCCATCATCACGCTGCCTCCGGCGGAGACCAATCCCTACTCGGCAACTCAGCCCGACCGACGGATGACGATGGCTCGACTGGGCACGCTGTCCAAAATCGCCGTGGGCCAACCATGGCGGGTGCTGGTTACCAGTAGTCGTGCCCTCATCGAGAGGGTCGTGCCGTCGGAGGTTTTGAAGCAATCCGTCCTCAACCTGCGTCCCGAACAAGAGTTGGATACGGCATCGCTGACGAGCAAGCTGGATGAATTGGGCTATTTGCGCGTGCCGGTCGTCGAAGATCCGGGCAGTTACTCCATACGCGGCAGCTTGATCGATATTTGGTCGGCGGACGGTGAGCACCCCTTACGCTTGGATCTGTTCGGTGACTGGATCCTCAGCATCAAGACCTTTGACCCGGAGTCGCAACGCACCCAGGCTGAGGTGTCCGACGCCTGGTTGACGCCTGCGCGTGAGACGATCCTTTCCGAGTCGGTAGTGCGGCGTGCTCGAGAGCAGCTCCGCGAGCTGTGCGATGCGCGCAACACGCCGTCGACCCGGGCGCGCCAGATGATCGAAGAGTTGGTGACCGGCCGCAACATGTTCGGGGTCGCGGGCATGTTGCCCGCCTTCTACCCCTTGCAGTCACCGTGGGAACTGTTTCCGCCAGATGCGGCCGTAGTACTCGACGACTCAGTGTCCGCCGCCGCAGCATTGAAGCACGAACTGGAGCACGTAGAAACTCAGTGGCAAGCTCACGCTGCTGAGCCCTTTTATCCACCGCAAGCTTTGTTCATCGAACAAACGGAGCTCGAGCGCGAGCTTGGAGCTCGCACGGTGGTCTGCTGTGCCCGCTCGTTCGTGCAGGGCAACGGTGACGGGCTGGAGCGTTTGGAGCTGGCTTCGTCAGAGGTCGTCAGTACCGCAGCTGCGGATCACGACGATCTAGAGCGAGCAGTGAAACAGGCAAGAGCTTCTCAAGGTAAGCGCGCGGCACTCGAGCCGTTGATCGAGCGACTGGAGCTGTGGCGTGAACATGGGCTGGCGACGACCGTATTCTGCCGTACTACGGCGCAGGCGAGACGTTTGGCGTCGTTGCTCAAGCACAGGGACGTCCCGGTGCGCCTGGACGAACCCTTACGGAGCCAGCCGGATGAAGAGCTCGAAGAAGCCGCCGCTACAGATCTGGCGCACGCGTGGGTAACGATAGCTCTGGGTGGTTTGGCCAGAGGCATCGTATCGCCCCTCGATGCGCTCGTCTATCTCACCGAGGAGGAGGTGTTTGGGCACCGAGGCCATGGCACCAAGGCTCGCTCGGCAAAGCGAGCTCGGGCGGCGCTCGAAGATCTTCGAGCGCTCACCCCCGGCGACCATGTCGTTCACGTCGAGCATGGCATCGGTAGGTACGTGGGCCTCGAGAATCGTCCCGGATCCGGGGGCACGCATCTAGAACTACTGGTGGTCGAGTATACGGGCGGCCGCCTCTTTCTTCCGGTCTATCGTCTCAACCAGATCCAAAAGTATTCAGGCGGAGACAAGCCCAAGCTCGATCGCCTAGGTGGACAAACCTTCGCCAAGACCAAAGCGCGGGCGCGACGACAAGCGCGAGAAATGGCTGACGAGCTGTTGCGCCTTTACGCGGAACGCAACAGCGCTTCAAAGGTCCCTCTGCCTCCTCCTGATGACGAGTTCGCTGCATTCGAAGCGGCGTTCCCGTTCGAGGAGACGCCAGATCAAGCTGGTGCCATCCTCGACGTGTTGGCGGATCTGGAGAAACCGCAGGTCATGGACCGTTTGGTTTGCGGGGACGTGGGTTTCGGGAAGACGGAAGTCGCGCTGCGTGCCGCTTTTCGGGTCGCTTCTGCAGGTAAACAAGTGGCAGTGTTGTGTCCCACCACCGTGTTGGCGCAGCAGCACTTTTTGACCTTCGTCAAGCGGCTGGGAGAGTATCCCTTCGAGGTCAGGGCCTTGAGTCGCTTCCAGACGAAGCGCGAAGTCACCGATACGCTCAAAGGTTTGGCAAAGGGAACCGTAGACATCGTCATTGGCACTCACCGTTTGCTTTCCAAGGACTTGCAGTTTCACGATCTCGGTCTGCTAGTGGTGGACGAAGAACAGCGCTTCGGGGTCGTGCACAAGGAGCGCATCAAGCAGCTGCGGACATCAGTCGACGTGTTGACACTGACGGCAACGCCGATCCCGCGCACTTTGCAGCTCGCGATCGGCGGACTGCGTGAGATGTCAGTCATATCTACGGCTCCCGTCAATCGTCGTGCCATCCGTACCATTGTCTCCCGCTACGAGGACGCCGTGCTGGTTGAGGCCATCGAGCGAGAGCTCAAGCGCGGAGGGCAGGTATTTTACGTCTACAACCGCATAGAAGGGCTATACGAGCGCGCTCACCGACTGCAGCAACTTTTGCCGCACGCCCGAGTAGCCGTGGGACATGGCCAGCAGTCCGAGGCGTTGCTCGAACGCACCATGCTCGACTTCGTCGAGGGGGAGTACGATATCTTGGTGGCCACGGCCATCGTCGAAAGCGGGCTCGACATCCCGCGCGCCAATACCATGATCATCGATCGCGCCGACCTGTTCGGTTTGGCTCAGCTCTACCAGCTGCGCGGACGTGTGGGGCGTTCGAGCGAGCGCGCCTACTGTTATCTTCTGGTCCCAGCACCGAGTGAGATGACCGATGAGGCGCGGGCACGTATTGAAGCGCTGGAACGCTACAGCGAACTTGGTTCCGGTTTCCACGTGGCAACTTTGGACATGGAGTTGCGTGGGGCAGGTGACCTCTTGGGGGCGGACCAGACCGGCACCCTAGCCAGCGTCGGTTTCGAGCTGTTTTGTCAAATGCTAGAGGAAGCGACGGCCGAGCTACGGGGTGAAGAAGTGGAGCACGATATCGACCCCGAGCTAAGTTTCGACGTCGAAGCGCTGCTTCCCGACGACTACATCAGCGAAGTGGGAGTGCGGCTCTCGTTCTACAAGCGGCTTGCCAGCGCCCGTGACGAGTACGACGTGGCGCAGTTGGCTGCCGAGATGGAGGACCGCTTTGGCCCGCCCCCCGATGAGGCTGCTCGCTACGTCGACCTCATGCGCGTGAAGGTCGAGCTTCGCCGTTTGCGCATCCTAGTGTGCGAGGCCGCTGGCGGCACCGTCGCTTTCCGCTTCAGAGAAGACACCCCCGTCAGCGCAGCCAAGTTGGCGACTCTGGTTGCCGCAGCGAAAGGCAAGTACCGTCTCACGCCCGACGGGCGCCTCGTGCGGCGGCGCTTGGAAGAGGAGTCGGCCATTCACCACAGTCTCGAGTTGGCGGAGGTAGCCCTGCAGGAGTTGTCGACCCTGACCGAGGAGCAGGCGTCGTAGAAATGGGGAGCTTCCGGCGTAGATTGGGCGAGCAACGCCCGCTGAGCCCGCAGTGGCCACCCGTCGTGGCAAGGGTCGCGAGTTAATTTCCGAGGAAGAAAACGGCGTTCAGATCGAAGGCGGTGTAAACGTCGGTTGCACCGCCAGCGATCGGCGGTGGAGGTTGACCGGCATCTTCGGCTTCCTCGATGCGCTCTGGCAGCACGCCGAAGTCGAGCGCGTAGTGCGTCAGTCCTCCACCCAAGCTCAAGCCGAACCAGGATGAGAACTGGTGCAACAGCTCCAGACGCACGTCGAGGCCCGTGCCTCGGGCGTTGGGAAACCACAACGGGGCCTGCAGTTGAGTGGGTTCGTCCCCGAGACTCAACACGTGCCGATAGCCAACACCGATCTGAGCGGAAGTCGTAGGCAGAAACGCGAACCTCCCGTTCAGCCCGCCACGCACGAACTGTGCGTCGATGTCCGGAACGGCAACTTGCGTTTTGCTGCCCTCGATTTCGAGGGCATCGGCGCCGAGGCCGCCCACGATGGCGAACTGCAAGCGTCCCACCGGAATGCGAATGTGCAAGCCGGCGAAATATGACTGGATGGTGGTACGCCGTGACTCATCGTCCGGGTCGCTGGTTACGTTGGCGACGTTCGTATCGCCAATGAATGACCGGATGAGCTGAAACTCGAGACCGATGTGGCGGATTGTATCTTGGGTGAAGAAGGCGGCGGGAAAGACTTGTAGTCCCACGCGCAGGCCAACGGTCGGAGCACTATGGGCCGACAGCAGGGGACCATCATTGGCGTCATTCAACGGATCATTGATGTTCCAGTTGCGCAAGACACCGCCGGGGCCAATGTTGAAAATTAATGCGGCCGTCCCCGTGGACGTGGCAGCGCCTTGTGGTGGCGATGCCTCTTCCACCGTCGCTTCGGACTCTGCTTCGG
>CAZNZA010000028.1:0-4073 GCA_964577325.1 uncultured Polyangiaceae bacterium
GGCGGGAGCCGTCAATCTCGCTTTGGAGCTGTGGCCCAACCAAAAAAAGCCGCTCAAGCCTCGGCGTGAGCGGCTGAGAGAACGACAATCTCCGTTTTGACGGAATTGGCGATGAAACACTGCGCGTGGGCGTCGTGGTGCAATTGCTCGAGCTCCGAGTTGCTCGGCGCTTGACCCTCGAACTCGATCTCTGGGTACATTTCCACACGGCTTACCCACGGCACTCCGCGAGCATTTTTCGAGACTTTTCCCACTGCGCGGGCGGCATAGCGCAGCACCGTGTGACGCCGCTTGGACGCGAGATACAAGAAAGTGAGCAAGTGACAGCTGGCGATCGACGCCACGAACGCTTCCTCGGGATCGACGCAGGTGGCGTCCGAGTAGGGTGCACGCACGACGCTCGGCGACGGGGAAGCTGCGATCACCTGTCCGGAGTCGAAGTGCCACTCGTGACGCCGGCTATACTTGCCTGCGGTAAACGCTTCCCCCGGTCGCAGCTGCCACTGGGTGACGACGACGTGCTCGCTCATGTTGGCAGCTTATACGACCTCGAATGGGTTAGGTCCATCCCGTCAACTATTCGTCGATGACTTTGAGCCCCGGGCGCGCGATGGCCTCGGGGTTGTCGACGGGCGCCCCGCTCACGTTGACGCTTTCGAGGGTCGTTATCGAGCGCAGGGGGCTCACGTCTTTCACCCGCGTTCGATTCAAGGTCAGTCTCTCCAGCTTCTTCAGGTTCGAAAGCGGTGAGATGTCGCTCACCTGAGAGCCGTCGAGCTGAAGCTCCGTCAAGTTGGTCAGCGACGCCAGGGCTGAAACGTCGGTGATGGGAGTGTTGGCGAGGTCGAGGCGGTCGAGGTTCTTCAGTCCGGACAACGGCGTGATGTCGGTGACGCGATTCATGGCTGCGCGCAGCGACTCCAAACGTGGCAGCTTGCTCAGAATTGAAATGTCACTGAGTTTGCCTGGTCCCAAGAACAGATCCTTGACGCCCGTCAGGTGCGGAAACACGCACGGGTCGAGGTAGTCGACCGGCTCCCCTTTCGCCAGATTGATGGATCGGATCTTGGCGAGTTCCGACTTTGCGATCTTGCCCTCTGGCTTTTCGAGCTTGCGCCTCACTTCCTGCTCGAGCGCTGGGTGGTGAAAGTCCACGTTTGGACCTTCGGCGCATTCGATGTCGGCGCCGGCGACAGGCTCCTCGGCTTGCTTCTGTTCTTTTTCTGCGGCTTGCTTCGCAAGAATTTCTTGTAGCTTCGCCGACGCCGCCGCCTGAGCTTGCAATGCCGAAGTGGCTTGCTCGGGGGCAGGCTTGGGATCGTCGCAAGCAGCAATCGCGCTCAACGAGAACGCGGTGGCCAGTACGACAGCGGGAATGCGGGCAGGGGCAAACATGAGCAGTATCCTCACCCGGGAGGGCGACCACGTCTAGAACCGCTGGGAGCGCAGGCTCAAGTTGTTGGGGGCAGCGGTCCGCTACGAGGCTCGTGCGTGCAGATTTGTGCTGGCCGCGGAAGGGCAGCCCGTTCCGAAATCGGACCGGGGGTCCTTTACGACCCCACCTTGGGTGTTTATGTGTGCCGTTGGTCCCAAAAGCGGGGTTTCATTAACGTCAGCTAGCGGAGGAACGTGTGCTCAAGCGAGTAGGTCTTCTCATCGTCACCAACCTGGCCATCGTCACGGTGCTCAGCGTCGTTCTCGGCGTGCTCGAAGCGTCGGGCGTTTTCGGCGAGGCCGGTTTGATGCGGCAGTATGGGCCGCTGCTCGTCATGGCTTCGGTCCTGGGCTTTGGTGGGGCTTTCGTTTCGTTGGCGATGTCGAAACAGATCGCCAAGTGGACGACGGGGGCCAAAGTGATAGTTACGCCCAACACGCCGACCGAGCGTTGGCTCGTCGAGACGGTCGCGCGTTTTGCAGACAAGGCCGGCATCGCGACCCCTGAAGTGGCCGTCTACGACGCGCCAGATCTCAACGCTTTCGCGACCGGCCCGAGCCGCAACAATGCGCTGGTTGCCGTCAGCACGGGCCTGTTGCGAGGCATGCAACGAGAAGAAGCCGAAGCGGTGCTCGGTCACGAGGTGGCCCACATCGCCAACGGCGACATGGTCACCCTAACCCTGATCCAAGGCGTGTTGAATACGTTCGTGATCTTCTTGTCGCGCATCATCGGCGGAATCGTCGACAGCTTGCTGCGAGGCCGTGATGAGCGCGGGGGTGGCGGTATTGGCTACTTCATCGCCGTCCTCGTCTCACAGGTGCTGCTTGGCATCGGTGCATCGGTCATCGTCGCTTGGTTTAGTCGGCGTCGAGAGTTCCGCGCTGACGCCGGCGGTGCGGCACTGGCCGGTAAGGCGGCGATGATCGCTGCTTTGGAAAGGCTTGGTCGCGGAGAGGGATCGGCACTGCCCGAGTCGGTCGAGGCCTTCGGCATCAATGGTGGCAAGTTGACGAGCTTGCTCAGCACCCATCCGCCGTTGGAGGCGCGCATCGCCGCGCTGCGCGCCTCACGCTGAGCGCTGCCGGTCGAGGCGAACGCTCCCCTAAGCGCACACGCGATTTCGGCCCGAGCCCTTGGCCGCGTATAACGCTTGATCGGCCGCCTTGATCAGGCCCGCTACATCGTGGATGCCCGGCGAGGGGCACGTGCTTACCCCTAGGCTTGCCGTAATCGGTACTCGACGTCCTTCCACGACCAAACGGGCAGCCGCTACCGCTTTACGGAAGCGCTCGGCCACCACGGAGGCACCTGCCGCCTCGGTTTCAGGAAGCAACATCGCGAACTCTTCGCCCCCGAAGCGCGCAGCGAGATCACACTTGCGCAGCTGCGCGCTCAAGGTGTCGGCCACCAGTTGCAAACACCGGTCGCCCACTTGGTGACCAAAAGCGTCGTTCGTGCTCTTGAAGTGATCGAGATCGGCTAGCACGAAGCTCATGGCGCCACCGTGACGTTGCACGCGCGCAAATTCGGCTTCCAGGATTTGCATCAAGTGACGGCGATTGCTCAAGCCGGTGAGAAAGTCGGTCTTACTCTGAGCCTCCAGCTTGGCGTTCTTTGCTCTGAGATCGTCCTGAAGCCCCTTCAAACGCAGATGCACCCGCACTCGCGCCACGAGTTCACGCTCGTTGAAGGGCTTGGTAAGATAGTCTACGGCACCGTCGGTGAGGCCCGTGATCTTGCTCTGCACGTCCGGCCGTACCGTGAGTAACAACACCGGAACGCTGGCGTGGTCGGGAATGGCCTGCAGAATTCGCAGAAACTGCAGCCCGCCGATGTGTGGCATTTCGATGTCGCACAGGATGAGTGACACGTCGTGCGCATTCATGAGGCGCAGGGCTTCCCCGCCGTTGGCAGCCAGCAGCACCACGTGCGCCAGCCCGACGTTCAAGAGCACGCGCTCGAGGTGACGTCGGGTGCTTTCCGAGTCGTCCACAATGAGGATCGTCGTGTTCACCTGCCAATTATGACGGCACGTCTGTACCCCCACCGTACCGAGCCGCGCGTTTTGCGTGGCATCGAACGCGAGGTGCACCACTATGGCACCCCCATCGCCGAATCTTTGAGGGCTACACCCCCGCCAAGCCCGGTTCCGCGGGGCGGATTGCGCTCGAGGTACCGGCGATGAGGCACCACTGAGGCGGCGGTCAGCTACGACCGTCCCTCACTCCATGACACACGCTTGGTAACCGTTTGCGTGCGGCGTAGACCCATCTGCGACCTCCACGCACCGCGCGTTCGTTGCCACTGTGCCGCATCCGAACTCCGACCCCTCATTCAGTACAATCGTGTCCGCGCCGGGTCCAACCGGCGGCTGCCTGCGGCCGTCACTCCAGATCCAATCATCACCCAGTCCGCCGCTCACGCAGTCATCCTCCTCAATCCCCAGTATGACGTCATTGCCGCCGTATCCACAGATGACGTCGGGACCCGGTGTGCCCACCAGGACGTCGTCACCTGGACCGCCAACGATCGCTGTCTCCGCCCCGCAGTCGCACGTCTCTGACGTTGACAGCACCAAGTCGACGAACAGCGGATCGTGATCCGAAAAACGGTGGTCGGACAACGACGACGTACC
>CAZNZA010000028.1:4173-8696 GCA_964577325.1 uncultured Polyangiaceae bacterium
GGATCCTCCTGGGCATAGGCGTTGAAGTCCCCGATGATGAGGAGCGTGCCTGGCTCCTGGTGGGTGTCGCGCAGCCAGCCGCCCAAGCCGAGAGCACCTTGCAGCCGCCGGGAATTCCAATAGCCTTGGCCATCGTGGGCATCGCAGTCGGCGGGAAGCGTCGGACCAGTACAGAGATGCTCCAGACTGCCAGGCAGTTTAGACTTCAAGTGCACCGCTACGACACTGAGCAGGTGTCCCGACGGGCGCTCTTTGAACGTCGCTAGTAGAGGAACGCGGTTAGCAGCAGGCCCATAGTAGGCATCACTGGCTTGCGGGCTCACGAGCTCGAGCTCGTGCCGCTCTGGCCAGCGTGGAGCTTGCGTCAGCTCGAGACGCTCCGCGCAATGGGCTATGGCAACAGCGATAGCGTCCGTCCCCAGAAAAGTCTCCGGATCGACGGCCACGTAATTCCGACACCCGCCGTCGGGCTCGGCGGCGGCGTTCAGTTCCTGGACGAACGAAGCCCAGGTTCCGCTTTCGTCGCCGAAGTCGTTCTGCACCTCGCTCGCCACCACGACGTCGGCACGCAGCAAACTCAGCGCCGCCACCGCCCGCTCGACGTGTTGTCTCCGCTCGGTAGGACTATTTCTGCCTCTACAGTCGTCGGCGGTGAACGAAGGATAACACGCCCCGGCGTCTCCTCCGTCTTTGAACAGGTTGTTGAGGTTCACGCTCACGATGCGCACCCCTGCTGTCGGAGCAGGCGGCGCAGCCGGGTGTTCCTGGCTGGTGACTGACAACGGGCCGAGGGGGACCAGCCGATAGCCGGCAGCCGCCTGCGCCGATGCCGCCTGCCTTTGACGAACGACAGCCACCATGCCGGGTAACACCTCGTTCCCCACCGCTATCCCTGCCCCGGGGATCAACGACCAAATCCCCGTCCGAAGATCGGGATATAACTGGGACGAGCCGTCATCGAGGAGGATACTGCGCCGGGCCAAAGCCTGCTCGTACTGCGAGTACCGCTCAACATCGGGCATGGACGTTTGGGTGTAGCTGTTGGCCAGAGGAGGCAACATCAACAGCAGCTCCCCGTAGCGTACCCAGTCGTGAACACCAGCGATCACCAGCGACTGATCGAGCTCTACGCGCATACCTTCCAACGTCTCGAGGAGCGGACCTATTGGCTCGGCCCCCTGCCTCGCCTCTAGGTCGAACGGAAGCTCCACGCGTAGGGGGGGCTTGAGCTCTGCGCTACCACAATCCGTCACCTGGGAGGCTACGACTTGCGTCTCACCATCCACTTCCACGACGGTGCCCTCCACGCGCACTAGCGACCCGATGGCCGAGGCTTCGGGCAGTTCACGATCGAGATGCGACTCATCCACGATACCGACAGCGCTGACGAATACAGCGTCAGAAGTTGACGGGTCACCATCCCCCACCGGATCTTCTAGATGAAAGCCGCTGATGCCACTCGCGTCGCTTTCCGCATCACGGCTGACAAAACTCACCACGCCCATCAACGCTACTGTCTGGCCGAGCAGCTCGCTCTCGGGCAGCTGCCCTTGGACCTCGTACGTCGGCACGCTGTCCATCGCACAAGGAGAAGCGGCTGCTAGGGAAGCGGTGGCGTCGGCGTCGTGGGGCGGCGCCGCTCCGTACAACCCAGCGTCGCCGGAGGTCGCCTCAGCCGAAGCTGTGGGCGTGCAGATGTATAAGCTGTTCGCGAAGAGCAGGCGGTGGAACTGGTGCGTACGACACCAGCGGGTGCATTGTCTGACCATACCCGCCATCGGTCGCCGACAGTGGGGCGTTGCGCAGCAATGGTGACCACATCGACCCACGCTAGCCCCACTCGGCAGGCACCATGGCTTCTAGACTTGCGCCCCCCGCAGCGGTTGCCGTCATCGACCACGTGGGCTAACCCAGTTTGAGTCTTCGCCACCCACGCCCCGGCGGATACCGATGCCGCCACCTCGAGTTCAGGAAACGTCCATGCCCACCTCCCCCACCGCGTCCGAGCTTATTACCGAAGTCGCTGCCCTGGCGAAACAGCGCCTCTCCCCCGGCGAAGCATCGCTCGTCGTTCCCCTCATCGAGGCGTTGTACTCCGGAGCGCCACCAGCCCTCCTCGCCGCTGAACCACCCCACCACCTGTATGCCGCAGCCGTTAACTTACGAAGACTTTTAGAGCGTCGGGGTACGGCACCAATCCTGCGTCTCTTCAACCCCACCCTCGACGAGCACGGCTACACCACCAAGCACACCGTCATCGAAATCGCGCAACCAGACATGCCCTTCCTGGTCGACTCCCTGAGCTCCGAGCTGGTTCGCTTGGGAGCCGAGGTGCAGTGGGTGCTGCACCCCATCCTTCGGGTCCAACGCAGCTCGGCGGGAGACCTTCAGGCTTTGGAGGCCGCCCGTTCTTTGACTGGGGGACCCGAGGACGACAGCCACAGCCTAGAGTCGGTCATTCATCTCCGAGTACGTGCCCTCGATCCAAAACGCTTCTCGCACATCGAGCAAGCACTGGTCGCGGTACTCAACGACGTCCACGTGGCGGTAGCGGACTTCCCCGCCATGCGCGAGCGTTGTTCAGCAGTGGGCAATCTCCTTGGCGCCCAAGCTCCAGAAGATGACGACACACGAGAAGCAGCAGAGTTTCTGCGCTGGATGGCAAATAAGGACTTCGTATTCATTGGCTATCGCCAACTGTGCCATCGCAACGATGATCAGCATGAGCCTTCGCCCACCTCCGAACCCTCATTGGGCATCCTGCGCGACGAGAACCGCGACGTGTTCGACTGGCGGGGCTCGCTCACGTCCAGCCGCCCGCTGCAGGCACTCAAAGCGAGCCTACGGTCGCCCGTACATCGGCCCGTTCACTTGGACGTCGTGATCGTCAGGCGACCCCAGGATCCTGCTGCCGAAGGAGTGGCTATTTTCGATATCTTCGTAGGCCTCTACTCCTTATCGGCCTACTCCCACAGCCCCGAAACCATCCCCTTACTGCGTCAAAAGTTGCGGCGGGTAGCGGAGGCCTCAGGTTACCTCCCCAACAGCTACGACGCAAAGACGCTCCATTACGTTCTCGAAACATATCCCCGCGACGAGCTCTTTCAGATCGACGAATCAACCCTGCTCGAGATTGCACGCGGCATCCTGTATCTTCAGCATAGACAGCGGGTAGCATTGTTCGCGCGCAGAGACCCTCTCGGTCGCTTCGTCTCTTGCCTCGTCTACATTCCGCGCGACAGAATGGACACTTCGTTGCGTCTGCGCGTTCAGCAAGTGCTCAGCGCGGCCTATCGCGGGACGGTCTCGGCGTACACCACTCACTTGACCCATGATCCGCATGCGCGACTGCACCTGATCATAAAGACGTCGCCGCACGATCTGGAAGATCTCCCACACCAGGAGATCGAGCGTCGGTTGGAGGAAGTGACTCAATCGTGGGAAGACCGCCTGCAAGAGGCCCTCATCCACGAGTTCGGCGAGCAGCGCGGGGTGGAACACAGCAGGGAATTTCGCCAGGCGTTTCCGGCGAGCTATCGTGAACTTCACGACGTTCTGACGGCCGTTACCGACGTCAGGTATACGGAACAGGCGATTCGGCGGGACGCGCCCACGATGAAGCTATATCGGCCGGTCGAGTTCGCTCCGCATCAGCTACGGCTGAAGGTATTCATTCCCTCTGGCATAGCGGCGCTGAGCGACATCGTGCCGATGCTGGAGAACATGGGGCTGCGCGTGGTGAGCGAAATCCCCCATGAACTGCATCCTGCTTCCAGGTCCCATGCGGTGCGCTTGCATGACTTCACCTTGAGCACTGAAGGGGAAGTGCCCGTCGATCTTTCCGCGGTGGGGCAGTCTTTCATCGATGTTTTCGGCGGCGTGTGGCGCGGTACGATGGGCGACGACGGCTTCAACAAGCTCGTCCTACACGCAGGGCTGCAAAGCCGCCAGGTGAAGCTGTTTCGCGCCTACGCAAGATTCCTTCGCCAAATCAATGTCCCCTTCTCCCTCAAGTACATGGAGACCACCTTACGCCGTCACCCGCGCTTTACGCAGCTGTGTGTGGAGCTGTTCAAGGTGATGTTCGATCCCACCTGGGAACCCGACGCCAACTCGCTGCCTCCCAATGCCCCCGCGACTTCCGTACCGCCTATTCATGGACGTACGAATGCAGCCGATCCGCTGGAAAGGCGGCGGCTAGCAGCGCTGGATCTCACCGACCAAGCGCGCAAGCTACTCGAAGCAGTGGAGAACCTCGACGAGGACCGTATCCTCCATGCCTTCCTTTCGGCGCTCACGGCCACGACGCGGACGAACTTCTATCAAAAGAACGAAGCGGGTGAATTGAAGGATTACCTGGCGTTGAAGTTCGATAGCGCCCGCATCGACTGCATGCCGAAGCCGAAGCCGTTCAGGGAGATCTTCGTTTTCAGTCCGCGTTTGGAAGGGGTTCACTTGCGGTTTGGCCACGTTGCTCGGGGCGGCCTGCGCTGGTCTGACCGTATCGAAGACTTTCGCACCGA
>CAZNZA010000028.1:8796-19181 GCA_964577325.1 uncultured Polyangiaceae bacterium
TGGAAGAGGGGATTCGCTGCTACAAGACCTTCATCGCGGGACTACTCGACGTCACTGACAATCGCCGCGGGGGCGCGGTCGTGACGCCGGACGATGTCGTGGCCCATGACGGCGAGGATCCGTATCTCGTAGTAGCGGCGGACAAGGGTACGGCGAGCTTTTCGGACATCGCGAATGAGATTTCGGTGCGACGTGGTTTCTGGCTCGGTGATGCCTTCGCCTCGGGGGGATCCGCTGGTTATGACCACAAAGCAATGGGGATAACCGCGCGCGGCGCGTGGGAATCCGTCAAACGTCACTTCCGTGAGTTGGGCAAAGACATCCAGAACGAACCGTTTACTTGCTGCGGCGTGGGCGACATGAGCGGCGATGTGTTCGGCAACGGGATGCTCCTATCGCGTCACACCCGCCTGGTCGCGGCGTTCAACCACCTGCACATCTTCATCGATCCCGATCCCGCTCCCGAACCGGCGTGGGCGGAGCGCCAGCGGCTGTTCAAGCTGCCCCGCAGCAGCTGGGCAGACTATCAATCGCACCTCATTTCTTCCGGTGGCGGAGTCTTCGAACGCAAAGCCAAGCACATCTCACTGACCCCAGAGATGAAGGCGCTCTTAGGCGTGAGCGTAGGCCAATTGACGCCCAACGATCTCATCAAGGCCATACTTCGTTGCCACGTGGAGCTCCTGTTCTTCGGTGGCATCGGCACGTACGTCAAGGCGCGCAGCGAATCGCACTCGGATGTGGGCGATCGAGCCAATGATGCGCTGCGGGTGGACGCTCACGAGCTGCGAGCTCGAGTCGTGGGCGAAGGTGCCAACTTGGGCATGACGCAGAGGGGGCGCGTCGAATACGCGCTCTCCGGCGGTCGCTGCAACACAGACTTCATCGACAACAGCGCCGGCGTCGATTGCTCGGATCACGAAGTGAACATCAAAATCTTGCTGAGTGAAATCGAGGCCCAGGGTGAGGTGACGCGCAAGCACCGCAATGCACTGCTGGTCGAGATGACCGAAGACGTGGCGAACCTGGTGTTGCGCGACAACTACCTGCAGACGCAGACGCTGAGCGTCAGTCAACTCGTCGGCTTCCGCCTTACCGACCGCCTCGGTCGCTTCATTCGCGGCCTGGAAAAGATGGGCACCCTAGACCGAGCGATCGAGCATCTCCCCGACGACGAGGCGCTAGCGGAGCGGGTGATGCGAGGCATCGGGTTCACGCGCCCGGAGCTGTCGGTGCTTCTCTCTTACGCCAAAAACGCGCTATACGCTGAATTACTGCCCTCCAACTTGCCGGAAGAGCCATATCTCGCGTCGTTTCTCACGTCGTACTTTCCACGAGCCATCCAAGAGCGCTACCCGCAGGCCATCGAGCGACACCAGTTGCGCCGCGAGATCATCGCCACCGGGGTAACGAACGACATCGTCAATCGCATGGGGATCACGTTCGTGCACGAGGCACGGGAAATGACTGGCATGGACGCACAGAGCGTGGCTGCCGCATACATCGTGGCCACAGAGGTACTGAGGATGCGCGCGCTCTGGCAACAGATCGAAGAGCTCGACCCTTTGCTGCTCGCCGCATCCCAGTCGAGCATGCTGGCCGACTGCGGGCGAAGCGTGAACCGTTTCGCGATTTGGCTCCTGCGTACGCACGGCAGTCAGCGCGACATCGAAACCTGCATCCGTACCTATCGCAATGCGGCACAGGAACTGAAGCCTCTGCTATACGACGTCGCCAGCCCCGGGGAGCGGGAAGACGTGGACGCTCGTGTCAACGAACGCACTACCGCTGGCGTACCCCAGAAGCTCGCTGTGGAGGTCGGCCTGTTGCCATTGTTAGCCCCCATGGGTGATATCGTTCAACTCAGCTTGGACACCGCACGCTCCGTCGGCGACACGGCGCGCGTATACTTCCGGGTGGGCGAGCAGTTTGGTCTGACTTGGCTTCGCGCCCTCGCTCGTCGACTCCCTACCGAGCGAGCGTGGGATCGTCAGGCCGTGGCCGCCGTGCTGGATGATCTCTTCATCACCCAGCGTTCGTTGGTGGAAGTCATCCTTCGTTCTGGAGCCCCCAGCGCGCCTCCCCATCTGGTGATCGAAACCTGGTGCGACAAACGCCGCGCACTCGTCGATCGCAACGCGCAGCTGGTGACAGAGCTCCAGGCTACACTGGCTCCAAACTTCGCGATGCTGGCCGTGGCCAACGGACAACTGAAAAACCTGCTCGCCGACGCGCAAAAGAGCGTGACCATTGCCCCTCGCTCGCGGGTGAGCTGAGGAGGGTCCGGAAAAAGCAAGTGAGGTCCGAGTTACTGATCGTCTCCTCCCTCTTTTGCTACCGCTTCGGTCAGCGCTGTCATGACGTAGCGCACGGCGTGGTCGAGTGACCATTTCGCCGACACCTCGATGGCAGTTCGCGGCGGTTCGAGCGCTGCGAATTGGCTCTCCACCAGCGCTGGCGGCATGAAGTGATCGGCCCGCGCCGCTACCCGGCGCAGCGCATGCTCGGCCGTGATGCGGATGAAGACCAACGGTCGAAGCACGGGGTCGATGCCGAGCACCTGACGGTACGCCTCTTTGAGAGCTGAGCACGCCAGCACGATGGGTTGCTGGGTTGCATCCGCGGCATCCAAGATGCGCCGCAAACCGAGCAGCCAATCTCGCCGGTCCTCGTCCGTCAGTGGTTCACCGCGCGCCATCTTCTCGCGACTGAGCGGGCAGTGGTAACCGTCGGCGTCGACGTACGGTAGGTGCAGTTCGGCGGCTAGTGCGCTCGCCAAGGTGGACTTGCCGCAGCCCGAAACACCCATCACCACGATTGAGCGAGGTCTGCCTTTTCCTTCACACATCCGGAGTCAGCCAATCGCTGTGCTGAGCGCCTGCCGCCAGATCATCGACGCGGCGATAGGTGTGGGCGCCGAAGGCGTCCCTTTGAGCTTGGGTGAGGTTCTGAGGCAACTGTGCGGAGCGGACGCTATCGATGTACGCAAGACTGGCCGCCAAGGCAGGAACTGGTATGCCGCCATTGACGGCGCGCGCCAGCGTGCGACGCAATCCTGGTAGTGATTCGCTCAGCAGCGTCCTCAACGAGGGGGAAAAAAACAGATGGGGCAAGTTCGGCTCCAGGCGGTAACTGGCCACCACATCGTCCAGAATGCGGGCGCGAATGATGCAGCCGGCCTTCCAGATGCGCGCAATCTCAGCAAGATCGATGTTCCAGTCGTAATTCCGCGCCGCCTGACCAATCAGGCTGAAACCTTGTGCGTAGGCGCACAGCTTACCTGCGAGCAAGGCTTGGTGGAGGTCCTGAAGGACGGCAGCTTCGTGGCCGTAATCTGTCGCATGGAGCGGCCCCGGCAGCCAAGCAGCAAGCCGCCCGCGAAGCTCTGGTTCGCTCGATAGGGCCCGAGCGTCGACCGCAGCTCCAATGGTCGGGATGGGAACCGTCAACGCCAGCGCTGCCTCGAGCGTCCAGCGCCCCGTCCCTTTCTGCTGAGCCTGGTCGGCGACGAGCTCGATGAGCGGTCGTCCCGTTCTGGTATCGGTTTTCGCCAGCACGGCTGCCGTGAGCTCTACCAAGAACGATGCCAACGGCCCGTCTTTCATCGCCGCGAAGTACTGCTGAATGCGAGGCGTCTCTAGCGCCAGACCTCGTCGCAACACATCGTAGCCTTCCGCCAACAGCTGCATGTCGCCGTACTCGATGCCATTGTGCACCATCTTGACGAAGTGACCGGAGCCATCCGCTCCCACGTGTGTGACACATGGGCCGTCATCGGACACGGCGGCGATGGCCTCGAAAGGCTGCTTGATGAGCGACCAGGCCTGTTCGCTTCCGCCAGGCATCAAACTTGGACCGTGGCGTGCCCCCTCTTCGCCGCCCGAGATCCCCATCCCCACGAACCGGATCCCGTGCTGGGCGAGGAGCGCTTCTCGGCGTCTCGTGTCTTCGAACCACGTGTTGCCGCCATCGATGACCGCATCGCCTGGCGAAAGCTCCGGCAGCAATGCGGCTATCACGGCGTCCACGGCTTTCCCAGCAGGTACCATCACCAGGATGCGCCGCGGTTGCTGTACCCGCTGCACTAGATCGATCATGTCCGCCGCGAGCTGGATGTCTCGCTCCTTGCCCTCGGATAGCAGCGCATCGCGAGCCACGACGTTGGCGTCCCACGCGGCGACGGAGTAACCTTTGTCCGTGAGATTGAGCGCCAGGTTGCGGCCCATGACGCCCAACCCCACTATCCCCAGCTGGGCCTGCTTCTCTGCGATCGGTGGCACGCGCTACTCCTGCCCGGCCGTGAGACGTGGTGCGAGCCACTCCGCGACGCGGTCGAGAGCGATTCGCTCCTGGGCGAGATTGTCGCGATCCCGCACCGTCACGGCTTGATCGCTCGCCGTGTCGCCGTCGACGGTGAAACAGTAGGGACAACCCGCTTCGTCCATTCGAGCGTAGCGCTTGCCAATCGTCTGCTTGACGTCCATTTCGACACAGCCGAAGCGTGATTTCAACTCCGCGAAAAGCTTCTCCGCGACCTCCGGCATACCGTCTTTGGCCACGAGCGGAAAGACGGCAGCCTTGACGGGCGCCATGCGCGGTGTGAAGCGCATGAACATCTTGCTTGGCCGTGAAGGATCCTCGGTGTAAGCCTCACACAACAAAGCGAGCACCCCTCGGTCGACGCCGGCCGAAGGCTCGATCACGTGCGGCACGTAGCGCTGATTGGTTTCAGGTTCGAAGTATTCGAGCTTCGTTCGGGCGTGATGCATGTGCTGCGACAAGTCGTAGTTGCCTCGATCCGCCACGCCTTCGAGTTCACCGAAACCGGGATGGCTGAAGGGAAAGCGATATTCGATGTCACTCGTCCCCGCACCGGTTTTGGCGTAGTGGGCGAGTTCGTCTCGCTCGTGCTCGCGCAACATTAGGTTGTCGCCCTGTAGTCCCACGGATTTCCACCAAGCCAGACGCAGATCACGCCAATGGCGATACCATTCTGGAGTCGAACTGGGTTCGCAGAAGAACTCGATCTCCATCTGTTCGAACTCGCGAGAACGGAAGGTGAAGTTGCGAGGCGTGACCTCATTGCGGAACGCTTTACCGATCTGTGCGATGCCGAACGGAACCTTCACGCGACTCGTATCCAGCACGTTCTTGAAGTTGGCGAAAATGCCTTGTGCCGTTTCTGGCCGTAGGTAGGCAACGTCGTCCTCGGTGGCGGTGGCACCCACGTACGTCTTGAACATCAGGTTGAAGGCGCGCGGTGCCGTCAGCGTACCGGCCTCCTTGGCATCTGGTCCGATGGTCTGCTGCCGTTCATCGTCGCCCAACTTTGGAAACTGCATTACCTCGACCTCGGCTGCTTCCGCTTCATCGCCGTCTAGCTTGCGTTTCGCCGCCTTGCTCAACAGCTTGAGCGCCCGTGCGTGTCCCTCCTCGTCGCCCTCCAGGAAGGCAACCATGCGTGGCGCACCGGGCAGCCGCAGCACGAGCAGGTGATCGGCACGATAGCGGCGCTTCGATTCCCGGCAATCGACCATCGGGTCGTTGAACCCGCCCACGTGGCCCGAAGCTATCCACAGTTTGGGGTTTTGGATGATGCAAGAGTCCAATCCAACGATGCGCACCGGTGCGCCGTCGGGTCCCGGCGGAGAACTTATCACCGTGTCCTGCCACCAAGCATCCTTGAGGTTCTTCTTCAGCTGGGTGCCGAGGGGGCCGTAGTCCCAAAACCCGTTGATGCCGCCGTAGATCTCAGACGCTTGGAATACGAAGCCCCGCCTCTTGCACAGGGCCATGATGCTGTCCATCGACTTCTTGCTGGACTGGTCAGTCATTTTTGCCTCTTCCTACACATCCGCGCTTGCAGGCGCCATCGCCGTCGCGGCCAGGCAGCACCCTATACGAAAGCCCAGCCATCGTCACGGCACGAACACGCCGCTCGAGCACAGCTTGGCCCGCTCGGGCTCCCCATGCCTACGTGAGAACGACAGCAGGGTCGTCTTCCAAGGTTAACCTGAAACAGGTAAATTGCGCCTGCATTGCCGCCTGCGTCGGAAACACCACCACGTAGCGAGCATTGATCCCACTAGCCCGTCTGCCGCGCCGTCGTCACTGAGCGCACAGCGACAGCTGCCCAAAGCCCGAGGTGCCGGGGGCGGGCGACCTGCCGGCTTGGCTGGGGCCGGAGCCGCCGGTGCAGTCGTGGAACCAGAAGACGGCGGAGGTGTGTTCGATGGGTCGTGGGCCGCCGTAGCGGCGGCTTGCGGGCTTGCAGGCCCTGGAAACGTCACCTCGAACAGCTTCGGCCACAACTTGCCGGTGATGAAGAAGCGCTGGCTTTCGGGGTCGTAGGCGATTCCGTTCAGCACATCGGCGGCCCGTGCTTCGGCGGGGCTCAGCAGTGCCGCCGCATCAATCGTGGCCAGCACCAAGCCTGTTTTCGGATCGATCTTCACGATCTCGTTCGTCTGCCACACGTTGGCGTAGACGAAATCCTCGACGCACTCGAGCTCGTTCAAGCGCGTGAGCGGTTTGCCGTCGCGAGTGACACGGATCGCTCCGCGAAGGGCAAAGTCGTCGCTGTTGCGGAAGAACAACGAGTCGCTCCCATCGCTCATGATCAAGCGCTGGCCGTCAAAACAGAGTCCCCAGCCTTGTCCGGTATATTCGAAGGTCTGCAGCGGAGTGAGCGTTTCCAACGCGTAAACGTGAGCTTTGCCGGCCGTCCAGGTGAGTTGGATGAGCTTGTCTTCCACGCGAGCAAGACCCTCCCCAAACTCGTGGGGGTGGAGAGTCACACGCTGCTCCACTCGCCCGGTTGCAAGCTCGACGCGGCGCAGGCTGGAACGGCCACGTATTCCCGTGCTTTCGAACAGGCGGCCTTGCCAGAACAGCAGCCCCTGGGTGAAAGCGGTAGGGTCGTGGGAATAGGTGCGATGCACTACGGGAGTCACGACCGCTGCGCGAGGGAACGCATGAGCGTTTTGCCCCCAGAGCAAGGCGAGCAGCGCGACGACGAGAACGCGTCCAGTGAGACTAAGACGGGCGTGACCAATCACGACTTCGACATGCGCTGTTGACTGGCAGCAGCCAGTCGATCGAGCACCGGTAACGTCTGCTCCCACCCCAAACAACCGTCAGTGATGCTCTGCCCATAGCGCAGGGTCTGAAGCGGTCCTGACAGGGGTTGGTTACCTGCAAGAAGGAAGCTCTCCAACATGATGCCTGTGATTGGGTTGGCAACAGTCTCAATCTGCTTGGCCAGCGCCTCCGCCACCTCTGGTTGCCTGCCCGGATCCTTTCCACTGTTGGCGTGGCTGCAATCAACCATCACTCCGGTGTCCATGCCTGCTGCTCGCAATGCCGCACACGCTGTAGCCACGCTCGTCGTGTCGTAGTTGGGTTGCCCGCCGCCACCCCGCAAAATGAGATGGGTGTCGGGGTTACCCTCGGTTTCCACGATGCCGGCGAGCCCCTGCTTGGTCACACTCAGAAAGTGGTGTGGGTGACGGCTCGAGGCGATGGCATCTACCGCAATCGCGATTGAGCCGCCCGTGCCATTCTTGAAGCCGACGGGCATCGACAGACCGCTGGCGAGTTCCCGGTGAACTTGGCTTTCCGTAGTACGTGCACCAATGGCACCCCAACAAACGCAATCGGCCACGAATTGAGGGCTGATCGGGTCCAAGAACTCTGTTCCGGTAGGCAGCCCGAGTGCGATCACTTGCAGTAAAAACTCGCGCGCTCGTCGCAGACCGGTGTTGATGGCAAAGTCGCCATTCAAGTGCGGGTCGTTGATGAGCCCCTTCCAACCGACGGTAGTGCGCGGCTTTTCGAAGTAAGTCCGCATCACGATCAAGAGAGATTCGCGATGACGCTGTGCCACCTCCTTGAGTCGCGCTGCGTATTCGAGGCCGGCCTTCGGATCGTGGATTGAACACGGTCCAACGACGATCAGGGTACGCCGGTCACGACCGTGAATGACATCCGCGATTTCCCGACGAGCTTGCGCGATGAACTGGGCATCTGCCGGAGGAAGCGGGTGCTCCTCTGCAAGGATCGCAGGTGGTAACAACGGACGGACTTGGCGAATGCGGACATCGTCCGTGGGATGGCGGGGGTCAAAAGTCATGGCTCTGGCTCATTTCGAAGCAGGGCCAGCGGCACTACCCGCTGGTTTGACGCCAGGGGCTGGCGAGGGCTTGCTTGCCGGAGTGGGTTTGGCTTGGCTTGCGCCGGGGCCCTTTGCTGCCGTGGCTCCAACGGCCTGACCGCGCTTCTGTTTCGAAGCAACGCTGCGCGCGACGCGTTGGGCAGCGCTCTTTAGACGCTTCTCGTCGGCAGCCGCGTAGGTATTGGCCAGAGCTGCGGTTTTGTCGTCCGGGAACTGCAGCCCGAGCCCGAGTAGCGCAAACTGGCGAACGTCCTCACCCAGCGCTTTTTTGGCTAGCACCGCCTCCAACCAACGCCGCTCCCGCTTGCACTGCTCTCCAGTGCCGTACGTCTTGCCGCGACGGTCGAGACAAAGCTGATCGAAGCCACGCACGAACGCTGCACTCAAGTCCCCACCGGCTGCCCGCTTTTCGGCTTCCGCGAGAGCCACGTCGACGTACTTGCCGCCGCAGGTGCTTGATAGGGAGACGGCTTTCCCCGCCACGCTCGGACGCGGATCGCTCACCCAAGGCGACACGAAATCGCAAATCTGCGCCTTCTGCTCGTCCGTTTGACCTGGCATACGCCGCAGAGATTCCAACGCGGAAGCCGCCACTCTCGCGTCTTCGCCCTCCACCAGCTGCTTGATCTTGGGCAACTGGTCCAATGAAGCGTAACGCATCAAGTAAACGTAAGCAGAGGCGCGCATGTCCTTGTTGGGATGCTCATCCAGGACCTTGTACAGCTCTTGGGTTTGCCCCGATAACACAGCGGCATGCACAGCCGCCGGAGCCACTTGCATGGCCTGGCGTTTGGGCAACTTGCCAACCTGTTCCAGCAGGTTTTTCGCGACTTGGGCATCAACGCCATCTGTTCCGACGTCGCCAAAGCTATTGCGATAAGCGCCCTCTAACGTCTTGCTCGCCGCGATGGAGAGCTTCTTGTCTTCTGCCCCAAGAGCGTTCACCAGTAGGGGAAGCGCCTCGGCGCGCGACACCTTACCGGCGTTTAGCTGTCGCACCAATCGCTGCTTCTCGTTGGACTTGCACTTGCTCACCACCGCATGCTGCTCGTTGATCGTGCAGTTTTCGGCGATGGCACGCAGCGCGCTAGAAACCGGATCTGCGCCTTGCTCACTTTCGACGGTTTGCTGACCGGACGCGGCCTTTTCTGCGTCATCCGTCTTGGGTTTACTCTTGGCACAGCCTATTGCCACACCCATTCCCATCATCAGGAGCAACACTCGTGCAGACGTGGAAAACACCCGCACCGACCGAGGACGGCACACTTGCAACGCAGGATACGTAGTCATAACTAGAATGCCAGTTAGGACGAGAAGCACGCCTATTGCAAGGTCCAGCTAGCCCCCGAAGTTTGTCGCGTCAGGGAAGCGAGGGCAAGCTGCCGAGGCCCAAGCCTGTCTTCAAGCGAACCCGAGCCGGCGCAACTGCTTTTCGAGGGTGAGCAGCTCCTGACGCAGTTGCGCGACCTGCTGCCGCACTTTTTTTCCCTCCGCGCGAGGCAAATCCTGCAGGCTGTCCACGTCTTCCAGGAGATTGTGCTTGCGGAGGGCGTCCAGCGCCTTGATCACCGCGGGCTTCCCACGACGGGTCCTCTGGCCGGCGCGGCCGGTGGATTGACGCAACTGCTCCACGCTCAGACGCTGCTCGTCCACCCGTCTCAACAGCATTCGTTGCTTTGCCGGCCGCACGTGCGCCAGCCCAAGCAGGTGGCCGGCGCGCACGTCCCCGAGCGGCGGTTGTAATCCTAGCCCGCGGCATGTCTCGTAGGTTTGAACACAGCGGGCAAGGGTAGCGAAACTCGCCTCGCCAAGGACCTGCTGCTGAATGCGGCGCAAGCTCCACGCTTTCCGCGCTTTTTGCGTATCGCGGCTTCCACCGTGAATGACCTCGACGATGAGGCGGCCAACCTCGAACGTGTCATCGGCCGTAAGCTGGAGCGTCGGATCGACAATCGCCTTCGGCCACGGCAGCCGTTTGAAGTGCGCGACCTGTTGCTCCGCGCTCGAAGGCTCGCGGAGCTTGCTCAGCGTGGGGGTCGATACAGGGAAAACCGGCGCTGCCGACGCGGATGGACTGCGCCCTTTAGTCCTGCTCCGATGTGTGGCGACGCTGTGCTTTTGAACGACGCTGCGCTTTTGAGCGACGCTGCGCTCCTGAGTGGTGCTGCGCTCATGAACGATACTGCGCTCTTGCTCAATACTGCGCTCTTGC
>CAZNZA010000028.1:19281-33387 GCA_964577325.1 uncultured Polyangiaceae bacterium
ATACTGCGCTCTTGCTCAATACTGCGCTCTTGCGAGATACTGCGATGAGTAGTCATGCTGCGATGAAGGGACACGTGGCGCTGAGGGGAAGGCGTTTGATACGCCTGGCCTGTTCGGTACCCCGCTCAGCACTAAGGCAGGCAGCAAAAGCGCGCCCCAAGCGCGAACCCTCGTCGCCAAGGTTGCTCCCTTTTCCATTGCCACACCCGCTGCAGAGTTTCATGCTGGTCCCCGCATCGCTTGGGACTCGTCGTGCGCTATACTTTCGCTCGTAGCTCAGCAAACGCTCCGTCCACGGTGGTGGATGTCAGCGCCCCTGTCGAAGATCCGTCCGCCAGCGAGCTTCGCGTGGTCGTCGAGGGACGCGTGTGGGCGGTGCGAGTCTTGGCAGCCGGGCCCCCCGTTCTTCTGCTCATCGATGGGCGCCCCTACGAAGTGTTGCAAACAGACTCGGACACCTATCAATGCCGAGGCGGGACCCCGCTGCGACTGTATCGCTCAACGCAGCCTTCCGCAGCCGCCGTCATCGATGCGCGGTACGTGGTGGCGCCCATGCCAGGGCGCGTGGTGAAAGTAGCTTGCCGCGCTGGCGACAGCGTCGAAGCGAACCAACCCCTCGTCGTGCTCGAGGCGATGAAAATGGAGAACGAGCTGACGGCGCCTTTCGCGGGACGCGTCGAACGTGTCTCTGTAGAAGACGGACAATCCGTGGAACGCGGGGCTCGCTTGGTGGAGTTGGCGAAACCTCCCACGGAATGACCACCTTTACAGCGGTTCTCGGGCTAGGCACCTGAGCTGCCCCCGTTCCTCGATGCGCGGCCGCTTGACGGGGTCCAGCAATCCCCGTTACGTCCTGGCGGATGCCGCGAAAGCTATCCCTCATCCACGGACCCACGCCGGTCCAAAGCTTTCCCGAACTGAATCAGCTTCTCGAGTGCGAGGTGTGGCTGAAACGAGACGACATGACGGGTGGTGCCGAGGCCGGTAACAAGCTGAGAAAGCTCGAGTACCTGCTTGGCGACGCCTCGAGCCAAGCCGCCGATTGCGTGATCACCTGCGGTGCCACCCAATCCAACCATGCGCGCGCCACTGCACTGCTAGCGCGCCGCTTGGGCTTGGCTTGTCATCTCGTGTTGCGCAGCAGCGGTGAGGAAGACCGTCACTCGATCGGCAATCTGCTGTTGTGTCGCATGAGCGGCGCAGAGATAACGTTCGTCTCTGACACAGAGTACGCCGATCGAGCGACGCGTATGCAAGAACTTGCTGCCAAGCTACGCGAGGAAGGGGCCCGACCGTATGTGATCCCTGAAGGCGGCTCGAACGGTCTCGGAGCACTGGGATACGTCGACGCCATGGAGGAAACGCGGGCGCAAATCGACCTGGGTCTCTTGCCCCGCGACCTCGATAGCGTCGCGTTCGCGTGCGGCTCAGGAGGGACGGCGGCTGGCGTGGCTTTGGGTATTGCGCGGTTTGGCGTCGCCAAGCGCGCCGACGCGTTCGCCGTCTGCGATGACAAGTCTCACTTCGAAAACCAGATTGCGGGTATCATCTCCGAAGCTACTCGCCGGCGCCCTGAATTGGGCTCCCCTGCCCGCCTCGACATCCACGACGCGCGCGGCCCCGGCTATGGGGTCATGGACGAAGAGCAACTGGCGTTCCTGCATACGGTCGCCCAGCGCGTGGGCTTGATCTTGGATCCGGTCTACACCGGCAAGGCCCTGTTCGGCCTTTCTCGCCTGGAGGACAAACCCAATCGGGTCTTGTTTCTCCACACGGGAGGGCTTCCTGGGTTAATGGCCCAAGCCGACGTGCTGTTTCCGACGCCAGCCCCCAACGCGGCTCCCCCCGCGGACGTCTCCCCAGCGTGAAGCAACCGTCGGCGCAGTCTGCACCCGACTCAAGGCGGGTTGACGCGAATCGTCCTCAACCCGGAGCGGAACTGCTTCATGCGCTCCAGCGCTTCTGCAGTTCGCTTGGTGTCCCGCATCAGGTTGTTGTTTTCGTCTGGATCCACAGCCAGATCGTATAGTCCCCTCGGTCGGCTGTTGCTCGTGATCAACTTCAGGTCGTCTTCGATGAACGCCTGACGATCCCCGTTGTAAGGGCCTGCAGGCATGTCCAAGAAAACCGGCCGCGGCTTGGGCGTAGCCCCCAGCCACTCATCCAGCAAGCTCACACCGCTAATGAAGTCGTCCGCTCCAGAGGGGATCGGAACGTCGAAGACGTCCAATACGCTCGGCACGAGGTCGATCAAGCTGCGTCGATGCTCGATGCGGCGCGCGGGCTGACCGGGGACGTAGACAAAGAATGGCACGCGTACGATTGCTTCCCAGAGCTCGAAACCGTGGCGCATCATGCCGTGTTCACCGAAAGCTTCCCCATGGTCGCTAGCCACGATGACGATGGTGTTGTCCGCGTAAGGCGAACTGCTCAAGGCGTCCAGAACGCGCCCCACGTGATGATCGGTGAAGGCGATCTCGCCATCGTAAAGGTCACGTGGTTCACTGCCGAACGAGAATTGTTCGTGGGGCACGTATTCCGCGTGCGGGTCGAGATAGTGCACCCACATGAAGAAGGGCTTTTCCGAAAGCTTTGGGTCCTGCATCAAGCGGATCGCCGCATCGCTGAGCTGGGGACTATTGACAGTTTTGTCTCCCTCGCCCTGGCGGTCCTCTGGGGCCGCGGACATGTCGAGGACATCGAAGCCGCGGCCAAGCCCAGTGTTCGCCTCGAAGTACCAGTGTCCCTGGATGCTGATCGTGAACACTCCGGCAGCCGAGAGCCGCTCCTGCAGCATACGATCCCGCGGTGGATACAGATTGAAGTGGCGAAAGCCTCGGTTCGTCTCGCTCCCGTAGCGGCCGATCAGGGTGGGTCCCAAACTCTTGCTCGTGTACGAGGCCAGAGCGTAGGCGTTTTCGTAAACCGTCGAACGTGCAGCAAGGGCGTCCATGTTGGGTGAGATGGGCCGCGGATACCCCATGTAACCCAAGTCGTAACGCAAGGTGTCGATGGTGATCAGCAGGACGTTGGTCCTGTCAGGGAGCTTTCCTTCTACTCGAGCGGCCGCGTCCTTCTCAGTGGCAACTTCAGGGCTGCTGGGCGGCGGCACGGCATCGCTCGGTAAGGTGGCGTCGCTGCCCGAGCAATCTTCATCGATACCGTTGTTGGGGATGTCCAGCGCCTCGGGATTGATGGCAGCGTTGCCGTCGTCACAATCACCGCCGCCAAATGCTCGGGAAAACCCGTCCCCATCGCCATCCGTCCCCACCTGATATGGCCGCACGAGGCGCCCCGCCAGAGCCGTCGAACGCTCAATCTCGAAAAACGTCATAGCCTCACTACGACTGCTCGACCACAGCAACAGCCCGGCGGCGGCAACCACGATGGCGGAGGTAAAGGCGGGCAACCGGAACCAAGCCGGCAGCTGATAACCGAGAGAGAACGCAAGCAAGACGTACAAGGGTAACGCGAGATCGAGTTCGTCGCGCCGGAACACGCCCCACATCCGCCACGCCCCTCCCGCGCCGCTCGTCTCACCGAAAGCGATGATGGCGGCGCTAGCCAAGATGAAGATCAGGAGCGGCAAGCCGAGTACCAGCCACAAGGGAAGCGCTTCGAAGCTTCGATGCAGAGCGGGATGCAGGCGCAATGCGGCGCCAAAAAGAAGGATGCCGCAAAGTACGCTGAACAGCGCGAAGTTACTCGCCGCTGCCATCGTGGATTGTTCGGCTATCAGCAGCCTAAGCCCCACCCCGCCGAGCGCGAACAGCCACAACCAAGCGGCAAAAGCTAGTGCCGTACCCAAAGCCCAAGCCGCCCGCAGCGCGTTCGCATCCGAACGAGCGAGCTCGACCAACCGCCGTACGCCCTGCGGTCGTTGTGGCTCCAACCACAGGCAAGCCACCCCTCCCGCGAGGGCAGCAGCAATCACCCAAGGACCAATCAGTCCCAGGATCGTCAGGTAGCCATCGGCGGTTTGTTCTTGCGCCAAGCGCATCCACTCAAAGGCCGCAACCAGGACCCAGGCCACCGCGCCTGCGCCCAGCGTGGCCGCGATTCGGGCTCCAAGGCTCTGAGTAGGGCCACTCATGGTTTGCGTTTTCCAGCTAGGGGGTGACTGGTGTCGTAAACTTTCAAGAGTTGATCCATGGATACGTGAGTGTAACGTTGGGTCGTGCTCAAACTGGCGTGGCCCAAAAAGTCTTGAATCGCGCGCAGGTCCGCTCCCCCCTCTAGCATGTGGGTCGCACAGGAGTGGCGTAGGGCGTGAGGATGCAAGTCGGGTCGGCCGGCACCCCAAGCACCGTAGCGATGAACCAGCCGCTGCACGGATCTTACCGTCAGCCGCCCGCCGTGGCGGTTGAGGAACAGCGCTCGCGGTTCTTGTGTCCCAGTCCGGGGATGCCGCAACTCCGGGCGATGCTCGAGATAGTGGTGGATAGCGCCGTTGGCCTTGCTTCCGACCGGAATCAGCCTCTCCTTGTTCCCTTTGCCGACCACGCGCAGCAGCCATCCCCCTTCCTCGAGGGACTCCAGGTTGAGCCCACACAGTTCGCTGACGCGAAGGCCACACCCGTACAAGACCTCGAGCAGCGCCTCGTCTCGCGCCCGATAAGCGGGCTCGAGGGACGTGGTGCTTGGATTTTCCATGACGGCAGCTGCATCTTCTGGGCTCAAGAACTTCGGCAAGCGACGACCTAACTTGGGCGTTGCCAATCGCGCAGCGGGATCGTGGCGGCAAATGCCCTCTCGCAGCAGGAACTTGAAGAAGCTTCGCAAGCAAGACACCTTGCGTGCCACGGACTCCGGCTTCATCGGGCTGCCCAGCGTGGCGAGCCATCTCCTCAGCCAGCCCTTGTCCAAGGCTTCGATGCCGGCATGGTAGCCGCTAACCTGCAGGAACATCTGGAGCTGAGCCAAGTCGCGCTGATAAGCCAGCACCGTATTCCGCGAAGCACGCCGTTCGGCAGCCATGTACGTCAGAAAAGCATTGATCTCTGACTGCAGGGGAAGCATCACCGGTGCGTCGTGCATGGTCATTCGCTCTACGCGCCTAGGGCAGCAAGAACCCACAGCCCAAAGCCAAGCAGCAAGCCGCTGCGCATCCACGTCACCTGCGCCACGCTCGCCGCTTGCGGTGCGCTCGAAAGACGAAAGCCGCACCACAACATCAAGGCCATGCCAACGCTAGTCAGCACGGCAAACAGCGTTCGCCCACTGCCGATCGGTTGTCGGTACGCCGACTGCACGCGCCCTTCCTCGTCCTCGTGGGTCCACGCCGCGGGGTCGCGCTGAGCTCCTTGAACCTGCAGCAGGCGCGCGACGCCTTCGCTGGCTTCCCGTAGCTCCTGTTCGCGCGCCGACCACGGGTGATCGGTTTCTATGATCGCTGCACGCAAGGCACTCCAGGCGCGCAAGGCTGCCGTGGTATCCCCTTGCGTCTCCGCGCCTATGGCGATCGCCCGCAAACGACCGTATGCCGCTTGCACGTGAGGAGCCGACGGTAGGTACCAGTTCGCCGCGACGCGCGCTGCCCGCGTTGCGGTCTCCAAGTCACCGGCGTCAAACGCCTGCTCGCTGTGAGCCAACGCGGAAGTTCCTGCTTCGTATACTCGAGCCACCAACGCCGAAATGAGAAACACTGCCGCGCCGAGGCTGAGCCCCAACCAGCGCAGGCCGCTCTGACCTTCGAACTTCATACGAAATCCCTGCGTTTGAATATGAGGCTGGCAAGCACCAGCAAACCCACGCTCCAGCCTAGCGCCTGAACGGCCGCGAGTGCCACGTAGCTGACGGTTTCCACTTCCACCGACGCGCCCGTCAGCACGGACCGAGGCGGGACATATACCATGAGGTTGGGAACGACGCGTGACGCGGCCACTCCCAAGTCGTGGATGAACGGACCGAACACCTTCGCCGGAAGCTGTGCCAGAGTGTCGGCAGAGCGACCTACCACGAAAACGCCTAAGGTAAACAGCGCGGTCAAGAATGGTGAAGAGAAGGACGAGAACAGCACGGCAAGCGCAGCTACGATGCTCACTTCAAGCGACGACAAGAGGAAACTGACGAAGACCACTTGCCGCTCGTCGATGACGGATGAGGCGAGGAAGAAGCCAACGCAGAAGATATACAGCGCGAAGCCCGCCGGCAGTACCGTACGCATCGATGGTGCGCGCCAAAACAACACCGCCAACCCCAGCAGTCCGATGACGACTGAGCTCCCCGCTCCCCTAGCTCGATCTCCGTGCAAGGCAGCTAGGCACAAGAAGAGGATACCGGCGTTCGCCGCCATGAAAACGAGCAACGTGAGCAGTGTACCTAGGAACTTGCCGAGGATGTACTGGCCACGGCTCAGCGGGCGCGAAAGGATCGGAAAGATCGTCTTCAGCTCAATCTCGCGATAGAGACTGGTGGCCCCTATCACGACGGCAACCACTATGGCGTAAAACGAAAGGCTGGCGACACCCAGGTCGCTCAGCACGCGAGCGGCATGCTTCGACGCGTACTGTCCCACGATGATTGCGTAAAGCGTCGAAGCCACGGCTAGCCCAAACATGCCGTGCAAGATGCGCGCTCTCACCGCCTCCCTGTAGGTGTTCCACATCACAGCACGGACTTTTCCCACAATCGTGGCTGTAACGGAGCCGGCGCGGCCAGGGCAAATTTGTTCGGCCTTGGAGCAGGCGGTTGGATCGCGAGCCACTCCATGGCAAGCTCCTTTGGTGCCAGGAGAGCGACTCACACGGGCGGAATTGGGGTGGTTGCTGGCGCAGGAAGCGAGAGGCGCCGCGAGCGCCTTGCGAGCTGAGGTCAACGAGCTGCGCGCATCGCTGCGCCCGCCGGGCCTCGAACCACAAGCGGACGACAAGGGGCGCGATTCGTCGCATGTCGTCATCAATTGGGTGAATGAGCCCCGTGCGACGTCCGGTGCAACTTCCGACGAGCTGCTCGCGCCGGGCTCGACCAAAAGCCTAGTTGACGAGCCGCCAGAGTCAGCGGCCGAGGAGCGTGCGTCCGCCGTGCCGGGTGAGCGCCACCTCAACGTGATCGACGAAGCCATCGATATGTTGGCCACGTTGCAGCAACCCGCGGCGCCCAAAAGCAAACGTCGGGGCCGCATCGACTTGGCCGCCCTGTTGTACGATCTGGCGCCCAACTGCCGACTCTCGATCGAACCTGGAGCAGGAACGGAGGTGATCGGCGACGAGCATGAGCTGCGTCGCATGTTTCACCTGCTTCTCAATCAACAAACGGGGGGGTCCGGCGAGGGAGCCACACTCAATACGATCGAGATACGGCGCCAGGCTCAATGGATCCACATCAGCGTGGAACTGGGACCGGACACCGCTGCTGCCAACGACCTCGAACGGCGTTGGCTCAGCCGTATGGCTGCTAAACACGGTGGTCGCTTGGAATTGCACGGGCGACGACAACGCGTGATCCTGCCGGCGGAAACGTCGAGCCACGAGGAAGTGGATCAACTCAAACGGGAACTGGAGCAAGCTCAACTGTTGGGTGAAGTGTACGCCCGCGAGCTGGCCACGGCACTGTCTCACGATTCGTCGATTCCGCCACAATCGGCTGGCACAGCGCTGAACCCCAGCCTAACGGCCGCACCCGCTCCGAACGTCCTGGTGGCTAGCCTTGCCGCGGCCCTGGTGCCGACACTGAAGGCAGTATCGCGGGAAGGTCACGCAGGTGGCGCACTCTCGGCCTCCACGCTGGAAGCCGTGGACGCGCTGAAGGCGCAGTTTCAGTACGTGCTGGAGGCAGACGAGCCCGCACGCCGCCTCGAACTTCGGGAATTGGTTCAGCAAGCGGCGCAGACAGCCGGTCACCGCGGTAGTAAGCGCGGCGTTCACCTCCAAGTCGACTTGTCGGCAGCCGGCGGGGAAGGAATCGGCGCAGCCGATGAGCCGCTACTCGTGGCGACCTCGCCTCGCCCCTTCGCCGCACTCTTGGCCCTACTCATCGAGCAGGCGCTGCACGCCACTCCCAGCGGAGGGACCGTGTACGTGACTCTGGTGCCCCGCGAGAAATCGGTGCTCGTGCGCGTTGCTGATCCAGGTCCGGCAATTCCCCAGTCGCTGGCCGACGGAGTCATGGCGGGCAGTGTTGACCCTGCTTCCGTAGGCAGGCCCGCTGGGCCAGCGCTTTTGATCGCGGCCCACCTCGCGGCGCGGCTCGGGGCCTCCCTGTCTCTGGGTGCGGATGCGCAGCACGCGACGGCGGAGGTCGGGCTTCCACGCTGACATTCGCCTTCAGCCGGCAATCCGTCGACTGCTGGCGCTCAGGATTGTTGCGCATCGGCCGTTCCAGGCAGGGAGGCACCATGCGCATTCTCGTCGTTGAAGACCAAGATTCGATTCGTACCATGATCGAGGCCCTCGTCCGAGCGCGCGGTCACGAAGTGGTTGCCGTCAATTCCGGTGCGAAAGCGTTGGAGGTGGCGCTAACCCAAGACATCGACCTGGTGCTGTTGGACCTGATGATGCCCGGCCAGTACGACGGCGTGCAAGTGTGTGAACGCTTGCGGAGGAGTCCGAAAACGCAAAACTTGCCTGTGGTCATGGTGAGTGCGCTGGCCGACGAATCGAGCCGCGATCTGGCGTTGGCCGCAGGAGCGAGTGCCTATTACACGAAGCCCTTCAGCCCGATGGCGCTGCTCAAAGAGCTTGCTCGCTGGGCGGACCGCGTGTCCCTCGCCTGAGCGGCAAGTTACGAAACGTGACCCACACGTCGGCGCACTGCCGCTCGTGCGGCACATCATCCCGCAGTCATTCTTGAAGCGGCGAGATCGTCAGCGGCTGTCCGCTCGTTGCAGCATGACCCAGCTCGTGCTCCGGCAGCGGCATGCGTACCCAGGTGGGCACGGCGTCTGATTCCGCTGCATCGGCCAGGCGCACAGTCACTTCTGCGTGCGAATCGCAGGCGACCGCGGCAAAGAATGCGACCGGCCCTGACTGCTCCTGACGGTGCTGGTCATCGTTCAGGTACACGAAGGCATCGCTCGGCACGAGCACCCGCACGTCTGCCTGACAGCCAGAAGTAGCTTGGAGTGGGGACGCGCCCGAGCCTTTTGCCGGCTTCGCAAACCAGACCACCGTCATCGCAAGCAAAGAGCCGAAAACGGCCAAGGCGAGCGCCATTCCGGCTCGCCCTAGGCGCCGCGTGGGCGTCACTTGATAACGGTGAGCGGAGGCTCGCTCTACGGGAGGCGGCGTGGGGGTCACGACGTCCGTTGCCGCGGCCTCGACCAAACGCCGCAACTGACGCTTCACGTCCTCCTCGTCGAAGTACGGTGCACCCTGAAACTGTTCCACGAGGGTCGTTATTTGGCTGCGCTGGGAATGATAACCAAGCACCGGCACGGACCACTCATCCACGTGCACGACCGCGTCCACTTCGGTATCGTGTTCGAGCGCTTCTTGGCTCGGGCCAACGCTCGGGCTCGGGTCCGGCGCCCGCGGCAGGGCTTCCTGCTCTCCCGCAGCGGCGCGCAGAGCGACCGGAGCCCCGAGGATCGTTTCGGTGAAAGCCCGCTCCTCACGGCCTCGTTCTTCTACGGCGAGCCGTTCAAGCTCTGCGCGGGGTAGCACGTCAATGCTGCCCAGGATGGGCGTGCCTGTTTCGCGTTCGGACGGCCCCAGTGCCAGCCGGCTTGGACTCGAGGATGCCGTTTGCCACCACGTTTCGCTTGCTTCCACTACCTCGATGTCGATCTCGGACTCGACGTCGGGGGCATCACTCTCGGTCGCGCCGCGTGGCGGTGCGTCAGCCTCGAAGGCTGGCTCGACCACACCCTCTAGACTGGCCATACGCCGGTACAGACGCGTCAAAGCGCGCTTCGCCGCCGCGTGGTTGAGCGGAATGAGCACCGCCGTAAGCTCGTGCTGCAAGCTGGAAGGCGATACGGGGGGCGCGCTCGCCACATGCTGCAGGCTCTCGGGCGGCGCCGCAAGTGGCTGCAATAGCGAGCGGAGGACCCCGCGCAACTGGCGATCAGCTTCCAGCGGGTCGCACGCTTGCGGCCCAAGTAGTCTCACGCGACCACTCGCTTCGAGGGCGATCGATGCCGGCGCGATGGTACGCGGTGAGGCCGCCCACTGCTCTGCAAGGCTCAGAACCATGTAGCCGGCGCTGTCACCGGTGACGATGTGGGGAAAAGAATGCACTGTCGCCAGTACTTGAGTGAACGTGAACGGCATGGGACCTCCTCGCGAATCGCACCGGATCCCAGCATCCATAACGAAACGTTCGTGCCCGGGCCAAACTGCCGGCGTTATCTCGGAGAAAGGGCTGCGGCCTCTTTGCGCCCTGCGCCCGATTGCTATAGTGCGGAGCGATGCGCGCCTGCCCCCGATGTACCTTCATGAATCCGATGAAGCAGCAGGCGTGTCAGGCATGTGGCACCGCCCTGCCAGCTGCAGGTTTGCCCACCCCTACGAAGCACCCCGCACGCCCCACACTGCGCGGCCTTCGTTCACCTGCTGCCATGGGTGCGCAACCAACGCCACCCTCTGGTGCGGACGCAACGCTACACAGCCACCAGTACACCCGGCCGCCCCCTGCCGCCGGAGTGCCCCAAGTTGCGGCACGCGACGCGGTGCCCTTGCGAGGAAGCGCAAGCCCAGCTCATGTCTCACGACAGGGAACGCTACTGGGCCACTCAGCACCCACCGCTGGTGCTTCACAGACGATGCCCAGTATGCCGGCCGCCACCTCGGAACGCAGCCAACTCAGCCCACGAATTGCTCACCCGGTGCAGTCACCGCAGCCCCCTGCTCGCCCTTCGCCTATCGCCTTGCAGCAGGGTGAACCGCTGATCGTGACGGGAACGGCTCCCGACAGCGCTTGGCGCTCGCTGCAGAAGGATCATCCGGCGTCGGCAAGCCCTTCCGAAGCAGTAGGCCGCACCCTTGCGTCCGCCACAGCGCCACCACGTCAGGTTGCTTCCCCAGCGATGAGCCCTCCACTCGCTTCGCCGATCGCCACACCACCTCCCTCCGCACCGGTAGCGACGCCGGGCCGAGCCACCGTGCCCCACCGAGCTCACATGCCACCGCCTTCGATGAATTCGTCTCACGCGCCCTCCTCCGGGCCGGTTGCGTGGTCAGATCCGGTGGCGTCGCCACTGCCCATGACCCCAGCTGAGCCCTCCCCACCACCGGCGGCTTTTGCCGAAGTAGCGGCGGACTTACCAGACCACAACGCGCGCAATCGGCGGGTGGCTTATGCCGTTTTGAGTTTGTCCGCCGCGCTGTTGCTCGGGCTCTTACTCTTCTCGGTGTTTTGGCAACCCCCGGAGCCCATACGAGCTCAGGTGAAGATCCATGACGGTCAGGAAGTGCTCCAAGTGCACTGCAGCAACTGTGCGCAAGGCAGCCGCGTCAGGTTGGGAGATAGCCAAGCGTCGTTCAACGACGGCGTCGCAATCCTGTCCTTGCACAATCCGCTGAACGTCGGCATCAACCGACTCCTGCTGATCGTAGAGCGCGAAGGTTGGGCCCGCGACGAGAGCATAGCGCTGCAGGTACCGGTAGATTACCGATTTGTCTGGGACCTCGAAGGTCTGGCTGCGTCTCCCCCTCATGTGGCGCTCGACGTACACGCGGCGCCGGGGGTGCAAGTCGAACTCAACGGCACCGTCATAGCGCTGCGCGAGGGGCGCGGGCAGTACCACCTGTCGTTGGGTGACGAGGTGCACGGCGTCAACTCATCGGTCGAATGGCTAGACAAGATAGTACGCCCGCGCGTCATGGGCGCAGGTGCCGGACAAGCCCCAACACCGCTTCAACTGCGCTTGCCCGTCGCTCCGTTGATCATCGATACTCCGACATCCGGGTTCGTCACGGACGCAAACCGCATCATCATCAGTGGGCGCACGGCACCGGGGGCTACCGTTGCCTCGGGCGAACAACAGGCCGTCGCGGACGCCCATGGTTACTTCGAATTCAGCCTGCCAATCGAGAAGCGGGGTGACCAACAGCACACGGTCGAAGCCCGAGTACCAGACCATGCTCCCCGCACCGGTGTCGTAGAGTTTGCGCAGGTCGACAACCTGAAGAAGGCTGCCATCGATTTTCAGAAAACCGCCGTTCGCCGCTTCGACAAGTTGCAGCATGCGCTTGCTGAAGAAGACGACACGCAAGTGGTCCGCGTGGCTCTAGCCGGTCGCGTTCAAGAATGGACGGAGCGCGGCGCGGCGACCGTCATGGTATTGAGCGTGAGCTACGGCTGCCGGCAGCAGGTGTGTCTGGTGCGTGTGACGCATCCGTCGAAACTCGTGCTCGAGCCCAAGCAGCGGCTTTCCGTCTTTGGGACCGCCGCCCAAATCGTTGCTTCCGGTGCCGGGCGCGGGGACCACCATGGCAACCTGCCGCAGGTTCAATCGCATTTCTTGTTGCTGCAGTAGGTTTATGGGGATCCGCGGCCCGTCGGGATCACTAGCTGTAGCCCGCGCTCTGCGAGTGCTGGAACTGGTCTGTTTCTCGAGCTGCGTATGGCTCTTTTCGGGCGCAGCTCTTGGCGCGTTTGTTGACATACCACCAGCACCGTCGCGCCCTCCTGTCGCGCTTCCTGAGCGGGTGGAGGTAAGCTGGAAAGCTAACGTCCAGGGTGGCTTGGTGTCAGGCGCAACGGTCGTCGGCGACGCCCGCTTTGCCGTCGTCACCAGCGAGGGGCACCTCATGCTGTGGAACGAAGCTGGTCGCGTGTTGTGGCGCGTTTCGCTACCTGCAAACGCCACCTCGCCGCCGCTGCCGCTGCATGATCGGCTCATGCTTACCACGCGACGCGGTACGCTGGTTACTTACTCTCATCGCGGCTCCTTCATTACGCAGCTAGAGCTCCCGATCCCGGAACCTACCGAGCCGGCGCGGTTAGTGCCGCTCGATGGGGACACGGTTGCCGTCATCAGTGGCTCCGATGTCGTGATCATTGGCTCCGACTACGTCCGCTCTCATTTGAAGTCCACCGATCGGATCATCGACGCGCGGCCCCATCCTGATGGTGAAGGGCTGCGCTACGTCACGGCAGCGGGGGACTATTATGATTGGCAAGGTCACTTGGAGCCGACACTGCTGCATCGGTTCGCCAACGACCAAGTGGCCCTTACCGACGACGGTGCTTTCGTTGCTGTGCAACAAACACTGTGGCAATACTCGAATCAAACGCGGCGTCTTTTCGCCCTCGGCGCCCTCGGCACTGACCAGCTCGCTTCGCAGCCGATGTTAGGATATGGCGCAGTCTTCGTTTGGACGAAGGAGGGACAACTGGCTGTTTTCCCCACGTCCGGAGAACCTCCGACAGTATGGTCGGGGCTCCTTCAGCTCCAGCGCACCCGCTTGCCGCCCGTCATCAGTGACCCCTCCGGCCGAGTGGCTACCATCGCAGGAGACGGTCGGCTGCTCGTGGGACGGCTGGGTGACACCACGCTGCGCCGCGGCCCAGCCTTCAGCTGTTCCGGGGCCGCAGGTGTGGCTCCCCTGAAACGGGTACTCGTCGTCACCTGTGCTTCAGGCCATATCTTCGGACTCGCCGCTTCGCCCCCTTCCCCACCTGGGCAGGCCTCCGCCGTACCGTTGACCCCACAAGGCCCAGAGGCCGACTGACGTGGCCTGACCCGTCTCTGGCACACGGGCCCGCCTTTTTTCTGGCTGGCCTTTACAATCTTGCATTCATTGTCATATTCGGGCGCAGGAGTTGCGCCGAATGATCTCGATCACCCAGACAGCCGCCGAAAAAGTTAAGGAAATTGCCTCGGGGGAGGGCCTCGATGGACAGGGCCTTAGGCTTCGTGTGATCGGAGGGGGATGTGCGGGCTTTCAATACGACCTGTACTTCGAAGAAAGTCCCACTGACTTCGATGAGCGGTTCGAATCCAAAGGCGTGCAGTTGTACATCGATCCCCTGAGCTATCAGTACTTGGACGGCACCGAGATCGATTACGTCGAGGGCGCTATGGGTGCGGGTTTCAAGTTTGGAAACCCAAACGTGTCGAGCACCTGTGGTTGTGGCTCCTCATTCAACGTCTGAAACGCGTAGCCTCTGAAACGCGTAGCCTCTGAAACGCGTAGCCTCTGAAACGCGTAGCCTCTGAAA
>CAZNZA010000028.1:33487-36514 GCA_964577325.1 uncultured Polyangiaceae bacterium
TCTGAAACGCGTAGCCTCTGAAACGCGTAGCCTCTGAAACGCGTAGCCTCTGAAACGCGCAGCGTGTGGCATCCCACTGTCTGAAGCCGCGCAAGCCATCTCAACGCTGGCTCGCGTGGGTGAGAGGGTAGCCCGACGGCGCCGCCGAAGTGGTTCCGAGCAAGCACTTCCTAAGCATCAGCGCCAGCTTGGGAATAGAACGCAGCGCTACTCAGTTGATGGCATCGGCTGACGTGACGCGCGCACCACGAAAGGTGAATGGCGCGCGTCGCTACGTCGCTACCGCGGCCGTCCCACCCCAGTTTCCACGCACAGCATAAGTGCTTTTTGGCGCAACCGTTCGTGGAGCGCAGGCGTACCCGGTCAGACGCAACGCTAGGCGTGTTCGCGCTGAGCGGCTCTGCTCTTCCCCCTTCAACCATTCACTCTTCACGCCGATCCAACCACCCGAGGCTGAGTCGGCACCCACAAACCGCTAGCGACTCATCAAGACAAAGGACTGTTCGCTCATGGCAACTATGCAACCGCACGCGGGATATTATCAAACGCAGGGTGCGCTGCCTCCTCTAGACCGCGAAGAGGAACTCCGGCTTGCGCGCAGTTGGCGCGATGAGCAGTCAGAAAAGGCTGCTGAACTTCTCGTTCGTTCTCACCTGAAGTACGTCACTGCAACGGCTATCAAGTACCGTCGGTACGGCGTGCCAGTCAACGATCTCATTGCTGAAGGTAACCTCGGCCTGGTGCACGCGCTCAAGAAGTTCGACCCGGAGCGCGGCTTCCGTTTCGTTACCTACGCGTCTTATTGGATCCGAGCTTACGTGCTCAACCACATCATTCGCTCCTGGAGTATGGTGTCTGGTTCAGGCGCGCTGCGTTCGAAGACATTCTTCAAGCTGCGTCGCGAGCGCATGAAGATCGCCAATGTCTTCAGTGATCCAGAGCAAGCCGAAGCTGTACTGGCAGAACGCATGGGCGTGTCACCAGACCAGCTACGCTCGATGCTAGGACGCCTCGACAGCCGGGACGTATCGTTGGACGGAAAACCATTCGACGATTCATCCACGACCCTGCTCGACACGCTGGTTTCCGATGAACACGGCGCCGATCAAGTGCTCTCGGAGCGAGAGCGCCAAGATACGCTTCACGATGCTATTCAGAAGGCTATTCGCCAGTTGGACGAGCGCGAGCGGTTCATCGTTGAACAACGCTTGATGGCGGATGAGGAAGAGCAAGCTTCACTCGCCGAAATTGGGCGCCGCTTGGGGGTATCGCGCGAGCGGGCCCGCCAACTCGAATCGCGGGCGAAGGCAAAACTGAAGTCTTACCTGGAGCAACTCACGCCGGACTTTTCCCCAGTGGCAGGCATGAGTTCGTTCGGGACTGCGGAACCGGCCTAAACCCTGCGCCCGCCGCTTGGCGAGTGCACGGGAGCATGGTACGGCGCATGCGGTCACAGTGGTGACCGCTCGAACAGCCAGCGATGGCTGCTCGAGAGGAAAGTCCGGGCTCCACAGAGCAAAGTGCCGGGTAACCCCCGGTGAGGGTGACCTCCAGGAAAGTGCCACAGAAAAAATACCGCCTGGCGCGTAGCGACAGGTAAGGGTGAAATGGTGGAGTAAGAGCCCACCGCGCAACCGGTAACGGTTGTGGCAAGGTAAACCCCACTTGGAGCAAGGCCATGTAGGAAGGCGTTTGAAGGTTGCTCGCCTGAGCCTTCGGGTAGGCCGCTAGAGGACCCGAGCAATTGGGTTCCCAGATGAATGGTCACCTTCCGCCTTGGCGGAAAACAGAACCCGGCTTACACGTGACCCCCGCGCCCCAGCTTGCTGGGGCGCGGTGCTTTTGTACGCTGCGAAACGCACGCCGCCTCCGGCGTATGCGACTTTTGCAGGCCAGCTATTGGGCGGCGAAGACGAACGGAATGTTGGCCGTCGTCGGACCAGCAGCTTTGGGAAACGTCCAGGCCTTCACTCGTGCCGCAATACAGTTGGCCAAGCCGGGATAGCCACTTGGATCCCCACTGTGGCTGACGCTGTTGACGGTGCCGCTTGGTGAGATGCGCAAGGTTGCCGTAACCCGTGCACTGGAAGCCGCCCCGAGCGCGCGATTATTCAGAGCCGGCTGCCAACAACTGCGTCTCACGCCACTCTGGTACTGTTGCACCGTACGCTCGATGGCGCTGCTCTCGAGCCCCGCTCCGCTACTGCCGGAACCCGCAGCGGGACCCGAGATGGGGCCAGGAATGTTTCCCAAGCCCGACAACAGCTCGTTGCCCTCTCCTGAAGTACCGGCTTTCGCTGCTGCGCCGGACGCTACAGGCCCCTTTTTGCCGCCAGTCGTCGAAGCGCTCACTGCTGCCTCCAAAGTTTTTGCTTCGGCCTCCACGGTTTCTTCGAGCGGCGGCGGCGGTGGCGGTGCCGCGCCCATGGCGACGCGAGGTTCAGTGTTCACACAAGGCGTGGGAGGAGCCGCCGAACCAGCGGCAACTTCCTCACGCTGATCGGAAAACAGAACATAGCCTAAGGCAAAGCCCGCTAAGCCGAAGCAAAGCGCCAGGGCTAAAGCGGCAGCGATCGACATAGAGCGCTTGCCAGAGCTTGGCTCTACGAGAGGGTAATTCGATGCCACTACTAGAGGTGCGCTCGCTTCCGAGGAAGCTTGCGTCGAAGGCGCTGCCCAGCCGGCAAGTTCCTGACGCGCTGGTCTAAACGGTGGCGCGGCCACGCCCGCATGCTGCGGTTCTGCCCCCTGGAGAGGCTGCTCCAAGTTCGGCAGCGTCTTGGATGCCGGAGCTGCCTCTTGGGACTCCTCCTCGCCGCTGGGCAATGCCTCACCTTCATGGCGTGGGTCGCTCGCCCATCGATGCATGTGGGCGTCGGGCCGCGGCTCTCGGTGAGACGTTTCCGAGGCGGAGTCAGGGGTTGGAGGAACCGGTTGCGCGACGTTCCCCGGAGGGGGCAAACGTGGAGCGGGCAGATCAACACGGCTTGGGCGCGACGCCGGAACGTCCACGACGCTCGGGCGCGA